>CAMBFA010000074.1 GCA_945865325.1 Candidatus Kuenenia stuttgartensis
GGCACGGTCAAATCCGATGGCAGGATGTGGCGCACGGTGTGTGCCACGCAAAGGAAAGCGTTCCGGTTTATGGTCGAGTGTTCGGCGTCCCGCGCGGCCGTCGTACCGGAGGCCATGATCGGACGGACGGTGGTCGTAAGCAGGTTCACCGTCGGTCAACGGGGCGTTTTCCGCGCGGCGGGTCATCGGTGGAGTGAAGGGGGCATCCTTGGGGTGCCGCCCGGAAGCCCCGATGACCCGCCCGTCGGAATCCTTTTCGGGGAGTTCAGTCCGTGAACACTTCCGGTGGAAGCCCCGAGATCCGCGTGATGCTCGTCGACGACCATCCGGTGATGCGGGTGGGGCTCTCAAGCGTGCTCACGTTGAGCCATGGGTTCGCGGTGGTCGCCCAAGCCGAGAACGGGCTCTCGGCGATCGATCTCTACCGTGAGCACACCCCCGACATCGTGCTCCTCGATGTCAGCATGGAGCGGATGGACGGCATCGACACGCTGCGGCGCCTGGTGGGGGATTTTCCTGCTGCCCGTGTCATCATGCTCACCTCCTCGCAGGCCCCCGAGGATATCGGGATGGCGATGACGGCCGGTGCCCGCGGCTATCTCGTGAAGACCATTCATCACGAGGCGCTGGCGGCGGCGATCCGCACGGTTCACGCCGGTGGCGTGATCGATCCCCCTGCGTCGGCGCTGGGTTTCCGGCAAGGCCCGCTGTCGAAGCGCGAGGTGGAGGTGCTCGGGCTCGTCCGACAGGGTTATTCCAACAACGAGATCGCCGCGATCCTCGGGATCTCCGAGCGCACGGCGCGGGCCCATGTGTCGGCGATCCTGGCCGCGCTCGGGGCCGCCGATCGGGCCCAGGCGGTGGCGCTCGGCTTCGAATTGGGGATTCTGCGGCCCTCCCTCCGCCCAGGGGGGTGAAACGGCAGGCCGATCGCCGGCGATCGGATGCTTGTCGAGACTCGCGTATCAGCTGGGGCTGCGGTGTGGCTCCCGACCCGGCCTTACACTGACCCGCGAACCCCGGCCGATGGACCGACTCCGTCGCCGGGATGGTGGGGCCGGCGCGGTCCTGCGGAAGTGCCGATAAAGCGGAGAACAAAACATGAAGCGGATCATGCTCGTGGCCGGTGTGGCGGTGGCTCTGACACTGGTGGCCGCCGTGGCCGATGCCCAGGTGAAGAAGGGGAAGACTCGTCCAGCGACCACGAAGCAACTGATGAGCGGGATCGTTCAGCCGCACTGTGCGGCGATCGGCGAGGCGGTGAAGCAGGCCCCGGCCGACGACGCCGCCTGGGAGAAAGTCGCGACCCACGCCGCGGTGCTCAATGAGATCTCCTACACGCTCATGGACGACGGTCGTTGCCCCGATGCCGATTGGGCCAACGCCTCGACAATCCTCCGGACGGCGAGCGACGCCGTCCTCGTGAAGGCGCTCGCGAAGGACCACGCCGGTGTCGCGGCCGAGTTCGCGAAGCTCACCGAGTCATGCGGCTCCTGCCACAAGGCCCACAAGAAGTAATCGCGAAGGCCGGCAGGCCGCGTCGACATCCGTCGAAAGAAACCGCCGTCGTGGCTGGAGGCCACGGCGGCGGTTTTGTTTCATGAGGTTTTTGTTTCAATCAGGGCCTCGTAGGGCCGGATCGCAGGGACAGGGATGGCGGCGGCCGTCAGCTGTCATGGGCTCATGGGCTCATGGGCTTCCTAAGCAAAAAAGATGCCGCTCGCCACGGACGAAGAGTTGGTTGCCCGCCGCCGCTGGCGTGGCATCGACTCCCTCCCCCATGTCGTTTGTGGCGATGACTTTCAACACCGGCGCGTCCGCGACGACCGCGATCGTGCCGCGCCGGTCGGTGAGGTAGACGTGCCCCCCGGCGGCGATCGGCGAGGCGTAGATGTTGTTCACCCCCTCGACCCGCGCCGTCTCCCACAACGGCTTACCCGTGACGGCATCGACGCAGGTGAGGAGCCCCGACTTTTCCTTGTAGAACCAGAGCCGGCCATCCGAGAGGAGGGGGGAGGCGACGTCGGGGGTGTCTGTGGAGCGTGTCCAGAGAACGCTTTTCCCTCCTTCGAGATCCCCACTCCCGGCGAGATCGAAGGCTCCGAGGAAGGCGCCGCGGAAGCCGCTGGTCACCCAGGCGACGCCATCGTCGGCCACGGCCGAGGCACACGGACGCTGCGTCTGCCCGGCGCAGCGCCACAGCTCCTTGCCCGTCGCGAGGTCGTAGCCCCGGGCCGCGTTCTGCCCGTTCATCACGACCTGCTTCCGCCCCCCTTTGTCGACGGTGACCAGCGGAGTGCACCACCCGGTCGGCTCGTCGCGCGGTGTCTCCCAGACGGTTTTCCCCGTCCGCGCGTCGACGGCAAAGAGCATCGACGGCCCCTCGTGATCCCAGGGGACGAGGACGAGATCTCCGTAGACGGTCGGGGAGCTCCCCTCGCCGAAGCCGTTGCGGACCTTCATGTCGCCGAAGTCGCGGTTCCACACCGGCGCGCCGTCGAGGGTGTAGCAGAAGAGCCCGCGCGAGCCGAAATGGGCGTAGACCCGCTCGCCGTCGGTGCAGGGGGAGGCGGAGGCGAAGCCGTTGGTCTGGTGGGTGCCTTCGTGGGGCTTTGCCGTGACGGCCGTCTTTGACCACCGCTCCTTCCCTGTGGCCCGGTCGAAACAGAGAACGCGAAACTCGAAGATGTCGCTGCTGCCGGCCACCGGCACGGCGGCGGTCACGAAGACACGATCCCCTTGGACCACCGGCGACGACGATCCGCGGCCAGGGATCTCCACCTTCCAAAGAAGATTTTTCGTCGGGCTGAAATCCACCGGCGGCGTGGCGTCGAGGGAGACACCATTGCCGAGGGGCCCGCGCCAATGGGGCCAGTCATTGGCATGGAGCGGGCCGGTGGCGAGCGCCAGGAGAAGGATGGCGAGGGAGAGAATCTGGCGGTGCATGAGGAGACTCCTGCTGAACAACGGATCGGGGTCAGTTGCCGAGGGCCGATTCGAGGGCGTCGAGACGAGACCGCAGCGCCGCCACTTCTCCCTCGAGGGTGGCGATCTTCTCGACCAGCGCCGCAAGCGCGATCGAGGGAGCGGATGGGGGCGCAGCCACAGACGCTGCCGGACGGGGCACCGTCACGGTGCCGGCGTCGATATCGTCGTCGGCTTCGTCGTCGTTCACCCCGCCGGTCGCCGCTGGCACCGGCTCGGAGGCTCCGGCCGGAAACGACTGCCCGGCCACGCCGAGCTTGGCACGCACCTTCTCGAGCTTCTCCTCCGGCAGAAGCCCGTGCGTCAGCACCCGGCCGCGGCCGGGAGGGGAGAGCCAGATGATGAGCCCGCGCTCGGCGAGGCCATCGAGCCTGGTGCGGAGAATCTGGAGATCGGGAATAGGGTCCATCCGGCTGGCACGGCCGCGCAGATCCCCTTCGCTCTGTTCGCCACGCAGCAGGAGCTCGGCCAGGATCGAGAGATCCTCCTTCTCAATGCCACCGAACCACTCATAGCCGTAGTGCCGGTAGCGGGGAACGCGGCCGCTGCCGTAGATCTCGGCGACGACGCCGGCGGCCCGGAGCGTTTCGATAGCCTGCCCCACCTGATCCTCGTCGACGGTCATCAACGGGTCGCGGTTGTTCTTCTGATTGCAGCCGGTGATGATCGCGTTGAGGGAGAGCGGATAGGCCTCCGGCGTCGTCTTCCCCTTCTCGATCAGGACACCGAGGACGCGTCGCTCGACAGCGTCGAGCGGGCGAACCCGCGATCCTGGGCGCTCGGTTTCGGAATCCATCGGCGGATCAGTTCCTTCCCTGGAAGAGTCGCCGGTGACGGGGAACAGGCTCCCCGCCACCGGCCGTGCCTCGAGACGGCGACGCCGGTCACTTCCCCTGCGATGGCGCTGCGTCGTTGTGATGCGGACAGCCGTCGGGGCTGAACAAGGCGCTCGATTCCTCTCCCCGCGCCGTGACGTAGGCGACGAGATCGAGGACTTCGTCGCGCGTCAGCTTGTCGAGGAGCCCCTTGGGCATGATCGACACCACGGAGGTCACCCGCTCCTCAATGTCGGTCTTCTTGATCCGGACGGGCTCGGCGCTGGCGACGGGGTTCTCCACGAGCGCCAGCTCCGCTGGGGTGTCGGCGACCACGAGACCGGTGAGCCGGCGGCCGTCGTCGGTGACGATCGTCGTCGAGCGATACTTCTCCTCGATCCGCAGCGACGGGTCGAGGATGTGCTTGGTGATCTCCAGCGCGTCCATCTTGGCGTCGAGCTTGGCAAGCTCTGGGCCAAACTGGTTCCCCGCCTCGCCGAGCTTGTGGCAGGAGACACAACTCGTCGTCCGGAACAGCTCGCGACCATGGACGAACGACCGTCCCTTCTCCATCCCGTTCAGGCTCCCCTCGAGGTCGGCCAGCGTCCACTCGGTGCGCGGGCGGCGGTCCTTGAGAAGGTCGTCCTTGATGGTGAGGGGATGGGCGGCGAGATAGGCGGCCGGATCGGCCAGATACCCCTCGAGATCATCGACGACATACATCGCCCCGTACATCCGCCGCCAGTGCCCGGGGTAGGTGCAGACGTACGGATAAACGCCAGGCTCCGTGGGGGCATTGAAGGTGAGCTTCTGGGAGGCCTGCGGCTGGAGGAGCGTGCTGGCCACGAGGACATCAGCCGACTCCGGCACGAACGCCCGCTTGGCAAACGACGCATCCTGCGAGAGCTTCTCGGCGATCTCACCGAGGGCCTGCATCGAGCCCGGCTTGGCGACGACGAAGTTGTGGGGCATGACGTCGGCATTCTGGAGGACAAACAACACCGGCTTGCCCGCCTGGATGGCAATCGTCTCCTTGTCGTAGTTCATCCGCTCGTAGACCGTACCGATGCGGACGACGCGCACCCCCAGATCGGCGAGGTCAGCACGCCGCGCCTTCCCTTCGGCCGCCGGGAGGAGCGTGGTGAGATTCTCGGCGAATTGCCAAGCGGCAAGGCCGGCATCGCTCGAGCGCTGCTCGACGGTCGCTGTCCGCATCGAGGCGATCAACGCGTCGAGCATCGGTGCCGCCTGTGCGGCGGGCCACTGTGCGACCGGGATCTTCTCGAGGGCCGCGATGGCGGCATCACGATCCTCCCCGTTGATAACAAACGGCGCGATCCGCTCGAACACCTCGTTCTCGCGGCCGCGGACGCCGGCCAGCGCCCCAAACGCAGCCCGGCGGACGGCGGTCGTCAGGCGGGCTTCCTCGCTGGAAACCGCGATTTCCGCGGACGCTTCAGGTGCCGGCTGGTTTTCCACCTTGAAGACTTCCTGGCGCTCGCCATCGAGGATCGAGAGCTTGAAACCTTGAAGGCGCCCGGCCAGGCCGTCGCCCCGGTTAAAGACGACGATCCGGTCGATCCCCTTTGGGCTGCCGAGATCGACCTCCCACCACGGGTTCTCGATCCCTTCCTGGGTGTGGGTCTGGCTGTTCTTGCCATATTCGGGGTCGGTGTTGCCGTCGATCGCCCGGCCCGGCTCGCCGCCAGCGGCGACGTTGATCTGGGTCGCCTTGCCGGCGCGGGCGAGATTGTCGTTGCCAGCGTAGATCTCCACTTCGGCGAGCGTCAGCGTCCGCTGTTTGCCGGGAAGCTCAACGCGGACGAACCGGCCGACCGTCCCCGGCTTCACGGCCGTGGTCCCGGGGAGGCCGTCGACGAGCGGCAGAACGCGGTCATAGAGGCTCGTGCGCACGCCCGGATCGCTCACCAGCGGCAGGGCCTCGACCAGGTCGACGAGCCGGCGCGGCTCCGCCTTGGCCAGCTCCCACACCTTGGCGCTCGGATCGCCGCCGCCGAGGGCGTCGATCACCGTCAGCGCGACATAGCCGATCCGGCGCAGCTGCGGCCGCCGGGCGGAGGTCGCCATGCGTTCCATGTCGCCCCGCAGCTCGGCCAGCTCGCTGGCGGGCCGCGAGAGCAGCACCCGGATCAGATCGAACACGGTGGCCGAATCGACGGCCCCCTCGCGGGCATCGAGCTCGCTCAAGGCGTCGACGGCAACGCGGACGACGCTCTTGGTGTCGGCCGCGGCAAGCCCCTCGATCGCTTCCTGACGGAGCCGTTCGTCGAGCCCTGTTCGCAGCAGCATCTCGCGGAACACCACCGGCGAGCGCGGCTCGGCGGCCAGCTCGTCGTTGGTCAGTGACCGGTAGAGGAACCGCCTGCCGGCGTCGGTCGAGAAGGCGATCAGCTCCTTGGCCTCGCGGGCCGAGCGGAACTCCGGCTCGAGGACGCGGGCCGATTCCTTCTTGACGTAATCCATGTGCCGATCGGCAGGGAAGTCGCCCGCCACAGCAAGGGCCTCGATCGCGGCAGGGTTCTTCAGATAGCTCGCCGTGCGGACGGCTTCAAGGCGGACGCGCGCGCTGTCGTCACCGGCGCCGCGCACGACCCACTCGAGGGCCTTTGGCACCCGATCGGCAACTCCCGCCACGATGCGCATCGCGGCAGCCCGCGAACGGGCGTCGGGGCTGGTCAGGACTTGCTCGAGAAGCGCCAGCGGCACCTGATCGAAGTGACGCAGCGCCCACAGCCCTTCGAGCCGATTGTGCTCGAAGGACGGCGACTTCGGATCGAGCTTTGCGATCCAGGCCGTCACCGCCGGCACGACTTCCGCCTCGGGGCGGCCGTCGAGCTCGAGCTTGGCCCGGTAGCGCACTCGGTCGATTGGATCGGCGAGGAGCTTGACGAGCTCGGCAACCGGGCGGCCCCCGATCGGCACCGGCTTGGCCACCGGCTTGCCATCCATCACCACCCGGTAGACGCGGCCGTGGATCCGGTCGCGGCTGGGGTCGCGGAGGTTGTGCTGCATGTGACCGATGATCGGGTTTTGCCAATCGGTGAAGTAGATGGCGCCGTCGGGCCCCATCTCGAGATCGGCGGGGCGGAAGTTCGGGTCGCTCGACGAAATGATCGGCTCGACTTCGGTCGCCTCGGGATAGCTGCCGTCCCCCTTGGCGAACTTGTACTGGAGGATTCCCTGGAAGCCGATCACGTTGCCGACGAGGAGATTCCCCTGGAGCTCGGCCGGGAAGTGGGGGCTGGAGAGGAACTCGATCCCCGGGCAGGGGCGGGTGCGCTGGTTGTAAACACTCGGGGCGCCACCATGCTTGTCCATCCCATTGAGTCGCGTCGAGAACACCGAGCCCCAGTAGGGAACGGAGCCTGTGCCGTCGACGACGATGTCATCGCCCCAGGCATTGAAGGCGTGGCCGTGAGGGTTGGCGAAGCCATAGGAGGTGTAGAGGCCGAACTTCCCTGTCCGCGGCTCATACTTGAAGACCGCGCCGTTGGCGACACGCACCGGGGGGCCCCACGGCGTCTCCCCCTGGGAATGATGGAAGGTCCCTTCCTGGAAGTAGACCGACCCCGACGGATCGAACGTAAAGCTATTGGCGGTGTGGTGGGTGTCGGCAGTGTCGAGGCCGCCGATGATCCGCGTCTTGATGTCGTAATCGTCGTCGCCGTCGGTGTCCTCGAGGTAAAGGATGTCGGGGCCCTGCGCGACGATCACGCCCTTCCCCCAGAACTCAAAGCCGGTTGGGTTGTGGAGATCACCGGCAAAGGTCTTGATCTTGTCGGTGCGGCCGTCGCCGTTGGTGTCCTCGAGAATCAGCAGCTTGTCGTTCATCGGCTCGTCGGGCCGCCAGTGCGGGTAGGTTGGCCAGGCGGCGACCCACAGCCGCCCCTTTGTGTCGAAGGCCATCTGCACTGGATTGATCAGCTCCGGGAACATCTCCTCGTCGGCGACGAGCTCAACTTTCATTCCGGAGTGGACCGTCATCTTCCCAATCGAATCCTTACCAGAGAGAAACTCATGCTTGCCGCCGGGGAGCGGGCCCGGCTTGTTGGTGACCACCGGAATGAAGTCAGGGAGGCCCGACTCCTCGACCTTGGGAAGCGGGGCATTGGCATTGCCGAGGGTGGCGGCCGTGGCCCAGATCCGCTTGTCGCGGTTGGTGGTCATGACGTCGAGGTAATCGAGCTCGCGCTGGCCGATTTCGTAGTTCGTCTGATCTTCGACAAACTTCAGCCACGCCCGGCCGCCGTACGTTGAGTAGCCGTCGGTGACGCGGTAGCGGTTGAACCAGTGGAAGTTCTTGTCAGCGACCGCTTTCTGGAGGCGGTCGAGGCTCTTGGGATCGCGGGCCGGCGCCGCGCCAAACAGCGATTCGTCGATGATCCGCGAGATCTCGCGATCGCCGCGGGGAGTCGGGTGGATGCCGTCGCTGGTGAGCGGCTCCTTGATCTTCTCGCAGGCTTCGCGCGACGGGGTGAAGAGGTCGACATAGGTCACCCCCTCCGCCTTGCAGACCTCTTCCATCGCCTTGGCATAGAGGGCGATGTTGGCGTTGTGGGCCTTGCCGTCGGGCCAGTGAGCCCGATCGAGATTCTCATGGACGATCGGCGAGAACATCACCACACGCGGCGCGGAGACGCCGTTGTATTTCTGGCCGAGGGTGTGCTTGAGGAACTTCTCGACCTCGGTCTTGAAGGCCTCCAGGCCGGCGGGGCCGGCGTGGGCTTCGTTAGCCCCAAAGAAGGCGAAGATCACGTCGGCGCGGGTGTTGGTGAGCTCGAAGCGGTTTTCGCGAACGAAGTCCTTCGTCTTCAGGCCGCCCGGATTGGGGATCGGCGCGGCGCCGGAGAGCCACTGATCGGGTGTGCCGAAATCGGCGGAGCGGAGCCGCTTGGCGGGATCGACCTCGTCGCCGTCGTAAGCGAGGTTGCGGATCACCAGCCGCTTGTCGGGGAAGCGGGAGTGGAGCAGCGTATCGAGCCAGCCGGTGTGCTGCATGGCGTCGGCAACGCCGCCGCCGATGATGCAGATGTGGTCTCCCTCGCGGATCTCGAGCCTGCCGGCGGCCTGGGCCGGGGGGGCGAGGAACGCCGCTATCAGCAGGAAAACTGCAACCATACGAATCAGTGCAGACATCACAGATGCTCCATGAGATCGAGCAGGAAAGACTGGAGAGGAGACGACAATCAGAGCACTTTCATGCAGCCAACAGGAAGCCCGCCGCAGCGCCCCTGTTACTTCAGCTGGCGCATGTATTCAACAACATCAAGGAACTCCGTCGGCGAGAGCGTACCAGCCAGCCCTTCGGGCATGCTGCTTTGGCGGAGGATGGTGCGTTCATCGATCTGGTCCACCGGAATCGATTTTTGCTCCTTGCCGTCAAAGATCACGAGCGTCTCGGGAGTCTCGCTGACGACCAGGCCGGTGATGCTCGTCCCCTCGTGGGTGAGCACCGACGTCGAGAGGTACTTCTCGGCGATGTCGGCGTTGGGATCGATGATCGACTGGACGAGTTTCGGGCCGGTCAGCCGCTCCCCCACCTTCGACATCTCGGGGCCAAAATCAGCCCCCACGTCCCCGATCTTGTGGCAGCTGATGCACAGCCGGCGGAAGACGGCCTGACCATTGCCGGCATCGCCCCCCTGCACGTCGGCGATCGCCTGGATCGCCTTGGAGCGCTGCTCCTCAGGAGTTGGCTCCCTGCTGAGCAGGATCTGCAGGTAGGGGACCACCTCGGCAGCCTTCTTGTCCAGCGCGATCACGCTGTCGAGCATCCTGGCGGCGGGTGAATCCTTGGCGGCCAATTCCCCCTTGAGGTGCTGACCGCGCCACACGTCGACATTTGCCCCCACTGCCGCATCGGCCGTGTAGGCCAGGAATCGATCGGAGGGATCGGCATTGGCCGCGGCTACAACGGCGGCCATCGCCGTCGCCGTCGGGAAGAAACTCAAGCCGCGGAGGGCTTCGGTCCGAACGCGCGGATGGGGATCGAGAGACTGCGCCACGAGTAAGCTCTCGGCCCCCTCTACCCGGAGACGCTCGTCGGCGAGCACGTGGGTGGCCGCGGCGCGGGCCTCGGGCGTGGCTGTCTCGAGCAATTTCTGGAGCAAGGTGCCATCAACGGCATGAAAACTCTGCTGCAGCCAGAGCACTTCGCACGCCAGCCGCTCGGCGGCGGGGTCGTTGGCGTTGGCCTCAAACCAGGCGGAGGCGGCGGGGAGCACCTCGGCCGGTGGGAGAGCCTGGAGATGATCGCGGGCCCGGCAGCGTGTTCGCCATTCCGGGGATTTGAGCTGATCGAGAACCACAGCCAACGGCTTACCGACCTGCGTCTCGGGCTTGAGCAGCGGCTTGTCGGTGTAAAAGAGGCGATAGATGCGGCCATGGACATGGTCGCGGTTGGGATCGCGCTGGCTGTACTGCATGTGGCCGATGAGCGGATTGGCCCAGTCGCCAAACCACAGCGCGCCGTCGGGCCCGATCTGCGGATCGACAGGGCGGAAGTGCTTGTCGGTGCTCTTGATCAGATCGAAGGCTGTCTTCGGATCGGCCGGGTCGTGCCGAACGCGCACCCCCTTGAAGCCGGCGCCGTCGTCGGAGAAGGTCCAGCGCGGCATGCCGTTGGTGTTGATGACGCAGGCATAGAGAAACTGCCCCTGCACATCATCGGGAAACTGCCGCGTGTTGAGGAACTCGCTCCCCACCACCGGCCGCATCCCCTCGACGTCGAAGACCGGGTTCATCCCCTTGCGGCCCCGGTATTGCTTGCCCGAAAGCGGTGTGTCCCAGTGTTGGTTGGCACCGGTGCCGTCGCCGCAGAAGCCCTGCCCCCACTGGTCGAACACATAGCACCAGGGATTTCCGTAGCCCGCGGTGACGAAGTGGCTGATCTGCCAGGTGCGGGGATCGAGAACGTAGGCGCCGGCGGAGCCGGAGTTGCGGAACGGGCCCCACGGAGTCTCGACGGTGGTGCTCATCGCCACCCCTTCGAGCATGTGGACGAGCCCGGCGGGGCTCGATTCAAAAGCGCCGACGGTGTGGTGCGTGTCTTCCGTCGCCCAGCCATCCAGCACATGGACGATGCTGTCGGCGGGATTGCCAGGCGTGACCCGGCTGTCGCCGTCGCCATCCTTGAGCCACAGGATCCGGGGCTGGTCGACCACGAGCACGCCGCCGTTATAGAAGGCGAAGCCGGTGGGGCAATGGAGCCGGTCATAAAACACCGTGCTCTTGTCGGCCGTGCCGTCGCCATTGGTGTCTTCGAGGATCACGAGCTTGTCCTGGGGGCGCGGATCACCCGGCTGCCACTGCGGATAGCTCGGCATCGTGCTGACCCACAGCCGGCCCCGGCCGTCGAACGACAGTTGCACCGGCTTGGCGAGCTCGGGAAAGCGCGATTCATCCGCGAACAGCTTCATCTCGAAGCCGGGGGGGAGCGTGCACGACTTGATCAGGTCGGCCGGCGGCACGATCACCGGGCCACCGGCCTGGTTTTCGCTATAGCCCTGGCCGGGAACGCCGAACCGTGTCGGCGGGGTGAGCAGGTCACCGGTGGCCGAATCGTCGGGCTCCGGGGCCACCGTCCGGCCAGCGACGAGATCCCACACGTAGGCATCGCGAACCGCCGCCATCCGCCGCAGCTTGGCGTATTCGCGGGGAAAGGTCTCGGTGTCGAACGTGCGGCGGCCGCCATACACGTACCAGCCGTTGATCATCCGGTAGTCCTGGAGATGGATCCAAGACTTATCGATGACGGCGGCCCGGAGCTTCTCGAAGCGATCCTGCGTCAGGGGTGTGACCGACGCCTGGCCGGCACCTTCGAAGAGCAGCCGGTCGAGGAGGTTTCCCACGAGCGCATCGCCGGCGGCGTTCACATGGCAGCCATTGATCGTGAACTGCAGCCCGGGGGTGGCGGTGAAGCCGCGCTCGGTTTCGGCGAGGAGATCGACAAAGGCGATGCCGCGGGCCTTGGCCACGTCGCGGGCGGCGTCGCGATAGAGAGCGAGGGTGGCATTCTGCTCGGCAGCATCGGGGAGGAGCGGATCGCCCGAGGGCTCGACGGCGATCGGCGAGACGATGACGAACCGAGGGGGGGCGCCAGTGTCGTCGCGCGGATATCGCCGCGCCAGGTCATCGAGCAGTTTCTCGTAGTTGGCGCGGAACTCCGCCACCCCTTCAGGGCCGGCAAACGTCTCATTGAAGCCGAAGAAGAGGAGGAAGGTGTCGGCGCCGAAAGCCGCCAGCGGATCGTCGAGCGCCGTGTAGTCGCCCCCGCGCTGACGATTGGCCACCTCGTCGGCCGGTCGGGCGAAGTTGCGGACGACCAGATGCTTGTCGGGGAAGCGCTGGTGGAGGAGCGTTTCAAACTGCCCGAAGAGGTTCATCCGTTCGGCGGTCGAATTTCCCACCAGCGCTACCCGCTCGCCATCGAGCAGCTGCAGCGGCAGGCTGCTTTGGGGAAGGGCCGGGCGGGCCGGGCGCGGCTCGGGCTTGAGCAGTTCGCGGGCGGTGCGGAAGGCCGCCTCGCGCTCGTCCTTGGCAGCCTTCTCCTTGGCCGCCTTTTCGGCGGCGGCCTTGGCCGCGGCGTCTTCGGGAGAAACCGCTGGCGGAGTCTCATCGGCAGCCGTGGTCACCCGGCCGGCCAGCCACGCGATCCCAGTCAGGCCAATGCCGGCCACAGCCGCGATGCCGAATCGTCGCCATCCAACCGCATTGGCGCCATCGCGCATGGTGATCCCCCAAAGGTCACGATCGATCCACCCCTGAATCCCGGCAGGGGAAGTGCAAGGGAACCATTATAGCTGGGAGGGGCTTGAAGGGGGGCCCGCGTCCAATCGGCTGGAAAAGTGAGCCCAGGAACGCGTTGCCGCGCACCTTCTCCCCGGCCGTTGTCGTCGTCCGGTAGATGCCGCTGACTCTGCGAGCCATGGTGCGAAGCTTGAATAACGAACGTCGCTATTCAAGAAAGAGCCGCAAAACTTTCATTGCAGCCGGCCGCTTGGAGCGGCACCAGGGGCGACGGCCCGCCTCGGCTGCTCTCAGCAGGCGACCCCGTCGCCTCACGCCATCAGTTCGGGGATCACCCGGGCGTGGTCGACGCCGGTGAGCTTGAAGTCGAGGCCGAGGTGGCGGTAGGTGAAGCGCTCGTGGTCGAAGCCGAGCAGTTGCAGCACCGTCGCATGGAAGTCGCGGATGTGAACCGGATCCTTGACGATGTTGTAGGAGAAGTCGTCGGTCTCGCCGTAGGCTTGGCCGCCCCGGGACCCGCCTCCGGCCATCCACATCGTGAAGCAGCGCGGATGGTGGTCGCGGCCGTAGTTCTCGCGCGACACGCCCCCTTGGGAATAGATCGTCCGGCCGAACTCCCCGCCCCAGATGATGAGCGTCGAGTCGAGGAGGCCGCGGCTCTTGAGATCCTGGACGAGGCCGTGGCAGGCCTGATCGATGTCCTTGCACTGCATCGGCAACCGGACGGCGACGTTGGCGTGGGTGTCCCAGTTGTTGAGATAGATCTGCACGAAGCGGACGCCGCGTTCCACCATCCGCCGGGCCATGAGCACGCTGTTGGCAAACGATCCCGGCTTCTTCGCCTCTTCGCCATAGAGTGCAAACGTGCTTTCCGGCTCCGTGGCAAGATTCGTCAGATCGGGCACGCTCGACTGCATCCGGAAGGCCATCTCGTATTGCGCGATGCGCGTGCGCGTCTCCGGATCGCCGATCTGCTCGAGCGTCCGCTGGTTGAGGGCCTGGAGTCCGTCGAGCGTCTTGCGGCGCACTTCGGGGGAAACTCCCGAGGGATTGTTGATGTAGAGGATCGGATCGCCCGCGGAGCGGAAGCTCACGCCGGCGTATTCACCGGGGAGATAGCCACTCGACCAGAGCCGAGCGCCGATCGCCTGCACCTGTTCGGTGTTGGTCGGCTTGGCGATGAGGACGACGAACGTGGGGAGGTCTTGATTGAGCGAGCCGAGGCCGTAGCTGGCCCACGACCCCAGGCAGGGGCGGCCGTGGAGCTGGTTGCCGGTCTGCATGTAGGTGATCGCCGGCTCGTGGTTGATCGCCTCGGTGTGCATGCTGCGGATGAAGCACATCTCGTCGGCCATGCTCGCCGTGTGGGGAAGCAGCTCGCTGACCCACATCCCGCTCTTGCCATGCTGGGCAAACTTGAACCGCGACGGCGCGATCGGGAACCGGGTCTGCCCCGACGTCATCGTCGTGAGCCGCTGGCCGTTGCGGATGCTCTCGGGGAGATCCTTGTCAAACCAGTCGTTCATCACCGGCTTGTAGTCGTAGATGTCCATCTGCGGCGGCCCGCCGACCATGTGCAGGTAGATGACGTTCTTCGCCTTCGGGGCGAAGTGGGGGCCGTGGGCACCGGGGACTCTCGCTACGCCGTCATTCCCCACGATGGCCGCCCCGCCGGCATCGCCACGGGCCAGGCTCTCCCCCATGAGCGAGGCGAGCGCCGCCCCGCCGAGGAGATGGCTGCCGCGCTCGAAGAACCGGCGGCGCGTGAGGTTTTGTCCGAGCGCCGCGAGGTCGGAAGGGAGCGGGTTCATGGAGAGACTCCTACGGGCCAACGGGAGGCGATTGAGGATCGAACGGAACCCTTCTCAGGAACCCTTCTCAGGAACCTTGAGAAGATTCCGCGAGCGGCAACGGGTTCGTTTATTTACAGAGGACTTCGTCGAGGTTCATCAGTTCGTTGGTGAGCATCGTCCAGGCGGCAAGCTGCGCCGGGTCGGGGAGGCGGGGCTTCGAGTCGCCGACCGTGATCAGCTGCTTCGCCTCTTCCGTATGGCCGCCGTAGTAGGCCTGGAGGTCGGCGAGCGACTGCTTCACGATCGGCATTTCCTGAGGCGAAAGCGGGCGGGCCACAAGACGCTTGGCGAGGAAATCGATCCGCGCGTCGTCGGTCTGGCCACCGATCTCCCAGGCCCGGTCGGCGAGGGCCCGGGCGGCCTCGACGAACTGCGGGTCGTTGAGCGTGACGAGTGCCTGGAGCGGGGTGTTGGTGCGCTCGCGGCGGATCGTGCAGGTCTCCCGCGACGGGGCGTTGAAGATCTCCATCGACGCCGGTGGCGCCGTCCGCTTCCAGAACCAGTACATGCTCTTGCGGTAGAGATTCTCCCCGGAGTCACGCTTGTAGATGTTCGTGTTGCCCCCCATCGAGACCGCCTCCCAGACGCCGTCGGGCTGGTAGGGTTTCACGCTCGGGCCGCCAATCTGACGGACGAGGAGGCCGCTGGCAGCGAGGGCATAATCGCGCACCATCTCGGCATCCATCCGGAAGCGCGGCCCGCGCGAAAGGAGCCGGTTGGCGTTGTCCTTGACGAGCTTGTCGGGGGTGGTGGTGGCCGACTGCCGGTAGGCGGCACTGGTCACCATGAGCTTGAAGAGCCGCTTCACGTTCCAGCCAGTCTCGCGGAACTCCACCGCCATCCAGTCGAGCAACTCGGGATGGCTGGGGAGCTCACCCGAGACGCCGAAATCGGCGCTCGAGCGGACGAGGCCGGTGCCGAAGACTTCCTGCCAGAAACGGTTGACCGTCGTTCGGCTGGTGAGGGGGTGATCGGCCAGCAGCAGCCAACGGGCCAGGCCGAGCCGGTTGCGCGGCGCCCCCTCGGGGAAGCCGGGGAGGACGGCGGGGGTGCTGGGCTGGACCTCGTCCAACCGCTTGTCGTATTCGCCGCGGGCGAGCACGAAGGCCTTCGCCATCTCCGGCTTCTCGTTCATGACATGGGCCACCGTGCCGCGGCGGCGGATCTCCGCCTGCTCGGCGTCGAGGGTCGCGGCCCGGGCCGTGGCCACCTTGAAGGGCTCGTCGGCGGTGGCGAGCCACCAGTCGTAGAGCGGGCCGGCCGCGGCGGGGCGGGCGGCCGGATCGAGGCGAACGATGTCGGCCAGCGCCTGGCCACGGACGAGCCCTTCGATCTCGCCATCGGCAAGCGTCCGGCCCCACACCGAAAGCCCCGCCAAGCCGCAGGCGTGGGCCGGGGTGCCGGGAGACCGGCTGCCGATCGTGAACGGCACCTGATTTTTGATCGTGTTCTTCTTGAAGGCGTTCGTCTCGACGTTCAAGCCTTGGAGCTTGCCGTTGTAGAAGACCTTGATCCCCTCGGGGCGACCCGAGCCGTCATAGGTGATCGCCACCTGCGTCCAGGCGTCGGCGGGGAGCTGATCCTTCGCCGAGACCTTCATCGCGTCGTCGGGCCAGGCGTGAACCATGTGCATGCCGAGGCGCCGGCTCTGGATCCACGCATCCCAGCCGCGGTGGGCCTGGGCGACGTCCATCCGGGCAACGACGGCATAGGCGGTGTCATTGGCGGGCGGGCGGACCCAGAAGGAGAGGCTGAAGCCTTGATCCTGCTCGAAGTCACCAAGGCTCGGCAATTCGGCCGCCTTGCCATTGAGGAGGAGCCCCTGCAGGCCCGGAGGGCCGGCCTGCCAGGTCGTCTCGGGGGTGAGGGGGAGGTCGCTGTCGGCGCCGGCGAGCTTCATCTTTGTGACGCTCCCCTGCCCTTCGGCGAAACCGAGCTCCGCTGCGGGCGTGTCTTGGGGAAGGAGCGTGCGGACGGTGTCGGCACTCGCGGCGGTGATCCAGGCATCGAACTCCGGCCGGGCCGAGCCCTTCCGGGCCTCGACGGCGGCCCGCGCCGCGGGGAGCTCCTGCTCGAGCTGCGTGAAGCGGGGGAGATCATCCGGCTTCGGCACCGGCACGATCGGCGGCGTGTCGTGGACGTTGCCGTCCATCGCCGGCTGGGTCGTGTTGTTGAAAAACGCCGACAGCTCGTAGAACTCCTTCTGCGAAAACGGATCGAACTTGTGGTTGTGGCAGACGGCGCAGCCGGTCGTCAGCCCCATCCACACCGCGGACGTCGTCTCGGTCCGGTCGCGACAGTAAATGACCCGGTATTCCTCGTCGATCGCCCCCCCTTCGCTCGTCGTGATGTTGCAGCGGTTGAAGCCGCTGGCGATCTGGTTGTCGAGCTGGATCTCACGCGGCAGCGACGGTGTCTCGGCGTTTACCAAGTCGCCGGCGAGTTGGAGAATTGTGAACTCGTCAAACGGCATGTTGCGGTTGAACGCATTGGCGACCCACTGCCGGTAGGCCCACAGCTCGCGGAAGTTATCGATGTGGATGCCGTTGGTGTCGCCGTACCGGGCGTAGTCGAGCCAGTAGCGGCCGCGGTGCTCGCCCCAATCGAGGCTCGAGAGGAGCCGATCGACGAGCTGCTCGTAGGCGTCGGGGGAGCGGTCGGCGACAAACGCCTCGACGAGGGCTGGCTCCGGCGGCAGCCCTGTCAGATCGAGGGCCACGCGGCGGGCGAGCGTGCGCCGGTCGGCCTCCGGGGCGGGGGTGAGCCCTTCGGCTTCGAGACGCTGAAGCACGAACCGGTCGATCGGATTGCGGACCCACGCCTCCTGCTTCACTGCCGGCGGTTCTTGCCGCTTTGGCGCGATGAACGACCAGTGGGGCTCGTACTCGGCCCCTTCCTTCACCCACCGGGTGAGGATTGCCTTCTGCTCTTCGTTGAGCGGCTTCTTCGCGGCCGGCGGGGGCATCACGTCGTCGGGATCGTCGGAGTAGACCCGGTCGAGGAAGGTGGTGGAGTCGGGGTCGCCCGGGACGAGGGCCCCGAACTCGATCGCCGCGTCGCGTTGGTCGAGCCGCAGGCCGGCCTTGCGGGAGGCGCTGTCGGCCCCGTGGCAGGAGAAGCAGTGCTCGACCAGGAGCGGCCGAACGTCTTTGTTGTAGGAGAGGTGCGGAGCGGCCGCGGGGGCCGGCTCATCGCCGCGGGCAGGGGCGGAAAGCGCAAGCAAGCCCAGGCAGGCGAAGGTCGTGCGACCCAAACGGTGGAACGGGGACATGGTGTTTCCCTTGCAGATGCTCACGGCGCCGAAAGGCAGACTTTGGTGCCCGCCCGAAAACCACCCCGAATTATAGCACCGCAGGAGGCCGCCGGGAGCCACGGTGCCGAGAAGCGCAAGGTGTTGCCCATCAAAGGCTTAGCGCTGGGCTGGGAGATTTGGCGCTGCCGCCGGGCCCGGCTGCCGCTGGGTGGCGGGCGGCGGAGCCTGGTCGGCCGTGCCACCGAGGAGCTTCTCCACCGCCTTGCTGATCACTTCATCCCCCTTCGCCCCCTGCCAGTTCAACTCTCCCTGCCACCAGACGCGCAGATAGCCCTGCTGGTCGATGACATAGACCGTCGGCCACATCGTGTTGCCCCACGCCTTCCAGGTGGCCGAGTCGCCATCGAACTGCACCGGATAGTCGATCCCCGCCTCTTTGGCGGCCGTGATCACCGCCTCGGGCTGCCGCTCCCGGTCTGTTTCCGGGCTCTGGATGCCGATCACCACCACTCCCTTGTCGGCGTATTTGCGCTGCCATTCGGCGTAGATCGGGAGGTTTCGCTGGCAGTTGACACACTCGAAGGCGTAGAAGTGAAGGATCACGACCTTGCCGCGGAGATCGGCAAGCGAGAGCGGCTTGGAATTGATCCAGGTGGCTGAGGGGGCCAGCTCCGGCGCCATCGGATAGATGCGGTCGAGCGTCACCGTGTCGAACGGGGCCCCGGCGAGCCGTCGCCATTCCTTCTGCTGCTCCTTCGAGAGGAGATCGCCGGGGAGCTTGAGCTCCCTTTCGCGCGCCGCCAGGAGGGCCGCTTTTTCGAGGTCTCCCGGGCCGCCCCCCGACTGAAACACCTTCCCGAGCGCCGCGGCTGCCGATTCGGTAGCGCGGGCGGCGGCGAGGAGTTTTTCCGATTGGGCGGGTTCAAGGCCGACCACCTCGGCGACATCTTCCCGGAGGAGCACGCGCCCCCCCTGGGCACGCCGCTCGAGGTCGGCGAGGCGCAGGAGCTTCTC
>CAMBFA010000075.1 GCA_945865325.1 Candidatus Kuenenia stuttgartensis
ACAACGTGCACGTGCGCTGCGCCCCGTGCTTCGCTGACCCACGAGAAGGTCCGGTGTGCGAAGTCGATGCGAAGCCCGGCCTTCACGAGTGGCGGCCACAAGACGGCCACCTGCTCGCCTTGGGTGATGCTGTTCGTGGAAACGAATGCGGCGCTCGCGGACGTTCCCCTCATGTACTCGAGCGCCTTCACATACCAGCACGCTACGTAGTCGAGGACGCCTGCGCCCGAGGCGTCTGCAAAGATCGCGGTCAGGTCGGCCTGTTGGTCGGCATTTCGGGCTTTCTTGCCGACGAACGGCGGATTTCCCATGACGTAACTGCATTCCGCGGCCGGCAGGGCGTCGTTCCAGTCCATGCGAAGGGCGTTCCCGTGAACGATCTTTGCCGTCTTCTTGAGTGGCAGCCGAATCAAGGGCCTGCCGAAACGCTGACTCGCTTCCAGGTTCATTTGATGGTCGATCAACCACATCGCCACTTCCGCGATCCGCGCCGGCCATTCCTCGATCTCGATCCCGTGCATTTGGTCCACGGCGATCTTGGTGAACAGCTCCAGGTCCACCGAATCGAGAAGTCGGGCCGAGGCGTGCAGTGCCGCAATCACTTCAATTTCCAGTCGCCGCAGTTCGCGGTATGCGATCACCAAAAAGTTGCCACACCCGCATGCGGGGTCAAGAAACTTGAGGTTTGCGAGTCGGTCATGGAATCTGACGAGATCGGAGCGCCTCGCCTTGGCCCGCTCGAAGTCGGCCCGCAGGTCGTCGAGGAACAGCGACCGAATCAACTTCATGATGTCGCGTTCGGACGTATAGTGCGCCCCGATCTGCCGGCGTCGCCGCGTACCCGCTTCGCTTGCCATGATCGACTGGAAGAGCGAGCCGAAGACGGCCGGACTGATCTTGCTCCACTGAAACCGAGTGGACGCGAGGAGAGCATTTCGCGTGTCGGCGTTGAACTCGGCCATGTCGAGCCGCTCGGCGAATAGCTCGCCGTTGACGTAAGGTAGCGCCGCCAGAGATTCAGGCAGGCCGCTTTGCCGTCTGTCATCCGGCGTGTCGAGCACGCGGAAGAGCCGTTCCAGCCGCGGGCCAAGTTCGGACCCATCCTGGCTGGACTCCTCGACGATGAGCTTGAAGGCGTCGGGCTCGAAGATGCCCGTATCTTCCGCAAACAGGCAAAATAGAATGCGGACGAGAAACCGTTCGAGTTGGTGGCCCGTGTAACCGCTCCGTTCCAACACGTCATGGAGTTGCCCGAGAACCTCGACCGCCTTGATATTGATCGGATCTTCCGGATCCGCGGCTCGCGACTGAATGCCGCTCAGAAAGTCGAAGCGGCGAATGTTTTGGTGAAGATCGGCAACGTCGAATTGCACCGCCTGCTGCGTTGGGTCGGCTGCTTCCAGGTCGTAGAGCACCATCCGCGCAAAATCGGACACGATGACGTAGCGGGGTACTTCGTCGTCGCGGCCTTGCGTCGTGAGCGACTGGACGTACCCAAACGCCTGGCTTGCCGCCTTGGAGAGATCCTCTCCGCGGGACTTGTGCTCGCCTATCATCACGCCTTGCCAAATTACATCGATCCGGTCGTAGCTGCCGCCGAGATTTCGGACCGTCGCTTCGAAGCTGGCGACCGACCGCCGATTGATCCCGAAGACGTTGAAGAACTCATTCCAAAACGTCTGCGCCTCGGCCCGCTCGCTATGGGCGTCGCGCCAGTCGTGGGCAAACTGAATCGCCCGATTGCGGATTTCCTGAAAGGGCAGACGCATAGATCACCGTCGGCACCACCGTGCCGCCAAGGGGGTCAACAATCCATTCGAGCGGCCCGAGTTTATCGTGTTGCGGCCTGTGCTGCCGAGCCTTGCCTGCGGTCGCCGCTGTTTTCTTGCGCTGCCGCCAAGGCCTTGCTCGTCGTGAGCCGCGGGGCCACGTGTGATGCTGGCCTGCCTTGAAATCCTGATCCCGTCGGTATGAACGTCTATGCCCCCGAGCGGCAGGAGTCTTTCGATGGCGCGCGAACGACGGAAGAAGTACAAGCCGGTCAGCGGAGTTCGCCCGGAGGCTGCATCGGGCCGTCTGGAAACGACGCGAGCCAGCACCGTTGCCGGCGCTGGCTCGCGAAGGATGGAGGCGGCGGGAGTCGAACCCGCGTCCCGTAATGATTCAGAACAAACGTCTACGTGCGTATCCGGTCGATTTGAGTCTCGTGGATGCGCCCCCGGCCGACAGGGTTCGTCATCCGCCAGCCAAGAACTTTTTTAGCCCCACCCGTACCCGGCGGTGGAGTGGAGCGAGTCGGATTTGGCGACCGATTGGGAGGCCCTTCCGACTGGGGCCATCGCTCGGGGCTACTTAATTAGGCAGCCAGAGAAAACTGAGCTTCTGCAATTGAAGCTTGGTCGACTTTTAACGTGGCCAGCCGACCAACCACGACACGCAATCTGAACCTCTTGCATCCGGTCGAAACCAGTACGCCCCCAATGGTCTCTCAAACCCCCAACCGGAGTCAGGGAGCTCAAGCAAAGGTCACTCCCTCCATCGGCTGGTCGGCGGCCGGTTCGTCAGGCTGGGTTGAACCACCGGGAACACCCGGAGAATCAGGGCCAAAACCGGACAAAAAACCAACCCCTAGACCAGTGATCGAGGGTACTGTCCGGGCCGGCTCGGGCCGGCTTGGACGTCTCGGAGCGGCTGGGGAGCCGTCCGGTGAGCGACTTTCCTATCCTAGCAAACCCTCGGGGCTGTAGCGGTCCTGGCGCTGAAAAGAAGGAAATTTCAGGGGGAAACCCTCCTGGACACCCCCCGGGGACGCCCCGGCGGGGAATGTTTGGGAGGTGACGGACACCGTTGTCCGCCCAGCCCGCCCAGAGCCCCGTTGACTCCCCGTCCATGGCATCCGTACTCTTCGTAAGGTCTTTCGCGGCCAAGCCTTCCGCCGGCCGCACACCCTTTGGTGACACGCCCATGTGCGCCGCTCGGCCCTTCTTCGGCAAGCTCCGTCTCCCGTTGGTCGTTGTCGTCGGGCTCCTGCTGCTCGGTGCGGCACCGGCCCGGGCCCAAGATTGGGCCAAGCAGATGTTCTCGGAGACGAGCCACAACTTCGGCAACGTCGCCCGCGGCGCGAAGACGGAGCACCGGTTCGTGTTCCGCAACAAGTACAAGGAAGACCTCCATGTCGTCGGCGTGCGCACCAGCTGCGGGTGCACCACCCCGACGATCACCAAGATGGACCTCAAGACCCACGCGACCTCCGAGGTCGTGGCGACCTTCAACACCAAGACGTTCCTCGGCCAGCACGGGGCCACGCTCACCGTCACCTTCGACAAGCCGTTCTTCGCCGAGGTGCAGCTGCGCGTGACGGGGAACATCCGCGGCGACGTGACGTTCGATCCCCCCTTCATCGATCTCGGCAACGTCGATCTCGGCAAGGGGGCCGAGCGGAAGGTGCGCGTCACCCACTCCGGCTCCACGCCCTGGGAGATCAAGGACGTGCGAAGCGTAAACTCGAACTTCGCCGTCACCCTCTCCCCGCCGCTCCACACCTCGTCGCAGTCGGCCTACGACCTGACTTTGAGTCTCAAGCCGGAGTCGCCCGCCGGGTACGTCAAGGGGCAGCTGCTCCTAGTGACCAACGACCCCCGGGCCCCGCAGATCCCGATGGATGTCGAGGGGCGCGTGGTCGCCGAAGTGACGGTGAGCCCGCAACTACTCGCCCTCGGGAGCGTGCTACCCGGTGGCTCGGTGACGAAGAACGTCGTCGTCCGTGCCAACCGCCCCTTCAAGGTAACCGGCGTGGAGTGCGGGCCCGACGGCTGCATCACCTGCCCGGTGAAGGAGACCCCCGCCCCGGTTCACATTCTCCCGGTGACGTTCCAGGCCGGCGAGGCGACCGGGAAAATCGAGCGTCAGATCCAGATCTCCACCGATCTCGGCGCTGGCGCGGTGCCCGTGGTGACGGTTCAGGCGACCGTCGAAGGGCCGGCCGGCGGCGGCGGTGAGCCCGCGACGGCCCAGCCGACGGCATCCCAGACCTCCGCCGTGGCGACTCCGACCACGGTCCTGCCCTGACGCTCGGCGTCATGAGTGCCAGCGGCGGTGGCCGGCCGGATACGGGCGACCGACTGGAACAATGAAAACGCACGCGGCCGCCACGGAGGGACTCCCACCGCGGTGGCCGCGGCTGTTTCCAGCTTGAGCGTCGGCGTCAGCGCGCGGGGCGCGGCTGCCAGTCGCGGGGGGCAGGGCCAGCGTAGATCGACAGCGGGCGGATGATCCGGTTGTCGCCGATCTGCTCGATGACATGGGCCGTCCAGCCGCTCATCCGCGCGACGACGAAGATCGGGGTGAAGACGCGCACCGGCAGGCCGAGAGCGTGGTAGATGCGGGCGGCGGGCCAATCGAGGTTGGGGCGGAGGTTCTTGCGCTCGAGCATCATTCGTTCAACCGCGTCGGCCACGCGTTCGAGCGCCAGCCCCTCGCCGTCGTCGGCGAGCCGGCGGCACATTCCGCCGAGGATCTTCGCCCGCACGTCGCCATCCTTGTAGACACGGTGGCCGAATCCCATCACCACCTTCCTGGCGGCGAACCGCTCCTCGAGCCAGGGGATGACCCGATCGAGGGAACCGATCTCGGCCAGGGCCTCGAGGACCTGTTCATTGGCTCCGCCGTGGAGCGGGCCCTTCAGCGCCCCGATCGCCGCCACGATCCCCGAATGCATGTCGGAGCCGGTGGAGACCACCGTCCGCGCGGCGAACGTCGAGGCATTGAACTCATGCTCGGCATAGAGGACGAGGGTCGTGCCGAAGATCGAGGCCTCCTCGGCGCTCGGCTTGCGGCCAGTGAGTCGCTCGAGGAGCGTTGCGGCGATCGATCCTTCCGGCCAGGGGGCCACCGGCCTCCCGGCGGAGAGATCGAGCCAGGCGGCGAGGATCGCCGGCACCTGCCCGAGGAGCCGCTCCGCCTGCAGCACGAGGCTCTCGTGCGACCCGGGCTGCTGGTCGAGCTCGATCTGCCCGAGGATGCTAACGCCGGTCCGAAGCGCATCCATCGGCGCGGCGTTGGGGGTGCGGACGGCCAGCCCCCGCAGCGCTTCGATGATGGTCGGATCGAGTGACGCCGCAGCCTCGTGCACCCGGCGGGTGAAGGCGGCGTGTTCGGCGGCGTTGGGCAGCTCGCCATGGAGGAGGAGGTGGGCGACATCTTCGAAGTCTCCGGCTTCCGCCAAGGGCCCGATGGCATAGCCGCGGTAGCGGAGATCCCCGTCGAGCGAGCAGATCGCCGTCTTACCGGCAATGACGCCGGCGAGACCACGGGCGAAGTCGTCGGGGCCGGAGGGGGATTTGGGGGCGGGGGCCGACATCAGGCGTCTCCTCGGGGGCCGGTATGGGAATGCCGGTCGATCCCGGCCGAGTGCGCGGCGAGCCGGTTCGAGTGCGCGGCGAGCCAGGCCTGCGGATCGGCCGGGTCGTAGTCGAGGAGCTCGTAGAGCTCCTCGCGGGTCTGCATGAGGTCGAGAAGGCTCTCCTGTGTCCCCTCGTCGCCCAGGATGGCCAGCGCCGCGTGCATCGCCTGCATCGCCACGCGCATCAGGGTGACGGGGAAGAGGACCGCCGCGAACCCCAGGTCGGAGAGCTCGTCGACGGTCAACAGCGGGCCGACGCCGAACTCGGTCATGTTCGCCACCAGCGGTGCTTCGCCGGCGAAGTCGCGGCCGATCCGGGCGAGCTCGTCCCGATCCCGGGGGGCCTCGGGGAAGAGCCAGTCGGCGCCCGCTTCACGGTAGGCGTGGAGCCGGGCGAGGGCGTCATCGAGGCCCGCCACGCCGCGGGCGTCGGTGCGGGCGATGATCACGGTGTCGGGGTTACGGCAGCCGGCGCGGGCCGCTGCCACTTTCTCCACCATCTCGGAGAGCGTCACCACCTGCTTGCCGGCGAGGTGGCCACACCGCTTTGTTCCCCCTGTTCCGCTGGCTGCCCCCTGCTGGTCCTCCAGTTGGATCGCCGCCGCCCCCGCTGCCTCGAGCACGCGGACACATTCCTCCACCTCCCGCGGGCCACCGAAGCCGGTGTCGGCATCGACGACGAGGGGGATGTCGGCGGCCGCGGAGAGGATTCGGGTGTGGGCGGCGAGTTGGTCGAGGGTGATCAGGCCGATGTCGGGCACGGCGTGGACGCCGGCCGAGAGCACCGCGCCGGAGAGGTACATCGCCTGGAATCCCTCGCGCTCGATCAGCTTGGCGACCAGCGCCATCGGTGCCCCGGGAATCGCCACCGTCTGCTCGGCGACGAGCCGGCGCAGAATCGTGGCCTGGGACATGCCGGGGGATCCGGGCGGAACGGAGGAGTGATCCATGGAGACGCGGTATCCTGACGGGGCCTGCCTGCCGGGGCGTGACGGTGGAGCGAACTCCCCGCCGGCGCCGGTTATAGGACCGTGCCATGCCCGAGGAAAGCGTCGCCTCCCCTGCCGCCGTCGCACCGCCGTTAACGCGGCTTGTGCGCCTCGTGCGCTGGAGCTGCGAGATCGTCCTCATGACCGCGATCTTCGCGGCAGCCGGTGCCTGGCCGACTCCCGACACCAACGAAGCCCACTACCTCGCCCGCGCCCGGCACTCCTGGGATCGGTCGTGGGGAGCGGGGGACTTCTTCCTCGATTCACCGGAAGCCCATGGGGTGTTCTACCGGCTTCTGGGTCCCCTGGCCGCCGCCCTCCCGCTCGAGCAGGCCGCGTGGATCGGCCGTTGGCTCGGTTGGGGGAGCCTGGCCGCCGGGTTTTCCTTGCTCGCGGCGGCTCTGCTGCCGACGACCGGAGCGAGGATCCTGGCAGCGGCGTTGTTCTCGCTGGCGGCCCGCCACACTCCTGCGGCGGGAGAGTGGGTGATCGGTGGCTGCGAATCGAAGGTCTTCGCCTGGGCCCTCGTGCTCGCCGGTGTCGGCTGGTTCGTCCGCGGCAGGTCGGCCCTCGCTTGGGTCTGGCTCGGGGCGGCCACCGCTTTTCATCCGCTCGTCGGCGGCTGGGCCATGCTCGCATTCCTCCCTGCCGCCCTCGTCGGTGGGAAGGGGAATGGCTTCCGTCCCGTGCCGCGGGGCGCGACGCTGGGGCTGGTCGTGGCGGCCGGGATCGCGCTTGCGGCCCTGGGGGTGGTGCCGGCTCTCGGGCTCTCCGCGGGTACCGACGGCGCGGAGCGCGCCCGGGCGATCTCGACCTACGTCGTCGAGCGCCTCCCCCACCACCTCCTGGTCCGCACCTTCGCCGACGGCTTGGTGGCCCGGCATTGCCTCGCCATCCTCCTCTGGTGGTTCCTCCTGCCGCTCCAGACGGAGTCACCAGCGCGGCGGCGGATGTCGATCTTCACGACCGCCGCCCTCGGGGTCTCGCTCGCCGGCTGCGCCGTCTCGCTCCTGGAGTTGGCTTGGCCCGCGGCGGCCCATGCGCTCCTCCGCTACTACTGGTTTCGGCTGGCCGATGGCATCGTGCCACTCGGCTTGGCCCTGACGGCGACCGCCGCGCTCGTGGAGGGGCTCGGCGGGGGCACGCGTCGCCGGCTCGGCTGGATCGCCGTCCTCGGGATCCTTGCCGTCGACCTCGCCTTCGAGAGCCGTCATTGGCCCCTGCCGGGCCGGCCGGGGCTCGTCGCCCGGGCCGACCAGAAGGTCCAGGCGGCTGCTTGGCGGGAGATCTGTGGCTGGGTCCGGGATCACACCCCCGCCGAGGCCTGCTTTCTGACGCCGCGAGGGGCGACGAGTTTCCACTGGTACACCGGCCGACGGGAGGTGGTGAACTGGAAGGACATCCCGCAGGACGCGCGCTCGATCCTCGCCTGGCGGGCGCGGATCATCGACTGCTTCTCCGTCGACGGCTCGCTCAAATCGCTCGTCACGAGCACGGCTGCGCTCGGGCCTGATCGGCTCCTCGCCGCGGCCGGGAAATACGGCGCCGATCACATCATCGTGCCGGTGAACGCCCTCGAACCCTTCCCCCTCCCCGGCGAACCGCTCCACGTCGCCGGCGGCTATGCTGTTCACCGCCTCGATCCCCTCTCCGCCACCCCACCATGACCCACACCACACCCACCGGTTTCCCCCCCCCCGGCCTCGTCATTCCGATCCCGGCACCCCGGGGCGTGACGTTCGATCTCGACGGCCTTTTGGTGAACACCGAGGAGCTCTATCAGGACGTCGGCACCGAGTTGCTGCGGCGTCGTGGGAAGCCGTTCGAGCCGGAGCTCCTCGACCGGATGATGGGGCGACCGCAGCAGGTGTCGCTGCGGATCATGATCGACTGGCACGGGCTGGATGACACCATCGAGGCCCTCGCCGCCGAGACGAAGGAAATCTTTACTTCCTTTCTCGATTCCCGGCTCGCACCGATGCCCGGAGCGGTGTCGCTTCTCGACAGCCTGGCGGCAGCCGGGATCCCGTTCGGCGTGGCCACCAGCAGCGGGCCCGACTTCGCCCATGACGTCCTCGGCCGCGTCGGCTTTTTTGACCGAATGGGATTCGTGCTCACCTGCGAGGATGTCCGCGAAGGGAAGCCCCACCCCGAGATCTACCTCGCCGCGGCCGGCCGGCTGGGGGTGATCCCCCGGCAGATGCTCGTCCTCGAGGATTCCCACAACGGCTGCAGGGCGGCGGTGGCTGCAGGGGCGGTCGCCGTGGCGGTGCCGGGAGGGCACAGCCACCGTCACGCCTTCGACGGGGCGGCGTTCGTCGCCACATCGCTCGCCGATCGGCGGATCTTCGCCGCGCTCGACCTCCCTCCGCCGCAGGGCTGAGCGGACGGTCAGTCGATGGTGATGCCGAGCCGGTCGGCCTGGATCCGCAGGGCCCGCTGAAAGGCTGGGAAGGGATACGACCGCCCCCGACGGATCGCCCACAGGAAGGTCGAGTCGACCACCTTCGCCGGCAGTTGACCGGCGCGGACCATCTCGGCGACCCGCTCCACGAATTCCACATCCTCCGGGCGACGGGCCTTGAGGCCGGTGGTGAGGCGGCTTTCGAGGGTCAGTGCCGGTTTTTCTCCGTCGGTGGCGGGAGCGACGTCTTCGGCCTGGGCCTTGACGGCCGGCACAGGGCCTGAGAGGACGCCAGCCACGGAGGCGGCAAAAAGCAGAGCGCGCATGGATTCTTTCCCGGGCCGGGATTGGCCGGGGAGGGAGTAGGTCGCCGGGCCGCAGCGCGTCAAGAGAGGGTGGGGGAACGATCCTCCTGGCCGCCGTCAGGTCCCGGCGATGAAGCGGACGATGGCGTACGACTTCTTCCCGGACCGCAGCACGAGGGTCCTGCCGCCGGCCAGATCGGCCGCGGAGAGGCGGTGGCCAACATCGGCCATCCGCCGGTTGTTGACGTAGGCGCCCCCCTGCTGGATCGTCTGCCGGGCCTTCGAGCTCGTCGCCGCCAGGTTCGTCCGCACCAGGGCGTCGATGAGCGATAGCCCCTCACCATCGAGCGACGAGCGCGGGAACTCACAGCTCGGCACGTCGGCGAAGATCTCGGCGAGTTGGGCGTCGTCGAGGCCGTCGATCTCGGCCCCGAAGAAGATCGCCGTCGCGGCCCGCGCCGCCGTCAGTCCACCTTCGCCGTGGACGAGCCGGGTGAGCTCCTCGGCGAGCCGTTTCTGGGTCTCCCGGGCGGCCGGATTGGCGGTTCGCGCCTCGTCGAGGGCGATCCATTCCGTCGGGGAAGCCTCGGTGAGCCGTCGCAGGCAACGGCCGGCGTCGTCGTCGTCGAGGTTGATCCAGTATTGGTAGAAGCGGTAGGGGCTGGTCCTTTTCGGGTCGAGCCAGATCGCCCCGGAGGCGGTCTTCCCCATCTTCGTGCCGTCCGACTTCGTCAGCAGCGGGCAGGTGATGCCATGGAGCTCGCGCGACCGCAGCCGACGTCCGAGGTCGATCCCTGCGGTGATGTTTCCCCACTGGTCGCTTCCGCCGATCTGCAGCCGGCAGTCGAGGGCGTCGGAGAGGTGGACGAAGTCCCAGGCCTGGAGGAGCATGTAACTGAACTCGGTGTACGACAGCCCGCCATCGCGCTCGAGTCGGCTCTTCACCGAATCCTTGGCGATCATCTGCGACAGCGGCACGTGCTTGCCGACATCGCGGAGAAACTCGAGGTAGCCGAAGCCGCGCATCCAATCGCCGTTGTTGACGACATGGACCCGCTGCCCGGCCGATTCGAGGATCGCGCGGATCTGCCGCTCCACGCCGGCAACGTTGGCGGCCAGTTCTGCCGGGGAGAGGAGGTTGCGTTCCTCGCTGCGTCCGCTCGGGTCACCGATCATTCCGGTCGCGCCGCCGACGAGGGCCACCGGCTCATGCCCGGCCGCTGCCACGCGGCGGAGGAGGACGAGTGCCACCAGATGCCCGACATGGAGGCTGTCGGCCGTGGGATCGAAACCGGCATAGACCCGACGCCCCGGGGTGGCGAGCCAGGCCCGCAGGGCGGCGGCGTCGGTCGATTGGTGGACGAGGTCGCGGGCCTCGAAATCGGAGAGCAGGTCGGTGGCCATCGTGGGCTCCTCGGGGGACGGCTACCGCCACGTCCCGTCGTCGGCGAAGGGATGGTTGGGGCCGGAGAGCTTCGGCTTCGGCATCGCCTTGAGGGCCTGTTCGGCGAGGCGGAGGTCCTCGCGCGACGTGATCTTGAGGTTGATCGGCGAGCCGCGGACGACGGTCACCTTCTGCCCGACCGATTCGACGAGCTGCGCCTCGTCGGTCGATTGGTTGCCGGGATTCATCGCAAAGGCCTTCTCGAGGACCTGTCGGGAGAAGACCTGCGGCGTCTGGGCCTCCCACAGGCCGGTCCGATCGACCGTCTCGAGGATCGTGCCGTCCGAGCCCACGCGCTTCAGGGTCCCCACGACCGGGATGGCGAGGATCGCCGCCCCGGTCCGGGCACCGGCCGCAAACACGGCATCGATCCAGGGGGCCGCGATGCAGGGTCTGGCTGCATCGTGGATCGCGACGGTGTCGATCGCCGGGGAGAGCTTTGCCAGCCCGTTCCGCACCGACTCACCCCGCTGACATCCCCCCTCGGCGAGGGTGATTCCCATGAAGGCAAGATTGGCGGCGAACTTCTCGACGAAGGCCTCGCGGTCCTCCGGCGCCACCACGATCACGACCTGCTTGACATCGCCACGCTCGAGAAACTTCTCCGCTGCGTGAAGCCAGACGGGCCGTCCCGCCAGCGGCGCGAACGGTTTCTTGTAGTTGGCGTCCTGGAAGCGGCTGCTCTGGCCGGCCGCTGCGAGGATCACACCGTAGGTGGGCATGGGATAACGACCGTCAGCGCGGCGTGTTGGCCTCGCTGGGAGCGATGGCGGAGTCCATCAGGAATCGCACCACAGCCTTGGCGGCAGGCTTGTCCTTGATCCACTCGGCAAAGGCTTCGCCGCGACTGGCATAGAGGTCATGGAGCCAAGCCGGAGCCTCGGTCTTGAGCCAGGCACGAAACAGGAGCCAGCGCGGGTTCTCATCGCCATAGACCTCACGGGCGACCCAGCAGAAGCCGCCGCCACCGCCCTGGCCACCACCGCCACCGCCCATCCCCATGCCACCGCCGCCCATGCCACCGCCACCCATGCCACCGCCACCCATGCCGCCGCCACCCATGCCACCACCACCCATGCCACCGCCACCCATGCCACCGCCACCCATGCCACCGCCACCACCACCCTGGCCACCACCACCCATGCCACCGCCACCGCCGGTGCCTTGGGCACCGCCGCCGGAGAAGTTGAAGGTGTAGACGGCACCGATGCCGCTGAACAACGGCTGGGCCTGGACACGGACATAGCGACGGTCGGCGGAGACGACCGCCGTACCAGTCATGCTGGTCCCTTCCTGGAGGTTGGTGATGACCGGCTGATATCCGGTAGCGCCGCCGCGGGTGAAAGGCAGAAACGGTGCCGTGTTCGAGGGAGTCCCCGGGATGCCGCGGCTGTGGGCCAGCGATTCGGCGGTGGCGGAATCACTTATCCCCCGCAACTGCTGGGCGAGGATCGCCTTGCTGACGCTCTGCTGGAAGGCGACGTCCTGCGAGACTTGGGCCTCGAACAAGGGCTGCCGCCGCCGGCCTTCGGGGAGATCGATCGTGAACATCGTGTCGTCGGCACCGATCGGCACCTGACGACGGATCTTCTGCTCCCGGTCGGTCCCGCGGTGGAGCGTCAGTTGGACCGTTACGGTGTCGGCCGTCACCTTGCCGTAGGCTTTGTGGATCAGGATCCGATAGGTGCCGGGGAAGGCCTCGCCGGCGATGTAGCGCTCCCGCTGCGTGGCGTTCGTCGGATCGGCGGGGAGATCGGTGTCGGCCAAGAGCGTTCCTCCCGACGTGGTCCGCGGCATGGCCAACGAGCAGACCGTGCCGGCCGGTTCCTCAACCACCATGTCGATGTCGGCGTCACCGTTCCAGGAAAACTCGATCTCGACGTCGCGCACGAAGGCCTCGTCGACGGCGGTGCGGAAGGCCTCGGCGTCGTCCACCTTGCCCTGCTTCTCGAGGCCGGAGATCGCCGCCTTGGCCAGTCGGGCGGCACGGGTCGCCATATCCTGCTGACCAGCCGGCCATTCGTTGGAGAGCACGCCGGCGCAGGCCCACTTGAGGGCCTGGAGGTCGTTCTCCTTCGAGGCGATCGTCATCGCCAGCGCGAACGCCTCGCGGTTGGAAGGCTCGATTGTCGCCACCTGACGGCACAGCCGGATTGCCTGCCGCGACGAGCCGAAGCGGGCCAGGCACTGCGCGAGCGAGAGGAGATCGTTGGGGGATGTCGCGAAGTCGGCGCTCGACATCAGCGCCCGCTCGACCTCGGTCTTCGGCTTGCCCGCCGCCTCCATTGCAACGGCGAGGGCCTCGTACATCCACGGCTCCGATTGGCCGCAATTCACCGCCGCGGAGATCAACTCGGCAGCCCGATCGAAGCGGCCAGCATTGCCAAGCTCGATGGCAGAAATCCGCAGGCGAGCGAGCTTGCCGGCGCTGGCCCGGGCGGCAACCTGATCCCCCTCCGGCGAGCCTTCTGAGGAGGCATCCCCCGGGGCCGCGGAAGGCTTGCCGGCAGGAAGGAGAAAGGCCTTGACGGCGGCCCGCAGATCGCGAGCCGCGAGGAGCTCCTCGGGGAGCCCGAGATCACTGCCAGCGGTTCCGCCGGAACCCGGCAGGGTGTCGTCGGCCGGCGTCGGCTGATCGGTTGCTGCGGCGTCGGCGGGAGCCTTCTTCGGCAGCTTAGCCTTCGTGCCCGGCTTTTCCCGCATCCCGACCCGCTCGCCGGGGCCAGGGTCGGCCACTTGGAACATGCCCCCGCCGCCACCCATGCCACCGCCACCCATGCCACCCATGCCACCGCCACCCATGCCACCCATCATCCCGCCGCCCATGCCACCACCGCCCATCCCACCGCCACCCATGCCACCACCGCCCATCCCCACGGGGATGACGAGGTCGGCAACCGGATAGACCTTGATGACCATGTTCTCGGCAGCCTTCTCCTTGGTGGTGATCAGCATCACCTCGTCCTTGATGAGGTAGGTGAGATCGATCTCGCCGAGAAGGAGCCGCAGTGCCGAACGGAGCGACACGCCGGAGATGTTCTTCGTCACAGGGGTGTCGAGATCGAGCCCCGCATCATCGAGGGCTTTCACGTCGAGCTCGATGGGGATCCCCTGGGAATCTTTGATTTGGGCGATCACGTCACGGAGCGAAGTCTCGTTGAACTCGAAATTCTCGACCGGCTTGTCGAGGGCCTCGTAGATTCGCTTTTCGGCGCTCCCGGGATTGCCGAGATCGACCGACTTGTACTTGTCGCGGAGTCGCGTGATCTCCTGCCAGCGTGCGGCGCTGGGATAGATGATCGGCGGCTCGTCCGGGAACGGGATCGAAGCGATATCGGCCAAATGAAGGGAATCCATGAACCCACGCTGGGTATCGCGGCGGATCCGGACGTTCTCGGTGTCGTAGTCGAGGATGCGGGCGACAAGCGGCGCGGTAACGGCGAACTCCCGGGCCGTCATCGGGACGCCACGGTTGGCGTACAGCGGCGGTGCCTGCTCGGCGATCTCTTTGGCGACGATCCGTTCCGCCTCGGTGAACTTGTCGGTGGGCTGCTGGTACCCGACACGGATCCCCTCTTCGACGAGGGCGTGGTAGCGCTCGGAGAGTTGCTTGATGCGGTCTTCGCGACGCCGCAGTTCGCCGTCGAGTCGGGCGCGTTCTTGGGCGATGGCGTGGTTGCGGTCGGCCACGAGGGCCCGCTCGGCTCGCTCGCGCGAGCGGACAATCGAGTCGCGGATCGAGATCTCGATCTGCCGGCAGAGTCGATCGCGGGTCGCGGTGTCGAGGTCCTCGGCGGCGAGCACCTGGCGCTGGAGATCCTTCAGATCGACACGCGTCCGGTCCGGGTCGACCGTGCAGGTCTGGCGGGCCGTCCGGAGTCGCACGGCCACTTCCTGCTCGATCTGCTGGGCACGCACCTTTCGCATCCGTGCGAAATCGGCGAGCTCGCTCTGCTGCTCGCCGGCGGCGAGATCGCCTTCGGCAGGGGGAGTGCCATCGGGGAAGGTCGCTTCCAGCGGCGGAAGGCCGGGGCCCCCGAAACCGTTGACGGTGTCACCTGGGGCAGGGAGGGGATCCCCTTCGGGGGCGTCGCTGCCGTCACCACCGGCCTGCTGGGCCTGCTCCTCCTCGAACAGCCCCTTTTGGGCCGCGGTGAACATCACCCAAGCATCGACGTTGTCGGGATCCTTGCGGAGCGAGGCGTAGGCCAGCCGCATCGCCGAACCATGAGCCCCGGAAGCCTCTGCCTGCCGGGCCATCTTCACCAGGGCCGTAGCCTCTCCCCGAATCACGTTCCGGGTGACGTTGAGCCCCTCCCGGCCGAGCGTCGGCAGGTAGACGCCGTCGGTCTCGCGGGCATTGCGGTAGAGCTCCTCGACGTAGGCATTCTCGGGAATCGGTGCCGCGGCGGGGATCGAAACCTCGGTCTGGTGCTGCCGCACGGCCCCATCCCGCGGGGAAGCCACTTCGAGGACGAAGTCGAGGCGGGCACCCTCGAGGCCACCCTCCACGAGGAGAACGGAATCGCGGTCGGCACGCAGCGGCGGGAGATTGCCCGGAAGCATGCGGAGCCGGGCATCGGGGGCCTCGGTGGAGAGCACGACATCCTCGGGCCAGCCGACCGGCTGCACGGCCGCGGTGGCGATCCGCGCACCGGCATCGGAGGGGGAGATGGTGGCATCGGGGACGATGAGCATTCCCCCGGTCGCGTTGGCGATCGCCGCCAGGCTCGGCCAATTGACCGCTGGCCCAACGCCGACAGCCGAGACACTGATGCGCTTGTTCTTCAGGATCGCCAGCAGGTGACGGAATTCGGCCGTGTCGACCCCTGCGATCCCCGGACCGTCACCGACGTAGACAATGGCGCGCGGCGCCGGCGAAGCCTCGAACCGCTCGGCAGCCCCCTCGAGCACGGCCACCATGTCGGTCGAACCGAGAGGCGTGCGGACTTCGAGCGCGGAGAACGCGGCCCGGCTGCCCGGCGACCGCGGGCCGGAGAACTGTTGAGAGAGGGGCGCGCAGGAAATGTCGGCGGCGGCGACGAGGAACCGGTCGTCGTCCCGGGCCTTGTCGAGGAGGGCGCTGACCACCCGCGCGGCGTTCACGCGGTGCTCCCCCGACTGATTTGCCGAGGTGTCGACGAGGACGACCACATCGGCTGGTGCCGAGGTGTCGGCCAGCCCCGTGGGGCGCAGGCCGATCGCCGAGACCGGCAGCGACGCTTCGTCACGCTGGAAGGTTTCGACGAACGTCACCGCGACGCCGTCATCGGCGGCCGTGGCCAACGGCATCAGCGCCAATGCGCCGATGAACAGGGAGACGGTCGCCGGGAAAATGGGCTTCGACATGGTCCCTCCAGAAAGGCCGGATGCGTCATGCAACCTCGCCCTCTGGTGGAAGCATATTTACTCCCCCCCGTTACCGCCAACGCCGATCTCCCCGGGATTCGCCCACTTTTTGAAGATTGTTCCCGGCGGTCGGAGCGCGGAGTGATCGGAAGCGACCGTTGCGCGCCCGCGTTTTCCCGCTTCGCCAGCCGCTCCGGTTGGTGGGATCGCGGTCCAGGTGGGGGTGCAAATCGCCGAAGGAGACGATGTTGGTGCGGCGGGGACTGGCCGCCATACTCGGCCGGGTGCCTGGATGTGCCGTCGACGAGCCTTGTCCCGAGGGATGCCATGACACGATCGCTGGGGTCGCCTCTCCCCGTTTCCTGCCTGGTTCGGACGATGGGATGGCTCGGGTTGACGCTCATTGGGGGAAGTCTGCACCCCTTCGTCGGCACGGCTTTGGCCCAAGGGTTGGCCGCGCCCGTCCCCCGCCCCGCCGTCGGGACCGACGTTCCCCGAAGCGGCCCTGGGGCATCGCCGACCGACGTGGGGAGAGGCCTCACGCCCGAAGAGCACACCAACATCGCCGTCTACGACGCGGTCAATCGGAGTGTCGTCAACATCAACACCAAGGCGACGGTGTCGGCCGGCTTTTTTCTCGTTGAGGTCCCTTCCGAAGGGGCGGGATCGGGAATCGTTGTCGACAAGCTCGGCCACGTACTGACGAACTACCACGTCGTCGAGGGGGCAAAGGAGATCCAGGTGATGCTCTACGACGGCTCGTCGCATGCCGCCACGATCGTCGGCCACGATCCCGCCACGGATGTCGCGGTCATCCGCGTGGCAGCCCCGGTGGAGGTCCTCGAGCCGGTTCACTTCGGGAGCTCCAGCGATCTCCGCGTTGGGCAACGCGTGTTCGCGATCGGCAATCCGTTCGGCCTCGAACGGACGCTGACGACCGGGATCATCTCCAGCCTCAATCGATCGCTGCCGGCCAGAAATGGAAGGACGATCAAAGCGATCATCCAGACCGACGCGGCCATCAATCCGGGAAACTCCGGTGGCCCGCTCCTCGACAGCTCGAGCCGGCTGATCGGCATGAACACGGCGATCGCCAGCCGCACCGGCCAGAGCTCCGGGGTGGGATTTGCGATTCCCGTCGGGACTCTCGCGCGGATCGTGCCCCAGCTGATCGAGCGGGGAAAGGTGACCCGTGCCGATGCTGGCATCGCCAGGGTCTATCAAACCGACCACGGCCTGCTGGTCGCTTCGCTCGTCCCCGACGGCCCGGCGGAGCGCGCCGGCATGCGGGGCTTCAAGGTGGTACGGGAACGGCGTCGGCAGGGGCCCTTCATGGCCGAAACAGAACGCGTCGATCGGAGCGGGGCCGACCTGATCGTGGCTGTTGCTGGTGTGGCGGTGAAGAATGCCGACGACTTTCTTTCGCAAGTCGAAACGAGAAATTCCGGGGACGAAGTGCTGATCACCGTCGAACGGGAAGGGCATCGTCTCGATCTGCCGGTCGTCCTGGCTGCGGAGCGATAGGGAAGCCCTCATAAGGGGGGTGTTGTCGGCTGAAAAGGCTCAATTTCAGCCGAGAAAACGCCGAAGAATAAATTTCTCGAACATGCCCGTTGACCCGAGCGTAGGGTTTGCTAGATTTCGCTCTCTCGCCCAGCACGTTTGGTCGCCTTCGGGTGGTCACGACGGGCGGCGAGGTCGTTCTTTGACAATTCGGCAGTTGATCTCTTTCAGTTTCGGCCGGCACGCGATTGTGACCGGCACCGACCAGAGAGATCCCAGGAGCGTCGGCGAAGCTTCGGCTTCGTCTTTTCGTTTCTGGGTGATCGGGTTGGGAACAAAGTAGAGAACACAGACAGATTGAGCCTCTTGAGGTTTGTCTAGGCGAAACAGTAGCCCCGGAGCAATTCGGGGTAAATGAAGAACCAACAAATTGAAGGGTTTGATTCTGGCTCAGAATGAACGTTGGCGGCGTGGATTAGGCATGCAAGTCGAGCGAGAACCGTAGCAATACGGGGACAGCGGCGAAAGGGACAGTAATGTGTAGGTACCTACCCTGAGGTTCGGGATAGCTGCGGGAAACTGCAGGTAATACCGAATAATGTCTCCGGACCAAAGGTGTGATTCCACCTTAGGAGGGGCCTGCATCCTATTAGCTAGTTGGTGAGGTGACGGCTCACCAAGGCAACGATGGGTAGCGGGTGTGAGAGCACGACCCGCGTCATTGGGACTGAGACACTGCCCAGACACCTACGGGTGGCTGCAGTCGAGGATCTTCGGCAATGGGCGAAAGCCTGACCGAGCGACGCCGCGTGTGGGATGAAGGCCCTCGGGTTGTAAACCACTGTCAACGGGGAGGAAATACAGAAGGGCTATCCCTTTTGTTTGACCTATCTGTGGAGGAAGTACGGGCTAAGTTCGTGCCAGCAGCCGCGGTAAGACGAACCGTACAAACGTTATTCGGAATTACTGGGCTTAAAGGGTGCGTAGGCGGCGCGGACAGTTGGGTGTGAAAGCCCTCGGCTCAACCGAGGACTTGCGCTCAAAACTACCGTGCTCGAGGGAGACAGAGGTAAGCGGAACTCAAGGTGGAGCGGTGAAATGCGTTGATATCTTGAGGAACACCGGTGGCGAAGGCGGCTTACTGGGTCTTTTCTGACGCTGAGGCACGAAAGCCAAGGTAGCAAACGGGATTAGATA
>CAMBFA010000076.1 GCA_945865325.1 Candidatus Kuenenia stuttgartensis
AGGCGACCACCTGCGCCGCGCGGATCTCCGCGAAGCTTTGCCGCAGGGCGTGGAGGATCGAGACTGCCGAGCGTTGTGGATCGACCGCCCGCCGGGCAAACGGCTCGAGAAGGACGAACATCCCGCCGGCGTTCGGCTGGCTGACGTTGCCCAGAAGCGAGTAGCCGGTAACGGAGATCCTGTGGGCCACGCCCGGGACCGCCGTCACCCGCTTATCGAGATCGGCCATGACCTCCGCCGTGCGCTCGGCACTCGCCCCCGGAGGGAGCAGCGCCGTGACGAGGAGATAGCCCTTGTCCTGCTGCGGAATGAACCCCACCGGCACGGTCGTGAAGCCGTAGTAGGTGAGGGCCATGAGGCCGACATAGAGGGCGACCACGACGATCCCCATCCGCAGGAGCCTCCCCACCACCGCCCCGTAGACGCCGGTGGTGAGCTCGAAAAACAGATTGAAGAGGCGAAAAAAAGCGGCAAGGAGCCCGTTGACGGCCCCCGCCCCCCACCAGCCTGCGATCGCCCCGGCGGCGAACAGGCCGAGCCGCACGCTCCATTGGGCGGCCCATGGCGGCAGCGGCGCCGTCGCCAACCCGGCCGCCACAAGCCCCCGGGCCTCGAGAAACCAGACAGCAAGCAATCCGACCAACAGTGCGATCCCAGCCGGGGGAAGCGGATGGCGCCGCGCGGCTGCCGCTGCGGCGTTGCCCGCGGCGGGGCTGCCAGGCTCCGGGCCGGCAGACGGCGCGGCGGTGTTGCCCGCGTGGTGCGTCTGAAAAAGGAGCACGCAGAGGGCCGGCGAGAGGGTGAGGGAATTGAAGGCCGAGATCACCGTGCTCGCCGCGATCGTGAGGGCGAACTGCCGGTAGAACTCGCCGCTGATGCCCGTGATGAAGGCCGTCGGCACGAACACCGAACAGAGCACCAGGGCGATGGCGATCACCGGCCCGGCCACCTCCCCCATCGCCCGCCGGGCCGCCTCGCGCGCAGGCAATCCCCCCGCCAACCAGCGCTCGACATTCTCGACGACGACGATCGCGTCATCGACAACGATCCCGATGGCGAGCACGAGGCCGAACAGCGAGAGATTATTGAGGGAGAAACCGAACAGCCGCATCGCGGCGAACGTCCCCACCAGCGATACCGGCACGGCGACCATCGGAATGATCGTCGCCCGCCAATCCTGGAGAAAGACGAGGACGACGATGAACACGAGGACCACCGCCTCGAAGAGCGTCTTCCAGACCTCGCGGATGCTCTCGTCGACAAACACCGTCGTGTCGTAGTGAATCGCATACTCGAGCCCGTCTGGAAATCCACGCTCGAGCAAGGCCATCTCGTGCCGGATCCGCTCGGCGGTGGCCAGGGCATTCGATCCGGGCTGCTGGAAGAGAGCGACGGTGACCCCCTCTTGGCCATCGAGCCGGCTGCCGACGTCGTAACTGCGGGCCCCCAATTCGGCCCGGCCGACGTCGCCGAGGCGAACGATTGACAGGCCCGTGGTGGCCAGATCATGCCCCGGGCCGACACGACCGGCGGCCCCTGCCGGGAGCGGGCCCGAGGCCTTCACGATCACGTTCTCGAAGGCCGCCGGATCGGGAAGCCTCCCGGCCGCGGTCACTGGCACCTGGAAGTCGAGGCCGAGGGGGGCCGGTGGCTGGCCGATCCGCCCGGCGGCCACCTGAACATTCTGCTCGCGCAGGGCACGGACGACGTCGGTGGCCGAAAGCCCGCGGCTGGCGAGTTTGCCGGGATCGAGCCACACCCGTAGGGCGTAGTCGCGGGCCCCGAGAAACTGCACGTCCCCGACCCCCTCGATCCGCGCCAGGGCATCCTTCACCTGCAACAGCGCGTAGTTGGAGATGAAGAGCTGATCGAGTCGCTCCCCTGGGGAAAAGAGATTGACGCACAGGAGGATACTCGGCGACTTCTTCCGCGTCGAAACCCCCTGCCGGCGGGCCTCTTCGGGGAGCTTCGCCAGCGCCAGCGCCACCCGGTTCTGCGTCAGCACCTGCGCTTGGTCGATGTCGGTGCCGAGCTTGAAGGTGACGTCGATCGATGCCTGGCCGTCGCCGGTGCTCTTTGACGAGAGATAGAGCATCCCCTCAACGCCGTTGATCTCCTGCTCGATCGGCGTGGTGACCGTCTCGGCGACGACCTCCGCGGCGGCGCCGGGATAGGAGGCGGTGACGGCGATCGTGGGAGGGGTGACGTCCGGATACTGCCCCACCGGCATGCCGACCAGCGCCACGCCGCCGACGAGGAGGATCACTACCGAGAGAACGGTGGCGAAGACGGGACGGTCGATGAAGAACTGCGAGACCATGGGGCGACGGTCATTCCCTGGCGGGCGGGGCCGGCTGGGCTTCGACCGGCCGAACGACGGCCCCGTCGCGGACGCGCTGCAGGCCACTGACGATGACCCGGTCGCCCGCAGCGAGCCCCTTCGTCACGACGCGCATCTGGCCGTCGAGCTTGCCGGGGGTGATCTCGCGGATCGTCACCCGGTCATCGGCACCGACCACAGCGACGGTCCGGCGCCCTTGCTCGATGCCGATGGCCCGATCGGGGACGAGGAGCGCCTCAGCCGGATCGCCAAACGGGAGGCGGACCCGGCAGAACATCCCCGGCGCGATGAGCCGATCGGGATTGTCGAGGATCGCCCGGCAGCGGATCGTGCCGGTCGAGGCGCGGACGGCAATGTCGACAAACGACAGCACGCCACGCCGCGAAAAGCCCTCGTCGGTGACGAGGGCCACATCGATCGGGATGGCCAGATCGCGGATGTTACGCCACGACGGATCCTCGTCACCAGGCCCGACCGCATCCTCCTTACGCTCCTCACGCTGTCCCTCACGATGTCCCCTGATCGCCCGTTCGCGGGCCACGAGGAGCGACCGCTCGTCGGCGAAGAAGGTGACATAAACCGGGTTGACGCTGACAATCGTCGCCAACGTTGTCGGGGCCACTCCTCCCCCGACGAGCTCGCCGACGTTCACCGTCCGGGCGCCGATCCGGCCGGCGATCGGTGCTGTCACCCGGCAGAAGCCGAGATCGAGCTCCGCCTGGGCGAGCATTGCCCGGTCTTTCTTGAGCGTCGCGGCGGCCATGTCGCGCTTGGCGGTGATGATCCCGACCTGCTCCTGGGTGACCGCGCCGCGCGGGAGGAGGGCCTGATCGCGGACCAACTCGCTCTCCAGCTCCAACAGCTCCGCCTGCTCCCGTTCGATCTCCGCCTCGGCCTGATCGCGGGCGATCCGGTAGGTGCGGTCGTCGATGTCGAAGAGCGGATCACCGACGCCCACGTCCTGACCGTCGGCGAAGTGGACGGCCGTCACGAAGCCCCCCACACGCGGCTTGAGATCGACCGTCTCCACCGCTGTGGCGTTCCCGGTGAGCTCGATCGTGTCGGTCACCTCGGCGACGACCGGCTTGGCGACGACGACCTCCGGCGGCGGCGGGGCGACAACCGGGGGGCTGGATCGTCCGCAACCAGCCAGCGCCACGAGCAACGTGGCCGCAGCGACGGCCCGCGGCAGGAAGTGGGGGGCACGGAGCATGGACGAACGTTTCCGGGAGCCCGGACGCAGGATAAAGCCGCCTTGTTCGCGACGCGTCAGACTGGGAGATTGAAGGGCCCCTGATTGTGATGGCGGGGAAGCCGGACTGCAACGAACTGGTCCCCGAACTGGCCGCTTCGATGAATCCGGTGCTACTCCATCTCGTCTTTATCGGACGCCAGGTGGCTCTGCGAATCGACTGGCGGCCATTGCCCTTCGGTCACTCGCTTCTCAAACCATCGGTGCATGGCCGCATCGTCGACGGCGTACTCGCCGCGAGCCGATTTCCAGACGATCGCAGGGGTGCGCTTGCGGAGCGAGTCGAGCGCGGCCTGGGCCTGCTGCGCGGTGACCTGCGGGGAAGCCCGCTTCCGGTAAAACTGCAAAGCCTCGCCGTCGTACGGACGAAACCGCGGGCCCTGCTCGAGGAGTCGCCAGAGCACGGCCTGTTCCACGGGTCGCAGCGCGAGGTAGTCGGATTCCATCTGGGCTTCGTCAGTCCGCTGGCGCTCGTGAGCCGCCTCCATCACCGCCTGCTCGAAACGCACGTCCTCGAGGCCTGCCAAGGGGCTGATCGCCTGACCGAGCGATTCCATGAAGAACTGAGGCCGATGGCCAAAGCCTGCAAAGGCTTGGAGCAACAGAGGCGAGTCTACCGGCGTAAGGTCGGGCCGCTGCGCGGAGATGAGCCGAGCCACGTGCTCGATGAAATCCTCTCCGAGTGGCGGCATGCGGGCAATCTGTGAGCCGTAGAACGGCGCGGCGTTGGTGTTGACCAGGCGGAGCAGCTTGTCGCGGTCGGAGCCAGACATCACGAGCATGAGGTTCACGTTGCCTGGCTGATTGAGCTGATCTCGGGCCGACTTGAGTGCTGCCATCGTCGCTTCCCCGGCGTCGCTCGTGAGCGCGTGCTGGGCCTCGTCCACGATGAGCGCTATCGGTGCCTTGGCGGTCTCATGCAAGGCCCGCAGGGCATCGGGCAACGTGACGCCGTCGTGCTTGCCAATCTTGCTCAGGTCGATCTTCAGGATGCCTGGGACGGTCACGCTCTCCACGCCGGCTTTCTTCGCGACACGGCTCACGAAACTCGCATGCGGCGCGAGCGATCGGGCAATCGCATCCGCGATCAGCGTGCCTGGATCCCGCCGCGGGTCGGCCCACAGGTCCACGTAGGCCACCACGACGCCGGTGGCTCTGAGCGCCGGGGCCAAGTCATTGAGGAGGAACGTCGACTTCCCCGTCCGTCGGGGCGCCGCCAGAAACAAGCCGTTGTGGGCGTCGCTGAAGGTGGCCTCACCGCAGAGCGCGACCACCAGTTCCTGAGCCAAGTCGGGACGTGGGAAGTGAATCAATTTATTGCCTTTTATTTCGTAATGGATAATTTATCCAAGGCCGAATAAAAGTCAATAAAATCGCGATCGCTGGGGGATCATGACGTGCCTTCACCCCCTCCCCGAGCCCAGACCGCAGCGGCACGAGGGCCCCTCTGCCGGGGGCCGCAGCAGCCGGAAAGCCGGCTTGTTCGCGGCGACTGAGGGTGGGAGATTGAAGGCTGACCGATTGCGACGTCAGGGGTTTCCCCGCCCCCGAACTGGCCCTGAGGAAGTTTCCATGATCCCCCCCCGCCCTGCCCGCGTGGCGCTTCTTCTGACCGGATGCCTGGGCGCATGCTTGGTGTGCGCCGTCTGGGTGGCGCCGCTGCGCGGCGAAGAGCCGCTGGCCATCGATCCGGCGCGGAATCCAGCCGGGGCGCTCGCCGCCGATCTGGGGCCGCTGTGGGAATGCCTCTCCGGTGCCCGCGAGACCTTCGCCGTCGAAGGGACGGTGAGTATCGGCGGCAGCGGCAAGCCGATGAGGGTGGCGATCAAGCTCGCCCGCTTCGACGCCCATGCCTATGACCTCGAACTGACCCACGACGACTACGCCTTGGTGCTGCGGCGGCGCGCCGATGCCACGGCGCTCGCGCTCCCCAAACACAAGATCGTCCACATCGGCCGCGGGGCGACCGATTCGGCCGACCATCTCGATCCCGCCGGCATCGGCGCCCGGCTCGTGTCGTCGGCGACGCAGGTCTCGTTGGCCACTCCGCTCCTTCTCCAGCCTTCGCCGGCATCGCTGACAGGGCTCTTGGTCGGCCTCCTTGGCGTGAAGCACGATTCAAACGATGGGCGCTACGAGCGTGGCGAAGGCTGGCTCGACTTCGACGACTCTGGCCGAAGGATCAGCGCTCATGCCGAGAATGTGGAGCTCGATCTCACCCTCACCGTCGGGGAGCCGGGCGAGTGCCTGGCCGTCGACGACTTCCCCGGCTATGAGGTGAGCGAGGTGCCGCGCGACGAGATCGAGCGGACGCTCTGCCGCGGCGTCCGTCGGGCCCTCGAGATCGCCCTGCCGGGGGCGGAGCTGACGGCGCCGGCGACAATATCCCGCGCGGTGCCGCACGGGAAGCTCGAGTGGGCCGAGGGCCTGCGCGTCGTGACGCTCCATGGGAGCCCAGAGGAGATCGGCAAGGCCCACGGCGAGTTGCTTGCCGTCGAGGCCAACCGCTGTGTCGACTCGGTTCTCCATGTCGTCGGCACGGTGGAGACGATCCGCGGGGGCATGTGGTTTCGCAAGAAGCTTGACGACGCCGCGGCCCGGCTCGCCCCTCATATCCCTGAGCGTCATCTCCGCGAGACCGAGGCGCTCGCCGCCTCGCTCCATCTCGACCCGGGGCTTATCGCGGTCGTGAACGTCTTCCCCGAGCTCTTCCATTGCTCCGGCTTTGCGGTCTCCGGGGCGGCGACGACCGACGGCACGCTCTACCACGGCCGCGTCCTCGACTACATGACCGAGATCGGCCTCCAGGACGCCGCCGCGGCGTTTGTCGTGGCGCCGGAGGGGCAGATCCCGTTCGTGACGATCGGCTATGCCGGGTTCATCGGAAGCGTGAGCGGCATGAATGCCCAGGGGATTTCCCTTGGCGAGATGGGGGGTCGCGGCGAGGGGCAGTGGGACGGCGTGCCGATGGCGACGCTCATGCGCCGGGCGATGGAGGAATGCACGACGCTTGAAGAGGTGATGAAGCTGTGGACGGACAGCCCAAGGACGTGCGAGTACTACTACGTCTTCGCCGACGGCAAGACGCGGCAGAGCGTCGGCGTGGCGGCGACGCCGGAGCGGATCGAGTTTGTCAAGCCGGGCGAGGGGCACGAGCTCCTCGGCACCGGGATCCCCGATGCGGTCGTCCTCTCCGCCGGCGACCGGCTTCTCTGTCTGCGGGAGCGGGTCAAGGAGCAATTCGGGAAGATCGACGAGGAGGCCGCCATCCATCTCATGGATCGCCCCGTAGCGATGAAGTCGAATCTCCACAATGTCCTCTTCGTGCCTGAAAAGCTCCTCCTCCACGTCGCCCACGCCTCGCACAAAAAGCCGGCCGCCGAATGCCCGAGCGTCCGTCTCGACCTTGCCAAACTCCTCGAGGCGGTGCCCGGGCTCCGCGGAGCGGCCACGCCCCCCGCCGCCGACGCGAAGGCGGCGGCCGTACCTGGGGCCGTGTTGCGGGGCGTCGACACGCTCGCGACGGGGGAGGATCCCAACGAGGACGCGCAGCAGTGCCTCGCCGGCCTCTGCTGGGACTGCGGCACCTTCGACGTGGCGATCGAGAAGGCCGATGGCAACAACGGCGATCTCCGCGTCCGCTTCCCCTCGCCACTTCCCGCCGGCCCTGCTTGCAACCGAGACGTGTGGATGGAGTGGTATCAGGCCCGCGATGGCGAGGGAGAAGTCTGCCGTGGCCCGGCCTGCGTCGTCGTTCACGAATCGGGGAGCGGGATGACGGTGGGGCGGATCGTGGCCCGCGGCCTCTCGGCGCATGGGGTCCATGCCCTCATGGTGCAGATGCCCTACTACGGGGCCCGGCGCCCCAAAGAGGGGCGGGCGGGGGCGGAGATGCTCGTGCCGGCGGTCCGGCAGGCGGTGGCCGACGTGCGGCGGGCGCGCGATGCCACGGCAAGCCTGCCGCTGGTCGATGCGTCGCGGATCGCCGTCCAGGGAACCAGCCTCGGCGGCTTCGTCACCGCGACCGTCGCCGGCCTCGACGAGGGCTACGACAAGGTCTTCATCCTCCTCGCCGGCGGGGATCTGGTCGGCGTGCTCGAGAAGGGAAAGAAGGATGCCGTGAAGGTCCGCGAGAAGCTTTCCGAGTCGGGGATGACCGAGGCGCAGATCAAGGAGACGCTCCACGCCATCGAGCCGACGCGCCTCGCCCACCGCTACCGCCCCGACCGCACCTGGATCTTTTCCGGGAAGTACGATGACGTCGTCCCGCTCGCCCATTGCCAGCTCCTCGCCGACGCCGGGAATCTCCCTCCGGACCACCATGTGCAGATGGAGGCCAACCACTATTCGGGAATCATCTTCCTGCCGATGGTGATGGCGAAAATCGCCGGGGAGATCCACGGACCCAAACCGGTGGGAGCGTCCCCCGCCCCCGCCGCCACGTCGATTCGTTGACACGGCCTCCCAAAGGCGCATAGTCAGGAAGGCAGCAGACCGTCTTCACCCCCCTGTCCCCCGCATCGAGCCCTACCGTGACCCCCCAAAGCCCGAACCCATCCGCCGATCTCTTCGGAGCCCGCCGCACCGTCGAGCAGGTTGAGGAGGGGAACGAACTGGCCCCGAAGTTCGACGGCCAGGGGCTGATCCCCTGTGTGACCACCGACTTCACCTCAGGCGAAGTGCTGATGGTGGGGATGATGAACCAGGAGGCGCTCGCCCGCACGATCCAAACGGGGGAAGCCCACTACTGGAGCCGCAGCCGGCAGCAGCTGTGGCACAAGGGGGCGACGAGTGGCCTCGTGCAGAAGGTCGTCGAGATGCGGATCGACGACGACCAGGACTGCGTCTGGCTCCGCGTGGCGATCCCCGGCGGCGCCAGCTGCCACGTCGGCTACCGCTCCTGCTTCTACCGCAAGGTGCCGGTCGGCACGGAGCGGACGACGGGGGCGACGCTCGAATTCATGGAACATGAGAAGGCCTTCGATCCGAAAGCTGTCTACGGCGACGCACCGAACCCGACGCAGCTGTAACGACGGGCTTTTTCGGTAAGCGTTCCAGCCTGCTTATCCGTCTCCCAGAGTGACTCGGTTCGGCGGCCATGCATCGATGCCAGAAACATTCGTCGTGGTCTGCCTTTCGCTCGCTGTGCCCTTGGGTCTTCAAGACTTCCTCTCGGATTTTCTAAAATCATGAATCTAAGACACCGGGCGAAAGTATTTATTGAATCGACGACAGGGATTCGGCTGTACCGAGCTCTTCCCCATGGCATCAACGACTGTTACGACCTCGCTCATCGTGGAATCGATCTCCGAATAATCCTCGATGTTGGAGCGAACGTCGGACAGTCAGCGCTCAATATGCTCGAAACGTTCCCGAAGGCCGAGATCCACTGTTTTGAGCCTGTCTCCCCGACGTTCGCGATGCTTCAACGCAATCTCAGCGGCACACGATGTCGCTGCATCCATTCGGCGGTTGGCAACAGCGTGGGCGAGGCACGCATATCCGTCGGACACAATTCCCTGACAAACTCGCTCGTGAACGCCAGAGATGGCGATGCGTTCGAAACCGTCCCGGTGACCACGGTCGATGCCTACAGGGAAGAGCGATCGCTTTCAAACGTTGATCTCCTGAAGATCGACGTTGAGGGGTTCGATTTGAACGTTCTTGAAGGTGCGTCGCGCTCGTTCAGCGAAGGTCGCATCAAGTTCGTCACCGTCGAGGCGGGATTCTGCTTCGAGGGAACAGCCCACGTTTCCTTCCAGCGGCTGCGAGATCATCTCGAAGGCCATGGTTTTTCGCCTTTCGGCTTCTACCACCAAACCCCCTCCTGGAGCGGAGAACATTCGCTGCTGTTTGCCGATGTCCTTTTTGCACATGCATCGACCAACAGAAAGCGATGACGTGGAACTCACCTCCCGTAGTAGCTCCACGCATACTCCAGCGACGTCTCCGCGCCGGGCTCGAGCCGTACCTGCCAGCGAATCCGCGTCGCGCCGTTGAACTGCCGCCACCACGGCGGCCAGTTGAACCAGCCGAATCCTGCCGCCGCGCCGCGCCCCGGGCCCGCCGGCCCGGCGGTCTGCCCGAGGAGGGAGAGATCCTCGAGGACGTTGACCCGTTCGATGGCGCCGTCGTGGTCGGCCGATTCGACAGCGCCGAACACGTGCCGCACCACCTCGATGTCGACCGGCTGGCCGCGGAGGTTTTTGAGCGTCAGCTCTCCAGTGAGCTCGAGCCTGGCCAGTTGCTCGCCGTTCCAGTTCTGGGCATTGGGGACGCGGCGCGACTCCCGCTCCTCTTTCGTCACGCGGATGTCGACGGCGGTGGTGACGGCGAGATCGACCTCGGCGCCTGGTGACGTATAGCTAAGCATCCCCTGGGCAAGGACGCGGCCGTCGCGCATGACCAGCGCCGGCGCCGTCGTCAGCGGGGCCTTGGAGGTGTTGGAGAGGCGGATCGTGTGGACGGCCTTCGGCGCCGCCATGAGCCGGGCGAACTCTGCCCCCTGGCGGGGGTCGAGCTGCTGGACGAACTCGGCCGGCGGTGTGAGGGGGATCTCGAGCTTGAAGAAGTCGCGGTAGGGGAGCGAGCCGACGCTCACCGGCACCACCATCCGCTCTCCTTTCTTGAGGCTCACATGCTCGAGGCGGAAGACGTAGAGATCCTCCGTCTTCTCGCCATTCGCATCGGCCGCGTCAGTCTCCTGGGCGGGCGCCACCCCCCCTCCGGCCCCACCGGCCACCTGCGACATCATCGAGTTGGCGTAGAAGTTGCCGAAGCGATTGCCGTTGTCGAGGGTGACCGCCTGCGCAAGACGCGCCGCCGCCTGCTCCAGGCCGATTGGGTCGGCGGAACCTTGCAGGGCGAACGTGGGGACACCGACGACGAGGTTGCAGGTGACGTCGTCGAGGTCGACCAGATCGTTGACGAGCGTCGCCTGGAGCCAGACGCGGGCCTGTCCCTTGCCGTCGAGCTCGACCCGGTAGGACGGGATCCAGCGGAGGCCGCGCTGGACATACATCAGCCCGACATCAGCCGCGCCGCCGGCCAGTGGCTCCGCCCTGTCCCCCGCACCACGGCGGATCATGCGAAGCGTGAGGGCACTGCGCAGCTCATCGCGGCCGAGCTTCGTAGAAGGGCCGTCATGGAAGGTTATGTCCTGGATGCGAGCGAGGGCTAGCACGCGCGTCCCGGCATCGGTTCGCAGGAAGACAAGATCCGAGGCGACCGGGAGCTTGGGGCCGTCGCCCGGCGACGCGAGCGACTCGAGCTCCTCTGATGTCTGCACCGGCGCCGCGAGGATCGTCGCCTCGTAGGGAACCGGATCGCGGCTGGGGGACGGGGTCTCTGTGACGAGGACTTTCGCACCGGGATTGGCATCGACGAGATCCTTGAGCGACAGCGCCGTCCTCTCGACCCTGACTCGGCTCTGGGAAGCGGTCACCGCCGCGACACCGATCCCCCGCTGCTCCGCACCGCCATCGATCGCCCCCACCCAGAATGTTCCCATCACCGGGGCGGGGAGATGGCGAAGGACGGTGTCCCCTGCCGCATCGACCGCGACGCTGCCACGATGGACGACAAACGCATGGCCATCCTTGAAGACGCTCACCTCGCGGACCGGAATGGCTGCCTGCGCCGGGAGATCGGCCCCCCGCGCCACCAGCGGCAGGAGCAGGAGGAGGCCGAGGAGGTGGACTGCCGCGGGCCGGATGGCCCAGGGAAAGCCGGTGGGATCAGGGCGCAGCATCGGAGACCTCTGGATTCTGGAATACGGTTTCGGCGGCGGATTCGACCTCGTCCCCCCTCGAGGATCATGCCACGGCGTCGATTCCTCCGGCAAATCCGGCAAGGACTGCCAGGTCCGCGTCCCTGCCCGGGCTCTAAACACGGGGGTATGATTCGTCTGTTCTCTCCACGCTTCGGAGCCTCCCGGCGACCCATGCCATCCCCACAGGCCTCGACGACCAGCCTCGCGCTGGTGCGGCAACTACGATTCTGTGCCGGCCACAGGCTCTACCGGCACGAGAGCAAGTGTGCCTACCTCCACGGCCACAATTACCGGGTCGATGTCGAGGTCGTGGCGGCCGGAGGCGCGGCGACGGTCGATGACGTGGGGCGGATCGTCGACTTTTCGCTGATCAAGAAGCGGCTCCTCGGCTGGCTCGACACGAATTGGGACCACGCCTTTATCCTCTTCATCGAGGACGCTGGCGCCATTGCCGCGGTGCAGCAGTCGACCCCGTCAAAGCTCTTTCTCCTTCCCTGGAATCCGACCGCCGAGAACATGGCCCGCTACCTCCTCGAGGTGGTCTGCCCGGGCGTGCTCGCCGACCTCGGCGTCGTCGCCCGCCAGGTGAGCGTGTGGGAGACCGACGAGGCCTGTGCGATCGCGTCCCTCACCGGCTTCCCCGCGCCGCCGCCGGTTCCGCTCGGCAGTGTGATCGTCATCGACGACCGCTGACCTCGCCTGCACTCCCCCACCAAATCCCCCCGAGGCCCGCTGCGCCCCATGACCGAACCGCTCCTCCCCGCCGGCGCCAGCTTTCCCACCACCCGCCCGCGGCGGATCCGCCAGCACGCCTGGCTGCGCAGCCTTGTGGCCGAGACGGTCCTGACGCCGGCCGACCTGATCTGGCCGCTGTTCGTCCACGACCACCCCGCGGCCGTGCCGGTGGGGGCGATGCCGGGGGTCGAGCGGCTCTCGATCGAGGGAATCGTGAGGGCGGCGGCCGAGGCGGCGGCCCTCGGGATCCCGGCGATCGCGCTCTTTCCGGTCGTCGAGAGCCGACACAAGAGCGACGACGCCGCGCACGCCTGCGACGACGACAACCTCGCCTGCCGGACGGTCCGGGCGATCCGCCGCGAAACCGGTGACAGCGTCGGCATCGTCTGCGACGTCGCCCTCGATCCCTACACAAGCCACGGCCACGACGGCCTCCTCGCCGACGGCCGGATCCTCAACGACGAGACCGTCGCGGTGCTCTGCCGGCAGAGCCTGTCGCTCGCAAACGCGGGCTGCCATATCGTCGCCCCCTCCGACATGATGGACGGCCGCGTCGGGGCGATCCGCCAAGCGCTCGACGGGGAGGGAAGGCAGGATGTCTGCATCCTCTCCTACGCCGCCAAGTATGCCTCGGCGTTCTACGGGCCATTCCGCGACGCGCTGGGCTCATCGGCAGCGCTCGGGGATGGCGCCGCCCGGGGCGTCACCGACAAGAAGACCTATCAGATGGACACTGCCAACGGCGACGAGGCCCTCCGCGAGGTGGCTCTCGACCTCGCCGAGGGGGCCGATATGGTGATGGTGAAGCCGGCCGGCACGGCGCTCGACATCATTCACCGCGTGAAGCACGCCTTCGGCGTGCCGACCTTCGCCTACCAGGTGAGCGGCGAATACTCGATGATCCGGGCCGCGGCCGCCAACGGCTGGATCGACGGCGAGAAGGCCGCCGCCGAGAGCGTGCTGGTGATCAAGCGCGCCGGCGCCGACGCCATCCTCACCTACTTCGCCCCCGATCTCGCCCGCGCGATGCGCTGAAGTGCCACGGATCGTCGGTCCTTCCCCGGGAAGGGAAGCTCGGGGGCGCCCATGCCCCGGGAGCCGGCGTAGCCGACAAGCGGAGCCATGGATGGCGAAGCGCAGGCGGGTCCGAGCGAGCGAAGGCCACGAAGGCCGAAGCGAGCTCGGCTGGGGGCGTGGGCGACCCCGAGCGGCGCCGGCGCGAACCCGCCCGAATCACCCCTTCGGTCGGAAGGCGACGAGCCGCTCCGGCTTCGTTTCGAGGCGCGGCGGATCAGCGGCGCCTGTGTGAATGAGATCGACGCAGTAGGGGATCGCCGGGAAGACGGCGTCGAGACACTCTCGGATGCTCCGCGGCCGCCCCGGGAGATTGACCACCAGCGCCCGGCCGCAGATCCCGGCGGTCTGCCGGGAGAGAATCGCGGTCGGGACGTACTTCAGTGATTCTCCTCGCATCATTTCGCCGAAGCCGGGGAGCATTTTCTGGCAGACTCGCTCGGTCGCCTCCGGGGTGACGTCGCGCGGCGCAGGACCGGTGCCGCCAGTGGTGACAACGAGGCAACAGCCGGCCTCGGCAAGAGCGACGATCGCTGCGGAGATTTCTTCAAGTGAATCAGGAACCATCCGCTCGATCGCCTCCCACTCCGAGGCGAGCACCTCGTGGAGGTAGTCGCGGATCGCTGGACCCCCCTCATCGACGTACTCCCCGCGGCTTGCCCGGTCGGAGACGGTGAGGATGCCGATGCGCGCGGCGGGCGGATGCGTGGGAATCATGGTCGATCAACGATAACCCAAGGGAACGAACGGGGCCACGGACTCGCTTCGATCGTGCGGGGCATCCGTTTTCCTTGGCGGTGAAGCTCGTCGCGATGAAAAGCCTGGAAGCCGATGGCCACCCCCTCACAGCCTCCCTGGAAGAGGGGATCCGAAACCCCTCCCGGAACTTAAAAGCAGGAAAGCCTTCGTCGTCAAAGGGGCTGTAGGTTCCGAAAGAGAGCGGTTTCGCCCGTTGCCCAGAAGGGAAAATATTTTTTCGTGGCCGTGTAAGGTTTCGCGGCGCCTCCAGGGCGTTGCTCATCGAGTCAAACATCTTAGTTTGAGACCCACGCATCCCGGCGACCGACTCGCCGTCGAACGATCTCCCAAACTCCGGTGTTGACCATGCTCACGCCCCGCACCAAACCCGCCTTCCGTCGTAGGAGCGATGCCATAACTCCTTCGAAAATATCGGCAGAACCGCTTGTCGGCCACGGCATCCCCACGATTGATCTGGTCCTCCTCACCCTCTCGCTGACCCTCCTAGTCGCCATCTTCACCTTCGGGATCCGGATCTGAAATCCCTCCGGAAAGCCGGCCCCGCGGCCTGCCGCTCCCCTCTCGCCACGGGCCCTGCCCACCGGATCGATCCGGTGCTTCTGCCGCCCGAAAGACCCCTTCTGATAGGGGGTCATTGCTCTCGGCCCTACCTACTCTGATCAGCGCGCCGGGCGAGTCTTTCAACGGCTGTCGAACGATCCCACGATCAATCGCCGGCTCTGCCCGGTTGGTGCGCGCCGATGCCCGTTTCGTCGAGCCGTCGGCGGTCGAAAAGGTGACGCAGGATCTGGCCGACTATCTCCGCTTCACGCTCAGCGAGGCGAGGGCGCTTGAGCCCCTCGCCCGGGAGCTGCAGTCGCTCAAGAAATACCTCGCCGTTCACCAGGCCCGATTCGACCAGCGCCGCCGCTGCCGGCTCGAGTGCGATCCGGCGTCGCATGCCCTCGCCGTGCCGCCGATGATGCTCCAGCCGCCGTTGGAAAACGCCTTCGTCCACGGTGCGCCGCCGGAGGATGGGCCCCTCGAGGTCATCGTCACGTCGAAAGTCCATGATGGTTGGCTCGACGTCGAGGTGGCCAACACTGGCGTCTGGGTGCCCCCCAATCCGTCCCGAACTCCGAGCACGGGAATCCGCACCCTCTCCAAGCGCCTCGAACTCCTCCTCGGCCCCCACACGGAGATCGAGGTGGTGGCCACAGCAACCAGCGCCGCCGCTGCCCGGGCCCGGCTCATCGCTCCGCGAGATCTTCGGCGCGTCGTAGCGACCCGTGGCAAAGGTCATCCATGACCTTTTTCCCCTTGTTCACCCGCAGACAACGCCAAGGCTTTCCTGGGTCGACGGCCGCCGCATCCGGCGGCCGATCACGTCATTCACTGCCTCCGAGAACGGTCAGGGATGAGGCCCGCCGGGCGAATCATTCCCCCTTCGGACGCGCTGGTTGACGGGGTTATAATCGACTCCATCATGAGCACGATCGTCCCTGCCACCGCCGACTCCCGAGCCGCGCTGCCCGCCGGGCTCCCGCCCCGCGGCGGCGTCACGCTGGCGATGTATGACCGGATGATCTCCGCCGGGGTGTTCGAGCCGCGACAGGAGCACCCGCTCGAGCTCATCGAAGGAGGGCTGCAGATGATGTCGCCGATCGGAGACCGGCATGCCGACGCCGTCGACTGGCTCGGCCGCTGGAGCATGATGCAGGTCGATCTCTCGCGAATCCTCGTGCGCGTCCAGAACCCGATCGCGATCCCCGCCTCGGAAAGTGCCCCGCAGCCCGATCTCGCCTGGGTGACGCTGCGGCGTTACATCGATCGCCGCCCACTCCCGGAGGAGGTGATGCTCGTCGTCGAGGTCGCTGACACGAGCCTCGACCACGACACGACCACGAAGGCGGCGCTCTACGCCGCAGCCGGGATCGCCGATTACTGGGTGGTCGATCTCGCCGCCCGGGCGGTGATCGTATTCCGCGATCCGGTGGCGGGCCGCTACGACACCCGCACCACCCACCGCGCCGGCCGGCCGCTCTTCCCCCTAGCCTGCCCGGAGGCGACCCTCGAGCCGGCGGAACTGTTCGTCGATTGAGCGCAAGTCGGGGGGCGGACCGGTCACGACTCGAACTCGGTCCTGTCGATTCCGGACTGCCGGATCATCGACCGCAACGTCCCCCGCTTCAGATCGCGCCGCGGTCCCCGAGCAGCTTCAGCAGCGCGTCGACGCACTTGGCCACCGGCCACTGGTCGGTCGGGAGGACGAGATCGGGATTGAGAGGCGCCTCGTAGGGCGCACTCACGCCGGGGAAGTGCTTCATCTCCCCGGCATCGGCGAGCAAATAGTGCCCTTCGGTGTCGCGCTGCCGGCAGACCTCGAGCGGGCAGGCGAGATGGACGACCAGCCCCCGGTCGCGGCCGATCCGCTCCACCGCCTTCTGCCGCACCGATTCCTCCGGGGCCACGAAGGCCGCTATGCACAGCAGCCCGGCGTCGTTGAACAGCCGGGCGATTTCCGCGCCGCGCCGCAGATTCTCACTCCGCTCGCCCGCCGAGAAGCCGAGATCACGGCTGATCCCCAGCCGCAGCGACTGCCCGTCGAGGACGGTCACCCCCCGCCCCGCTTCGAACAGCCGCCGCTCGAGCGCCGCCGCGAGCGTGCTCTTGCCGGAGCCGGTGAGCCCCGTGAGGAGGAGCGTGAAGGGCTTCTGGCCGAAGCGCGCCTCACGCTCGGCTGCCGTCACGGCGCTGGCCGCCCCGTGGAGATGCTCCGCGGCCGCGTCGTCCCAGTGGGCGGTGCTCCGCCCCTCTTCGGGCTCGCGGTCGAGAATCATCCCGGCACCGACGGTGGCGTTGGTGAGCCGGTCGATGATGATAAAGCCGCCGGTGCCACGATTGCGCCGGTAGGCGTCGTGGCAGATCGGCTCGGTGAGCGTGATCGCGCAGCGCCCGATCTCATTGAGGGAAAGAGCCGGCGCGTCCTGACGGTGGAGCGTGTTGACGTCGACGCGGTAGCGGAGCGTGCTCACGGCGCCGCTGGTGACCTTCGACGTCTGCTTGAAGAGATAGGGCTTCCCGGGGAGGAGCTTCTCCTCGGCCATCCACACGATCATCGCCTCAAAGCGGTTGTCGACCTTCGGCTGATTGCCGGGGCGGACGAGCATGTCGCCGCGGCTGGAATCGATCTCGTCTTCGAGGGTCAGCGTCACGCTCTGCGGCGCGAAGGCCTCTTCCCGTTCGCCGTCGAAGGTGACGATCTGCTTCACCCGGCTCTTCTTCCGGGAGGGGAGGCTCATCACCTCGTCGCCGGTGCGGATGATGCCGGAGGCGATCGTGCCGCAGAAGCCGCGGAAATCGAGATTCGGCCGGAGGACGAGTTGGACCGGGAAGCGGAAGTCCTCGAGATTGCGGTCGGAGCCGATGTAGACCGTCTCCAGGAGCGTCATCAGCGGGGAGCCGGTGAACCAAGGCATGTTCGGGCTGTTGGTGACGACGTTGTCGCCTTTGAGCGCCGAGATCGGCAGGAAGTGGAGGTCGGGGAGCTCCAGCCGCGCAGCGAAGGCAGCGTAGTCAGCGCGGATCTCCTCGAAGACAGCCTGGTCGTAGCCGACGATGTCCATCTTGTTGACGGCGACGATGACATGCCGGATCCCCAGGAGCGAGACGATGAAGCTGTGGCGGCGCGTCTGCGTGAGGACGCCGTGGCGGGCGTCGACGAGGATGATGGCCAGATCAGCCGTCGAGGCCCCCGTCGCCATATTCCGCGTGTACTGCTCGTGGCCGGGGGTGTCGGCGATGATGAACTTGCGCTTGTCGGTGGAGAAGTAGCGGTAGGCGACGTCGATCGTGATTCCCTGCTGCCGCTCATCCTCGAGGCCGTCGGTGAACAGCGCCAGATCGACCTCGTCGCCGGTCGTGCCGTAGCGCGAGGAATCCCTGGTGATCGCCGCGAGTTGGTCCTCATAGATCATCTTCGATTCGTAGAACAGCCGGCCGATGAGCGTGCTCTTGCCGTCGTCGACGCTCCCGCAGGTGATAAACCGCAGCAGCTCCTTGCGCTCGTGTTGGGCGAGGTATTCGTCGATGTCGTGGGCGATGAGCGCGGATTGATGGGACATGCGTGAACCTGCGGAAGTGTTGCCGATGCGACGCCCGCATCGCCGGTTGCGATGCCTGTCGGTCCAGAGAACCCTCGGCGTTCCCTGCGGCCGACCCGAGCGGGGACGGGCCATGGATGGCCGTTCCCGCGAGAAACTAGAAGTAACCTTCTCTTTTCTTTTTCTCCATCGAACCGGCCTCGTCGGAATCGATGAGCCGCCCCTGCCGCTCCGAGAACGTCGTCAGGAGCATCTCCTGAATGATCTCGGGGAGAGTCGTGGCATTGGAGTCGACGGCGCCGGAGAGGGGATAGCAGCCGAGGGTGCGGAAGCGGACACGGCGCAGCTCGGGGGTCTCGCCCGGCTTGAGCGGGAGCCGGTCGTCGTCAACCATGATCATCACCCCGTCGCGCCACACGATCGGCCGCTCGGCGGCGAAGTAGAGGGGCACGATCGGGATC
>CAMBFA010000077.1 GCA_945865325.1 Candidatus Kuenenia stuttgartensis
GAACCAGAACACCGTCTGCAAACCGCGGAGCAAGAAGTGGCGAACCACCGTGGATCGACTGAAGCAAATGTTTCCGACGTTCGACAAGCCATAGGGCTGAGGCATGGACAAATCGGCGGCGGTCTCCTCGCTGGGGGCGCCGTGCAGCCCGCTACCAACGCGTTGCGATTGATCCTCAGCGGCCCCGAGCTGCCACGGCGTGTTCCGTTGACGTTTATGCCAGAAAAGGAATAATGGCACTGCGGGGCAGGACGTTTAAAATCAGGGGCCGAGCGAGGAGTGATTCGATGGCGGCCGAGCGGGTCGAGCGTGGCAGTGGGAATGGGTTTGCGGATCTCGGCGTTCCCGATCCGGGCCTGGCGCTTGCCAAGGCCGACCTCGCCGCCAGGATTCTCCTCGTGATTGAGCGCGCAGGACTCACTCAGGCGGCGGCCGGGAAGCGACTGGGAATCGGTCAGCCGAAAGTTTCGGCCCTCCTCCGCGGCCGGCTCGAAGGTTTTTCCACCGACCGGCTCGTGCGGTTTCTCACCCTCCTCGGCTGCGATGTCCGCATCAGCATCTCCGGGCCACGCCCGGAGGGCCGCGGCGGCGTCGGCGTTGTCCGGTCGTGAGATGGCAGGAGGCTGTTGTCGCTCTCCGGTCCGGCGGCGCGATGGGCGGGGGCAGTCCCAGAAGATGGCGTGGGCGACGACATCCGCTTCCGCTTGTGCCGCTCGCAGGCATGGTCGAGGAGTCGGAGTCGCCCGGTGCCGGCGTTCGCCGTTTCCGACAAGAAACTCGGACGGGCCCGGAGCCTACCGGGGGTGCAACACCGCTTTCAAGAAGTCATTCTGAATGTCGATGGCAGCGCTTCGAAATACAATCAAGCCTGTGTTTGAGAAATAGAAGTTGTTGTGATCCCCATCCTCTGACTTGAAGTAGTACCATTTGTAAGCGTCGCCAATCTCCGTGAAATAGGAATGGCCCCTTGCCGACTTGAACAAGCTTGTGACGTTGGTAATCAAGCCATGGCGATTGCTCTTGGTGATCGGGAACATGTACACGTCTACTCGATTCGGTGCAAACTCATAGGCCGAGTGCACGCCCGGAAGGTTGATATGGAAGTCTGCTATCCCATTGCAATTCCGGGCCGACGTTCGAGCGAAACCGTTGGCAAGAACAGGGGTGACCAGACCTGGTTCCTCGCCGGGTGCCGGTGGCTTCCAGCCGACCACGATATCCTCGATATCTTGCCCTTCGGCCAACGCCTCGAGTCCATCGTTCATCATGCGATTGCCCACCCAAACGACCGAAGCGCACGACCCAACAAGCAGAAGGAGGAAACATCCGCCGCCAATCAGGATCGGCTTCATCATGGAGTTGCTTGTCATGGAGTTGTATGCCGGAGCATTTCAGGATTGCGGTGAAGGCAGGAGGAGGCCGCCACTCAAAATCGCGGTGGTGGCGCGACGGTTCAGAGCGGGCGTGCAGTCAACCTGCTCGCTGGCCCCTTCCCTGGCGCGCCCGGGAGTTTTCCGATGATTGACCCCCGAAACACCCTGGGATCGGATGCTCCCCTAAGCTATCAACAGTCGCCCGGCCGTCAAATGGAGAGGAAAGTGGTGGGCGGGCGGAGCGTGTCGCCTTGGCCTGCCTTGGAAGACCGGGTCAAGGCGGTGGGAGGGTCTCGTTGCCTGGGTGGAGAAGACCTTCGATGACGTTCAAAAAACGGAAGCAGCAATAAGCCGGAGCCGATCGTCGCATTCCTGCTCGATGCATTCGCTGCGGAAGGCCGGGAAGGTCCTGGCCCTGCAACCGTGGTGATCGGTGCGCACCTATGAACTACGACATCCGCTTTCGATCGTGGCGATCGGTGCTCCTTGGGGCGCTGGTGACGCTCGCAGGGATCGTTGGAGCGATGCTCTCGTCGCCCTGGTGGCTGCTGTTGCTGCCGATCGGTGCGACGAATATCTTCCGCCTCGAGCGCAACGTCGCCGCGGCGATGCTCACCGAGCTGAAGCGCTCTGGTACGCCCGTCTTGGTGCTCTGGCCGCGCTTCTACGGCGTCGCGCACGGCCGCTTCTGCCGGGGAACAGTGACCGTGCCGCAGGTGGCATCCTTTGCCGAGGGGACGGGCATGCCGGCAGAGAATGGGCCCGGCGCCGGGCCAGAGATGCAGGGAATGCCGCAGAAGCAGTTGACCCCATGGATGAGCTTGGCGATCGCCGACATCGCTTCGGTCGACTCGACCTCCGGTGAAAAGACGATCTGGCTCGGCCTCCGCGATCGAACCGAGGAGATCGATTGCACGATGCCATTTGAACGTGATCAGGTGCTGAAGTTGCTCCGGCCGGCCTGCCCCTGGACGGTCACGTCGACCACGCGGAAGGTCTTCAGAATCGATCCGCGGTCGTGGGTCCTCTGTCTGCCGTTGGTGCTCTTTTCCATGGCCGTTGCCCTCACGGCGGTCGGGCTTCTCCAGCCGCATCAGTTGCCGCTGGCCGACTGGAACAACATCGCTGGGATTCGGGGGAAGGGGCGGGGGATGGCGGTGTTGTGGGTGCTGGCGAGCCAAGCCTACCGGTTCGCCGTCGAACAGTGCCCGCCGGTGGTGACGGGAATCCTCAGCGTCGGCGGCGCGGTCGGCTTCTCCGCCCTGCTCGCCTGGCTCCAGTGGAGACGGCTCACCGACGAAACCTGGACCCACCCGCGGCAGACCAACGCCGGCGCTTGAAGCCTCCGGTGGCCAGCCCGCCGGGGCCTGTCGCAGACTTGACCAAAGAAGTGTTCGGCCGTACACTTCTTCGCATCAACGCGGGAGGACCACCCCATGACCACAATCCAGGAAATCGAGAAGGCGATTGAGGCATTGCCTCTCGCTGACCAAATCCGGCTCTACCGTGACCTCCCGCATCTGATGGGGCGTACGGCGGAGGATCTCGATTGGCAGCAAGCCGCCCTGAAGAAGTTCTTCGAGGACGAATCTCCGGACGACGTGGCCTATGACGACCTTTAGGCCCGGTGACGTGGTCGTCGTCGAGTTTCCATTCAGCGACTTGCTGTCGGGCAAACGTCGGCCGGGAGTCGTCCTGGCTGCAGACGGCGTCGATCTCCTTATTGCTCGCGTGACAACGCGAGATTCTCGAAATGATTTTGACGTATCGCTGGGCGACTGGTCAGTCGTCGGGTTCCCGCGGAAATCGACCGTCCGGATCGCCAAACTCTTGGTGATCGATTCGCGTCTTGTGCAGCGATCGCTGGGGCGATTAACGAGTGATGATCGGCGAGCAGTTTCCGCTGCCGCCCGGCGACTTGGCGAATCGATCGCCCGAAATCTCGCGTCGTGATGGATTTGACTCAGTACAGCGGCCTCGACCGCCATGACTTCTCCCACGCCGTCTTCCCTCCGTGATCGTTTCCAGCACCTCGATCTTTTCGATCTCGGCAGCGGGCACCGCCGTCGAATTGAATGAGAGGATGATGAGATCGGCTGGCTTGCCGATGAGAAAGCCGATGGCGAGGGCAGAACGCCGTCTTGCCAGCCCTCGCTGTCCCGCAAACGGCGCCCGTCAAACGTTGAGCGGAAGGCGGGCCGGGCGGCGGCGTGGGCGGAGCACGGCCCGCTCCTCGGGGAGGGCGAAGCCGAGGGGGAGTTCTATCCAGAGGGCGTTCAGCGAAAGATTGACGTCGAGGAGAAAGAGGCCGAGGGAGAGGAGGAGCGTAAGAAGGCAGGCGATCAAAAGGCCGACCGCCGCCGGGGCGACGTCGACTTTCGCGACCGACCCCATCACGAGCACGACCATCAGCAGAACGGCCAGCAACACGCTCCCCGCCGCCGTGCCGACACATCCCCGCAAAAACCTGGCCCGCTGGGAGAGCACGTAAAGCTGGCGGCGGGCATCGGCCCGGCCGGAGCCGGAGATCGCCGAAGTCGAGAGGGCGATGCTCCGGGCCCGTTCCACAACGGTGGCGAACCGCTGCGACATGCACAAAAGGAGCAGCCCGACCCCCGAAACGAGCGTCGCCGGGGCGATCGCCATCTGGAGGATCGGGAAAAGTTCGGCGAGCGTCATCGCATTGCCCGCCCGACGAAGCGGACGGCCCTGGGATGGAAAAACTTTAGGCTGCCCACGCGGGGGGACCAGCCGATGGGGGAGCCGATCTCCCAAGAATCTGACCGCAAACCGCGCGTCGCCGTAACAGCCAGGGAGCCAAAGGTGCGACCCGGCGTCACAGCCCGGCGGCCCCGGGGGCCCCCCGATCGGCGTCAGAACCTCCAGATCGGCTTCAAAACAGCCAGTCGGTGGAGAGAAACGACGAGCGATGGGCGAGGACGATGTCGCCGAGGATCGCCCGGTTTTCCGGCGTGTCCTTCGCTGCCGCCATGCTCCGGATCGAAAACGCCCGCAGGGCGTCGCTCACCGAAAGCGTCCCCTCGGCGCTGTCCTTCCGCCCGGTGAACGGGAAGACGTCCGGCCCGCGCTGGCACTGGCTGTTGAGGTTCACCCGGCAGACCTGATTGGCTAGGCCGTCGACGAGGACCGCCACCTCTTCGGAATCGAGCGAGAAGATCGAGGCCTGCTGGCCATGATCGGCATCGCGGATCCACTGCAGCGGCTCTTCAAGGTCGTCGTAGACCGCGATCGGTACGACCGGCCCGAACTGTTCCTCGTGCCACAGCCGCATCCCCGGCGTGACCGGCCCTACCACGGCCGGGAAAAACGTCGTGGCATCGAGCTTGCCGGCGCGGGCGTTGAGCACCCGGGCCCCCTTCGCCACCGCATCGGCGACCAAGCCCGCCATCCGCTCCGGGGCGTCGGGCTCCGGCAGTGGCGTCACGCCGACACCTTTCGTCCACGGAGAGCCGACGACGAGCCGGTCGACGGCGGCGGCAAACGACTCCGTGAAGCGAGCGAACACGGGGCGGGCGACGGCGACGAGCTTGAGCGCCGTGCAGCGCTGACCGTTGAAGGCGAGGCTCCCGGCGAGGCATTCGCAGACGGCCGCGTCGAGATCGGCCGAAGGGGTCACGATGGCGACGTTCTTCGCCTCGAGCCCCAGCACGCAGCGCATCCGATGGGGCTTGGGATGATCGCGGCGGATCGTGTCGGCCGCTTTGCTTGTGCCAATGAAGGCGAGCACGTCGATGCCGCCGGAAGCGACCAGCGGGCTGACGACCGTTCGCCCCTGGCCGTAGATCGAGTTGACGACGCCGGCGGGGAAGGCCGCGGCGAAGGGGGCGAGGAGCGGCTCGAGGAGGAGGACGCCGTACTTGGCCGGCTTGAAGATCACCGGGTTGCCCATGACGAGCGCGGGGATGAGCGTCGTGAAGGTCTCGTTGAGGGGGTAGTTGTAGGGGCCCATACAGAGCGTGACACCAAGGGGGGCGCGGCGCACCTGGGCTACGATCCCCTCCACCTGCTGGAAGCGCGAGCCGGCCCGGTCGAGCTCCTTGACGGCCGCGAGCGTATCGCGGACATAGGCGACGGTGCGGTCAAACTCCTTCTCGCTGTCGGGGCGGCTCTTGCCGATCTCCCAGACAAGCGTCTCCACGATCCGCTCGCGGTCGGCGATCATCAGGCTGAGAAACCGCTCCACGCAGCCAATCCGCGCTGCCACCGTCATCGTTGGCCAGACCCCACGCCCCTTCCCCCAAGCGGCCGCGGCAGCCGCAAGCGCTTCGAGGGCTTCAGGCTCCCCCAGCAGCGGAAACGACCCCAGCGGCGTCGGCGCCCCGGCGGTGAGCACCGGCGAGACGACCTCGCGCACCGGCCCGTCCCAGCGTCGCAGCTTCCCGCCGACGAGCCATTGCCGCTGGTGGATCGGAGCCGGGGGGGGCGGGAGGGACGGATCGGTCAATTGAGTGCTCCTGTGAGTGCTCCTGTTTTCAAGCCTGCCCGCGCCGTGACGCCCACGGCGCCCGCCCCTGGCCGCTCACCAGGGGAGTTCTTGCAGAAAAATGTTCTTGAAGAACAGCTCGCTGCCGTGGTGCTGGAGCTCGATCTGGTCGGCGCGGGGGAGGGGTTTGGTCCCCTTCGACCAGTAATCCTCGAGCTTGACCCGGTCGACGACGAGCGTGTCGTTGAGCCACACCGACACCTTCTCCCCCACCATGCGGATGAAGAACGTGTTCCACTCCCCCGGCTTCCGGTCGGCAAGGGCCAGCGGCATGTTGCGCCACTGGCGGTTGTTCCACAGGCCCCCCGAACCGAGATTGCGGCCGTTGGAGAACTGGGCCACCCACCCCTCGGGCGTGGAGGGGGCGGGCTTCCCCGGCTCGACGCGTGGATCCCACGGGTCCCAGATCTGGATCTGCGGCGTGCCGCGCAGATAGATCCCCGAATCGGCCCCCGGCGGGATCTTCCAATCGACAAACAGCTCGAAGTCGCCATGGTCGCGCGCTGTGCAGAGGCTCTCCCCCTTACCGTCGTAGTGGAGGACGCCGTCGACAACGCTCCAGTGCGCCTTCATCGTCGCATCGGCCGTGGCCTGCGCTGCTTCGAGGGCTGCGCCGGTAAGTGCCCGGCGGGCGGGCGCTTCGCCGTGGGTGAGCCCCTTCCAGCCGGTGAGATCGCGGCCGTTGAAGAGCGCCTCGAATCCGGGGGGAGGGGCGTTGTCCTTCGCGACACGGAGGCTTGCAGGCGTCCGAGAGTAGTCGGCAACCTTCAGCTTGCGAAACTCGACCCGGTCATCGTGGCCGGCGAGAACGATATGGCCGCGCCGATTCGCCTTGCCGGGGTGTGGGGAGCCGTCGATCACCGGCATGTCGTCAAGGTACGCATCGACGATCACCGTGCCATTGAGAATCACGCAGACGTGATCTTCGATGGCGATGATCGTTTCGGTATTCCATTCGCCGACCGGCTTCGAGGCGCCAGTCCGCGCCGGGGCGATGCCGTAAACCGAGCCGTGCACCTGCCAGGGCTTGAGCCAGGTCAGCCGCTGCTTGCCGGCGCCGGGGATCTCCGCCTCCTGGCCATAGAGCGGCCCGTCGTGGTCGAGGATCTGGATCTCGAGGCCGTCGCGCGACGGATAGCCATCCTTCGGCACGCGGATCCCGATGCCGTTGTTGCCGCTGGCTTCGAGACGAAACTCAAAAGAGAACGCGAAGTCGCCGTACTCGGTTTCGGTTTCGAGCGTCTTGCCCCCCTTCTTGCAGACGAGGACGCCATCCTCGATTGAATAGCCGGCGGTGTCGCCGCGCCAGCCGGCGAGATCTTTCCCGTTGAAGATCGGCTGCCAAGTGGCCTTCGCGAGGATCCCCTCGGCATGCTCGGCGGCCGCGACGAAGGGATCGGCCTGGCCCGCCTGGGGCGCCTGGGCAGGGGCAACGCCCGAGGGGAGACACGCGAGCAGCGACACTGCAGCAAGAGCAGGCAGCGTGGTCGGCCGACGGCGCGCCGGCGGAAGAAGCGAGGCCATGAAAAACCCTCCCGGAGAGACTTGACTTTCGAAGCCATCGTACGGTTCAAGCTGCACGGTTCGCAACGATCGTCATCGATCGCGTACGATCTTCGCCGCCGGGGCCGAAGGGTGTGGTGGGGAAGACCGGCCAACAGAGAACGGGGGAGCGATGATCGACGGACCGCGAAAGAGGAAGCCGAGGCCCCCGGAAGACGACACGGACGACGGGGGAGACGACCGCCGCGCGAAATCGCTCCGCCCCTTCGGTGAGGTGGCCAGTGGGAAGCGGCACCCCGACCTGGTCTATGAGCGGGATGCCGAGATCGACCGGATCGTCGACCAGATCGAACGGGTGGGGCGGTCGTTCCTCCTGGTCGGTCGATCGGGCGTGGGGAAGACAGCGATCCTGCGTCAGGCCACCCACCTCCTCGCGTTGCGCGACGAGAATGCCTGGCGCTTCGTCGAGACGACGACCGGCATGCTCGTCGCCGGGCAGGTCTACTTCGGTCAGTGGCAGGAGAAGATCAAGGGGCTTCTGGAAGTTGCCCAGCGACGGATGCGGATCGGGATCTGGCTTGGTGACACCGGCCACCTGTTCACGACCGGTCGGACGATGCAGTCCGAGGACAACATCGGATCCTTCATGTTCCCCGCGATCGAACGAGGGCGCGTGCTCCTGTTCGGCGAGGCGACGCCCGAAGTCCACGCGGCGCTGGTCGCCGCCAATCCGTCGGTGACCCGCCTCTTCGACACGATCCCCATCGAACCGCAGAGCCCGGAAGCCGCGGCGGAGACCGTCCGCCATGTGGCCCACGCGCGCGCCCACCATGCCGGCACGCGCCGGGGCGTGCTCCTGAATTTCTCCCCCGAGGCGGTGGAGCGCTGCGTCACGCTCGGCCAGGCCTACTTCCCCTCCACGAGCCCGCCGGCCGGGGCTATTCGGCTCGTCGAGGGGGTGCTCGAAGATCGTGTTCTTGGGGCCCTCCTGCCGCCGGGCTTCAGTGGAGAGGGGAAGCGGACGATCATCTATCGGAAGGGATCGCCTCCCGAATCGGTCGCGGCGGGCATCTCCTCGGTCGGCGGGCCCGTGCCGGCGCCGCGGGTGGCGATCCCGCCGGCGGCGGTGATCGAGGCGCTCTGCCAACTCACCGGCGCTCCCCGCGCCCTCCTCGACGATGCCGTGGCGCTCCCCGCTGCCGATGTCCGCCGGTTTTTCGAGAGCCGGCTTGTCGGTCAGGCGAAGGCGATCGATGCGATCGTCGATCTCGTGGTGATGATCAAGGCGGGGCTTGTCGATCCGGCCAGGCCCGCCGGCGTGCTCCTCTTTGTGGGCCCAACAGGGGTGGGGAAGACGGAGTTGGCTCGGGCGCTGGCGGAGTTCGTCTTCGGCAGCACGGATCGGCTCGTCCGCCTCGACATGTCGGAATATGCTCGGGCCGATGGCGCGGCCATGCTCCTCGGCAGCCCGGACGACGGCAAAGGGTTGCTTGCGCGGGTCCGGCAGCAGCCATTCTCGGTGATCCTCCTCGACGAGATTGAGAAGGCCCATCCGGTCGTCTTCGATCTCCTCCTCCAGCTCTTCGACGCCGGCCGACTTTCGGCGCCGGACGGGGAGACGTTCAATTTCAAGCAATCAGTGATCATCCTCACGAGCAATCTGGGGGCGGGGGAGCCGCCGCCGGGGGGATTCGGTTTCGTCGGGGCCGAGCCGCCGACGGCGGAGGACTGGATCAGGCAGTCGGTAGGGGAGTTCTTCCGGCCGGAGTTCGTCAACCGGCTCGGCCGGATCGTCGTCTTCGATCCGCTCGATCGGGCCGACGTCCGAAAGCTGGCGCAGCGCGAAATTGGCGCCGTCCTCCTCCGCAGCGGGATCACGAGGCGCCGCCTCCAGGTCGATATCGATCGGGCCGTCGTCGATCTCCTTGCCCGCGTCGGCTACGACCCGCGCTACGGCGCCCGCCCCCTGAAACGCGCCGTCGAACGGGTCGTCCTCGGGCCGCTGGCGCACGTCCTCTCCGAGACGCCGGCGGCCGCGGGCACGGGGGTGATCCAGATTCTCCCCGCTGGCGACCGCGTCCGTGTCGTGCCGATTCGCGACGACCGAGCCGGTCGGCAGCAGGAGCTGGCGGCGGTGCGGCTGGCCGATCCCTTCGATGGCACGGCGACGAAAGCCACGGTCGAGACGCTGAAGCGCTGGCTCGACGAGCTGGCCGCCGAGGTCGATCAGACCCGCGCTGAGCACGACCGGCGGGGCGTGGCGGCCCGCCGGTCGGCGATCGTGGCCGCGACCGCCGCGCCTGACTTCTGGGACGATCCGGTGCGGGCCCGCGCGGCGCTGGCCGAGCTCTACCAGGCCGAGCGGACGAGCGAGGCGCTTGCGGCCGTTGGTGAGGAGGCGGCGCGGATCGCCGCGGAGACTCGCCGTGCCGGCCGGGCGACAAGCTCTGCGGAGATCGCCAGACTCGCCGGGGAGATCGAGCGCTGCCGACGCCAGGCGACGATCCTGCGGTTTGCCATCCTCTGCGATTCACCATTGCAGCGCGCCGACGCTTTTCTCGTTCACGATGCTCTCGACCGTCAGGCCAGCGAACAGGTGCGGAGGCTGGCCGACAGCCACTCGGCCTGGGCGCGGCGGCTCGGCTTCGACGTGGTGGAGGTCCATGAAGAGGGGGCCGGCAAGGGAGGGGCCGGCAAAGGAGGAGCCAGGCAGATCGTTCTCCAGATCAATGGCGCCGCGGTCTACGGGATGCTCGAGGGGGAGGACGGGCTCCACGAGATCCTCCCCGATGCGAAGTCGCCCAGTCGGCTCGTGCGCGTCACGGTCATGCCGGTGCCCGGCGCCGGGCCCGACGAAGAGAAGATGGAGGTGGTGGTCGGCGCGGGAAAGCGGCCGGAGGTGCGGGCCACGCACCGGCAGACCGGTCAGACGATCACGATCCGCCCCGCCGCAGGCACTGCCGATATCGGGATGCTCGCCCGCGAGCTCCTCGCCGCCGAGATGGCCCGGCAGGACCGGCTCCGCGCCGGTGCCGCGCCGCAGGAGGTGGTGCGGCGGTGGTGGCTCGGTTCGAAGCCGAGCGTGCGCGATCCGCGGACGGGTGTGGCGGTAACGCGAATCAAGGATGTCCTCCAAGGGGACATCGACCGCTTCCTCCTGGCGTATCTCCAGCAGCGCGGCGCGGCGGGGGGCAGCGCCCCGTCAACCACCGGCTGAAAACGCCTCCTCGAGTCGGGCGAGGCTCGCCGGCACGGCCTCGTTCGGATCGGCCTTCCCCTCAAACTCAAGCGATACCCAACCCTCGTAGCGGTGACGCCGCAGCATCGCGGCGACGGCTTTGTAGTCGATGTCGAGGGCATACCACTTGCCGCCGCCGTCGTACGTCTTCGCCTGCACGAGGCAGCAGCGTGGAGCGAGCTTCTCCATCTGCGCCGGGGAATCGTCGAGGAAGTTGCCGGTGTCGAGCGTCACCTGGAGCCAGGGGGAATTGATTGCCTCGACAATCCGCATCACGCCGTCCGCCGTCCGCCCCAGCCCCCAATGGTTTTCCAGGCCGAGCACGACGCCGCACTCCTCGGCCCGCGGCAGGAGCCGCTCAATCGATGCGATCACCCAGCCGAAGCCCTCTTCGTCGGTGTGACCGGGGAGATTCGGTTCGATTCCCTTGTTGGCCATCAGTTCGTCGAAGTTCTTCGAGGTCCCCCAGCGCCCGGTGTTGATCCGCATCGTGGGGATGCCGAGCCGGTAGGCGGTGTCGATCGAGTTGAGCGTCTTGGCGATGTTGTCGTCGCGGACCGACTTGTCGGGGTTCACGAAGCCCTGGTGCGTCGAAAATCCCATCAGGGCGAGGCCGTGGGCGTGGGCCTGGCGTTTGAGCCGCTGGAGGCGGGCGTTGGACTGGTCGTCCCCCATCTGCACCTGGAGAATCTCGACGCCGTCGAATCCCATCCGCGCCGCCCGGTCGATGCAATCCTCGATCGGCGCCGGCTCCGCGCGGAACTGCCAGAAGGAGTAGGTCGAGACACCGAATCGCACCGGGCGGAGGGGGACGGCCGGAGGGGCGTCGTCGGCGGCGAAGGCACGCCCTGTGGCGGCCAGCGAGAGGGACGCGGCGGCAGCGGCAAGAAAGGTGCGGCGAGCGGGGCGGGCGTGCATGGGATTTCCTTGTGGTGAATGGACGAAAGCGTAGGGCTGTGGGAGAACGAGCGTCAACGGTTTCCTTGCTTTTCTCTCGCGCCTCCGGAGTCTCCCATGATCGTTGAACGGGTGAAGTATGTGATTTGGGCCGCCGACATGGACCGGGCGGTGCGCTTCTACTGCACGCTCTGCGGAGGCCGCCTTTTGAAGCAGAACTCCGTCATCGCCGAGGTGGAGATTCTCGGGAGCATCCTCGGGATCCATTCCGGCGGCGAGGGGAAACGGACCTGGACGGGGCTCTCCTTCCAGGTGCCCGACGTCTCTGTGGGGGCCCATGAGGTGGTCGCTGCCGGCGGGAGTGTGACAAAGGAGCCGGAGCCGGAGGATGGCCAGCCTCCCCACCTGGCGATGTGCGTCGACCCGGAGGGGAACGAGTTCATGCTGTCGCGGAAACGGGGCGGCTGAGGACGGCGCGGGTGCTCGGTCGCTGGTGTGGCGAAGCCGTGGGTGGCAGGCCTGTGGGTGGCAGGCCTGTGGGTGGAGTGCTTGTGGGTGGCCAGCCTATGGGTGATCCGTCGGCGGGGCCGGCAAAAGTTTCGTCGTTTCTCGGAGGCACCTCGTCACTCCTCAAGCGTTCGCCGATCCCCGCCTCGCCTCCGCGTTGGAAGGAAGCAAAGTGCGCAGCGCCTGGCGCTGACAGCGACCCCGAAGCAACGTTTGGCCAAGCCCGTCCCCGAAGCAACAAGAACGTCACTCGCTCCGGAGGTAGGCGAGGAGATCGCGAATCTCGTCGCGCGAGAGGGTGTCGAGGAGCCCCGCGGGCATGAAGGAGATCTGCGACGGCGTCGACGATTCGAGCTCCGAAACCTTGAAGCGCACCTCGCTGCCGCCGGGGTCGTTGGGGTCGGTGGCGACCATCACCGTGTCGCCGGCCATGTTGACTGTTCGGCCGGTGAAGGTCTTGCCATCAGACATCACATACTGCTGAAGGGCATACTGTTCATTGATCACCCGGCTCGGCTCGAGGATGTTTTCGAGAAGATCTCGCGTCGAATAGCGGCGGGCGGCCGTCGTCAGATCGGGGCCGGCCCGTCCCCCTTCCCCCTGGAAGCTGTGGCAGACGATGCAGGCGGCCGCGGCGTAGAGCTTGCGGCCGTTGGCGACATCGCCGTGCTTTCCCGTAGTGGTATCGTTTGCCTGATCCGTCTCCGCGGCGAGGTCGTCGAGCGTCCACTTCTGCACGAAGGGGCGCGACGTTGTCGGAAGCACGGCGGCCGGCTTCCGCGCTGCCTCGATCCGCGCCGTATTCAGCGCTTGCTCCTCTGCAGGGAGCATGGCGATCATCTGGTGGAGGAGCGAATCGCGGATGGCCCGGGCCGTGAAGCCTCCCTTCCAGTTCGGCACTCGATCGAGCGCGAGGTGCAAGAACCGCTCGCGGAGCGCCGGCGTCCAGGGAGCAAAGGGCGCCGAGGCGACGAGGGCCCGGACGTAGATCACCTGCTCTTCCTGGGTGCGGGCGGCCGCGAGGAGATCGAGCGTGGGGGACATGAATGACGGGCTCTTGAGGGCCGCACAGAGAGCCACGATCCCCTCATTGACGCGCCGATCGGGGGAGGGGAGTGCGGGCTCGAGGGCCGCGATGAGCTTTGCTGCTGTCTCCGGCGAAAACGTTCCCTGGCGCGAGGCCGAGATCGTGAGGATCCGCAGATACCAGGCCTGCTCGTCGGGAGCGAGCGCGGGAAAATCGAAGCGGGAGAGGCTCTCGAGGAGCTCCGGCTGGATGCCCTTGTCGCCGGCGGTGGCGCGGGCCAGGGACAGCAGCGCTTGGAGCGCAGTCCGCGGCGAGGATTCGGTGAGAGCCCGGGCTCTCCAGGTCTCGACCGGCTGCCATTCGAGGGCGGCGCGGGCGGCGGCCCGGATCGACCGATCGGCATGGCCGAGGTTTGGCCAGGCGGCAGTGACGGCGGCGGCATCGACCTGGCCATGAAAGCGGTCAAGGCTGATCCGCAGGTTGCGAAGCGCCGTCGCGGAGTCGTCGGGGGGAGAGGAGCTCGTGGCCGCCGCGGGAGCGCCGGTGGCTGTAACCCGATAAAGCCCCGACTGCGTGCCACGGCCGCCGGTGAGGAAGTACAGGGCGTGGTCGGTGGGGGAGACGGCGACATCGGCGATCGGGAGCCCTTGGGCGCTCAAGAAGGGCTCGGCCGCGGCAGTGTGGGTGGCACCGTGGGGCTCGAGGTGAACCGCGAACATCCGCCCGTAGCTCCAATCGCAGGCGAAGAGGGCCTCGCGGTAGCGCGGCGGGAAGGCGGCGTCGTGGCCGAAGCAGATTCCGGTGGGGGAGCCGGGGCCGATGTCGAGGATCGGCGGCTGGATCTCCTCCCAGTCGGGCTTCCAGCTCCAGAGCATTTCACCGGCCCGTCCTCCCCAGCCGCTGTCGCTGCCACTGAGGATCTGTCGAATCGCAGTGGGGCGGTAGTTGGGGAGCCCGAAGTCGTTTTCGAGATCGCTGTCGAAGGTGAACAGATCTCCATTGCGATCGAAGGCGAGGTCGTAGCCGTTGCGCAGGCCGATGCAGATGACCTCCAGATTCCGGCCGTCGAGATCGGCTCGGGCGACCCAGCCGCCGCAGTAGGGACTCTCGCTGAAGGGATATTCCCAGCTGTCGCGGTTCCAGAGCTTTGGGGTGAGGGTACGGTCGCCGGGGAGGCCGTTGCGGTCGCCGCTGACGAGATAGATCGACTGGCCGTCGGGCCCGGGGATGACGGCGTGGTAGCTGTGTTCGTACCAGTTGGCTGCGTCGCCGGTGGCCCGGGGAAACTCGATGAGCGTCTCGGCGGCGTCGAGCCGATCGTCGCCATTGCTATCGCGGATCCGCAGGAGGACGTCGGGGCGGAAACGTTCGGGGTGGTGGTCGCCGTGTTGGATGGAATAGAGGGCTCCATGGATGAAGGCCATCCCCTGGGAATGCCCCCACACCTCGGAGACGATCTCCACAACCGGCTCGGCCGCCGAGCCAATCGGCGGCGGCGTGATCCTAAACAGCCGCGGCCCCTGATCGGAAGCGTAGATCCGGCCACGATCATCGAAACAAAACGCCACCCACGATCCGAGCTCCCGTGGCACCGATAGGAGCCGCTCGACGGCAAACCCCTCGTGGATCTCGATCTTCTCTGCAGGGGTCGCCTCTTCGGCGACCACAGGCGCCGCGACGGCGAGGCAAGCAATCACCACAAGCAGGTAGCAGGCGCGCGGCATGAAGGAGCTCCCGAGGGCTGTTCCCAACGAGTCCCATACCGGGGGATTTTGGGCTCTTGAGTATACTGCCGCGCCTCGGATGGAGCGGCTGGCGAAGTGCGGAGAATCAGGGATGAAACGCTGGGTTGAAGAACTGGCCGCCACGGAGTTTCCCAAAGGCCGCCATTCCCAGGGGGGGCAGGACGGGGTTCTCGGGACGATCTTCGCCCAGATTGGCACGGTCAACACGCCGCCGCTGGCGGTGGAGTTTGGGTTTGACAGTGATTCGCTCACCGGTGGCTTCGGGTCGAATGTCGCCAATCTCGTCCTCCATCAGGGGTGGCGGGCGCTGCTCCTCGACGGCGGCCATGAAAATGCCGCGATCAATCTCCATCGTGAGTTTCTCACCTCCGCGAACATCGTCGAGGTGTTCACGCGGCATGGGGTGCCCCCGGAGTCCGATTACGTCTCGATCGATCTCGACTCGACCGATCTATGGGTGTTTCGGGCGCTGTTGAAAAGCTTCCGAGCGCGGGTGTTCTCGGTCGAATACAACTCCCACTTTCCGCTCGACGCGGCGATCACCTTCCCCGACGACCCGGCCGAGCGCTGGCAGGAGGACCGGGGCTATGGCGTGTCGCTGAAATGCCTTGTCCTGGCCGCGGAAGAGGCGGGCTACTCGCTGGTCAAGGTGGTGCCGAAGCTCGACGCCTTCTTTGTCCGCAACGACCTCCTCGACGACGGCTCCGGCCGGCTCGTGCCCGAGCTGGAGACCTGGAGGGCGGCCACGTCGCTCTCCTTCCATGCGCCGCTGCGTGACCCGTCGCGCGTCGGCATCTTCCTCGACTACGAAGTCTTCCGGCGCACCGGCGGCGATTTGGCCGCGAGCCGGGCGGCGGCGCGGGGGGTGAGTGAGCAGTGCCTGCTCGGCGGCGAAGGAAAGCTCGGCCCGGTGCGCCGCTTCCTCCGCACCTGCAAGCGGGCCCTCGCCCGCCTCGTCGGGCGGTCGTGAGGCTAACGGAAGCGACGACCGCACAGCGCCTGGAGAGCCTGTCGTGCTGACCGACTTGTTTCAGCTTGCCACCGGTGGCTTCACCGGTGTGGCCTTTTTTTTAGATCGGCGAGGCTATCGCAGCCCCCATTGAATCAACGGCCGCGCGAGAATCGGTGGGCACGGGCCACGGAAATCCCCGAAGAACCCTGCAGAGAGGATGCGTCAGTCGTCAGGGGATTTGCTTGCAAACACCTTCTCTAGCCTCTCCTGAAACCACAGGGCAGCCTCTTCATACCCCAGTCCGACCGGCCGCGACTCCCAGACGGCCCGGTATGCGGCGTAGAGCGACAAGAAAGCATCCCGATGCTCCCATTTGTCCAAGCACTCGCGGTGATACGCTGAGTCAGAGTAGGAACTAAAAAAGTGGCCTTTTGGAACGAAGGCAGGGAAGGCCATCGCCTCACTTTTTGACTCGAGGCTCCTGCCGCAAAGCCTGCACTGTGTCTTTCCTTGGAAAACGATCGCCATAATGGAGATTTGGCGGCTGGCACCTTTTCTCTCTGGCACCTTTTCTCTTTCTTCTTGTATGCAACGCCGATGTCGGCCTGCTCGCGGGCGTTGAGAGTGACGGCGGATCGTTCGGCTGCCGCGTACGTCCCCCAGGCGGTCTGGAGATCCTGGGCGAGAACGATGTCGGCCTTCGCGACGGCCTTGCGCTCGACCGTTTCCGCGGCCGCGATCGCCTTCGTCGCCTTGAGGCTCGCCGCCGTTGCGGCGTCGACAAATCCCGTCTGCACCGCATTCAGCGACCGCGTCAGATCGCCAGAGGCCTTGGAGACCGCCGCAGCGTAGATCGAGCCGGCTGCCGCGCCGGCTTTGCCGGCCGTGGCACCCGCGATCGCGCCGGCGATCCCGAAGTCGGCACCGGCCTGGGCTTGGGCCATGGCCCAGCCGACAAACGCACTCCCGATCGCGCTTTGCCACACCTGCGAAGCGTCGGCCAAGGCGCCGATCGCGGCGGCGGCCGCCGCCGCCTGGGCCGCGGCAGCCGCTCTCCACGCCGGTCCCACGATCGTTGCCCACGCCAGCCCCGCCCCGGCGATCTCCCGGTCGCGGCGGGCGTCGGCGCTCGACTCGGCTGCCGAGAGGACGGCGTCGGCATGGGCCTCCGCGGCAGCCTGGGCAAGGTTGCCCGCCAGATCCCCTTGCCAACGCTTCAGCCCCGCGCCGATCACCGCCCCGACGTAGTCGGCATAGTGCGTGCCCTGCGTCGTTTGCCACGATGTCACCACCGACGTCACGGCGCTGGCTATTCCTCCGGCCGCGGCCGTCGCTGTCGTGACGAGCGTCCCCACATAGGCGTCGGTGGCCTTAACAAAAGCTTCCCCTGCAGCGGTGACGGCATTTTCAATGCGTGCCGCACAGACAAGCTCCGCCGTCGCATCGGTGTCGGTGCATTCTGCGTGGCCACGCCACTCGATCGCATCGCCATCATCGCCGTCTGCTGGGCCTTGACGGCCGCCAGCGCTGTCGCCGCCAATTCCTGCTGCCGAACGTTCGACGCCAGCGTGTTGGCAACGCCCGATTCCTGCTGGATCCTTTGCATCGCCGATTCAAAAACGGCGGCGGCCGCCGCATCGGAAAACTCTTTGTTGATCGCGGCCTGTTCGTCGCCGTGGCGCTTCCCCTCGGCGGCCTCTGTTGCATCAAGCCCGGCTTTGGCTTCGGCTGCGCTTTCGGCAAAGGCACGGTCGAGCTTCGCGACGTCGAGCCCCGCCGCGATGTCGATTCCCACTTTCGCGGCACTATTGGCTGCCACGAGGCCGTCGACTTCGGCGACGAGCGCTTTCGACACTTTTCCGGCGTCGGCCACGGCCGCGTCGGCAATTGACTTTCGTTTCGCGGCGATCGCCTTGTCGGCCGCGGCCAGGGCGATCTCGTGCGCTTTGTCAGTGGCGGCCCGATCGGCCGTGAGCACCGTGCCTGCCGCGGCGACGGCTGAGAGCCTAACAGCCCCGGCCGCGAGGATCGCCTCTGAGCAGGCGGCCTCGGCTGCAGCTACCGCGGCGCTGTAGCTCGCTTGGGCGGCCGTGGCCGTTTCGTCGCGGGCATACTTCGCTGCGGCGACCGTCTCCTCGCGGGCGAGCCTCGCTTGCCAGATGGCACTCGCCTTAGCGAAATTGGCTGCTTTGACAGCCGATTCGTAAGCCAACGACTCTTGAGCCAGGCTCTGGTCATAAACATCGATCGCCGTCACGAGCGCCGCATCGAAAGCTACCGAGATCTGATGGGTAGTGATCGTGAACGAGGCCTCTGCGGCGGCGGCGCCAGCGGCCATGGACGCTTCGGCGGCTTGAATCGCTTGCTGAATCCGGGGATCCCCCTCGAGATCGAGCGGATCGGTCGCCGATGCATCGTCGGGATAGGATTTCCGGGTTGCCAAGGCAGCGGCGATTGCGGCCGCTTCGGCGGCGGCCCGATCCTGGCCCGCCGCTGCGGCCGTTGCCGCGGCGCCGGCCACGGTGGCGTCGTGGCGAGCGCGTGCCCCTCCCACGAAGGTCGTTCGCCCCATGTCGGCCCCAGTGACGCCGGCGTCGACGAGCCGGTTGGCGCTCGCCATGCTTGCATCGAAGGCCTTGTTGAGCTCTTCGAGCCTCTGATCGAGCCCGCCGGCGATGCCGTTGGCGGCGCTGGTGAAGCGTGCGTCGGCGGTCGTGGCGGCCGC
>CAMBFA010000078.1 GCA_945865325.1 Candidatus Kuenenia stuttgartensis
TGATCACGACCCGCTCCCCCGACGGCCAGCCGCATCTGGCGGCGATGGGGCCGGAGGTCGATCCGGTCGAGCTCAAGGCCGGGCGGATCGAGACGCTCGTTCTCAAGCCCTTCGCCACCAGCCAGACGGCCCGAAACCTCGCCGCCACGCCGGCCGGGGTGTTTCAGGTCACCGACGACGTCCTTCTTCTGGCCCGGACCGTGGCCGGGAGCGGGCCCCGTCCCGACTTCCTTCCCGCCGGGGGAATCGAGGGCTGGCGGCTGGCTGAGGCGCCGATGGCGCTGGAGTTCCGTGTCATATCGGCCGATCGCAGCGGGGAACGGCAGCGCCTCGTGGCCCGGGTCGAGCGGGTCCATCAGGGGCGTCCGTTGCTGGGGCATGTCCGCGCCCGCCACGCCGTCGTCGAGGCGGCGATCCTTGTCACCCGCCTCCACATGATTCCCGTGCCCGAGATCGCGGCCCGATTCGCCGAGCTCCGCACGCTCGTCGAGAAGACCGGCGGCCCCGAGGAACAGGAGGCGTTTTCGATCCTCACCGAGCGTGTCGCCGCGGGCATCGCGGCATCGACGCCGACGGCGCCCCCGAGCGCCGTCGAAGTTCGCACCCCGGCCCGTTTCCATCTGGGGATGTTTTCGTTTGGTGATCCGCTCACCCGCAGCTTCGGCGGCACGGGGCTGATGCTCGACGAGCCGGGGATCGTCGTCCGGGTCCGTCCTGCCGCGGCTTTCGCCGGCCGGGGGCCGCACGGCCAGCGCGCGGCGGAGTGTGCCCGCCACTGTGCCGCCGCCTGGGGGCTCTCCCGCGACGTGGCTTTCGAGGTCGAGGTTGTCGCCGCGCCGCGGGCGCATGTCGGCCTGGGGAGCGGCACGCAACTGGCGCTGGCCGTGGCGGCGGCGATCGAGGGGCTCGCGGTGCGGCCGGCCGACCGCGAGCGGAGCTTCGCGCCGCGCGAGGCGCTGGCGCTCGCCCGCGCCGCCGGGCGCGGCCGGCGGTCGAGCGTCGGCGCTTACGGCTTCGCGGCCGGTGGGCTTCTGGTCGAGGCGGGGAGGCTCGGAGCCGACAAGGTCGCGGCGCCGCTCGAAGCGTCGCCGCTGGTGGCCCGGGCCGAGCTGCCGCCGGCGTGGCGTGGCGTGCTCATCGTCGAGCACGCCGCCGAAGGGCTCCATGGCGAAGCCGAACGGCAGGCCTTCCTCACCCTCCCTCCGGTCGATCGCGGGGTCACCGCCGAGCTTGCCCGGATCGCCCTGTTGGAGCTGGTGCCGGCGGCGCTCGAAGGGGGATTCGGGGCCTTCGCCGCGGCCTTTGGGGCCTACGGTCGGCTGGCAGGCGTTCCCTTCGCCAGGGCGTCGAGCTCGCTCCCTTTCCACCGTTCGATCGAGAGGCTGATCGGTCGGCTCGCAGCGCTCGGGGTGCGGGGTGCGGCGCAGAGCTCCTGGGGGCCGGCGGTGTTGGCCTGCGCTGCTTCGCAAGGCGAGGCCGAGGGAGTGGCGGCAGCGCTCGCAGCCGAGGGGCTCAGGTCCACGCACGACATCGCCGTCGTCGGATTCAATGGCTCGGGGGCGCGGCTGCGGCCGATCACTCCTCCGGCTCGTTGAACGGGCCGGCGAGGATCGCCGCGGGCTGTTCGTGAACGCCGTCGGCGTCGATCACATAGCGGGCCTGGCCGAGGAGGTCGTCGGGGATCCGCCACACCGTTCGGTCGACCCCCTTCGCCACCCGGTGGAGCGTCAGATAAGGGGGAATCTCGCCGGCTGTTTCCCGGATCGGCAGGGTGGCAGGATCGGCGCCGGAGAGGACATCGCCCGCCAGCCGGCCGGCCACGAGGCCGATCTCGTGGAAGTTGAAGCCGACGTCGAAGAGCGTGCCCCGGTCGGGCTTCCCCGGATTGACGGTGAACACAGGGATCCCCGCCTTCGCCGCCGTGCCGATCACCGATTCGATCGCCGAGACGACGGTCGTGTCGCCGGGGCAGAAGATCGCCTCGGCGCCGCGCGCGATCGTCGACTGCACCGCCTCGATCACGCCGGAGGAGTTTTCCACCGGCACCTCGAGGAGCTCGATGCCGCGCTTCCGGCAACTCACCCGGGCGAGATCCATGAAGCGGCGCGAATTGCTCTCGGCGTTGTTGTGGGGCACGCCAACTTTTTTCAAGCCCGGATGGAGACGCTGCGCGACGCCGAAGGTGAAGTCGACCGGGGCCAGGCTGCCGTAGCCGACGAGCCAGGCCGGATGGATGAGCGGGTCGGCCCGGTCGAGCCCGACGCCGGCGGAGAAGGGATCGGCAACGGCCGCGAAAACATGCCGGAGCCGGCCACTGGTGTTGGCGCTGGCGATCTGTTGGAGTGAGGGCGTGCTCGACGTGAGCACCAGATCGAACGGGCCGCCGACGATCTCCCGGGCGATGGCGTTCCCTTGGGCCATGTCCCCCTGGGCGTTGAACCGGGTCACCGTCACCGTTTTTCCCTCCTCGAAGCCCCGTTCGGCAAGGCCGGCGAGCATCCCGGTGACCGCGTCGTCGAGGACCGTCGAGCTCGTCTGTTGAAGCACCGCCACCGCCGGGAGCGCGCGGTGGGAGCGGCTCCGGTCGGTGGCCAGGAGGAGGGCCGACGCGCCGCCAAGGAGGAGGAGCGTGGGGAGGCAGCGGCGGAGGATGGCGGTGAGCATGGGCGTGGGATTCAACGTGGGCCGAAGCCCCGGGCCTGTCAGACGTAGAGATCGCGAAGGGTGCGGGCGGCGGGGTCGTCGAGCTGATCGGCGCGCCGCAGCCGGTCGAAGCGGCCGGCGAGGTCCGCCGTCGAAAGCCGGCGCTTCGCGCCCCCTTCGACATCCAGGCTGATCCTCCCACGGTGGACGAGCAACAGCCGGTCGCCGAGACCGGCGGCCTGCTCGAGGGAGTGGGTCACCATCAGCGCCGTGAGCTTTTGATCGCGGACGAGCTTCGCGGTGGCCTGCACGACCCGGTCGGCGGAGGCCGGATCGAGGGCGGCGGTGTGCTCGTCGAGGAGGAGGAGCTCGGGGCGGTGCCAGGTCGCCATGACGAGCGCTACAATCTGCCGCTGCCCCCCCGACATCGAGCCGATCGGCTGGTCGAGCCGCTGTTCGAGTCCGGGCTGGATGGCCGCGAGCCGTTGGGCCGCCTCGGCCCGCAGTTGGCGCGGCGTGGCCCAGCCAAGCCCCACCGGCCGGCCCCGGGCGGCGGCGACGGCGAGGTTCTCGAGGACCGACAGGCTCGCGGCCGTCCCGGCCCGCGGGTCTTGAAACACCCGCCCGATATACCGGGCGCGTTGGTTCTCGCGGCGCGCCGTGAGATCGTGGCCGGCGACATGGATGCTGCCGGTATCGAGGCGGACGGTGCCGGCGATCGCCCCCAGGAGCGTGCTCTTCCCCGAGCCGTTGGTGCCGATGACGACGACGAACGTCCCCGCGGGAATCGTGAAGCTGATGTCGTCGACGGCACGCACCAGCGGGCCGCCGGGGGCGGAGAAGGCGACGGTGGCGTGGCGGACGTCGAGCATGGGAAGCGAGGAAGTAAAAAAATTGGATCAGCGGGCTGCAGAGGCCTGTGGGCGACGCGAGAGGAGTCGGGGGGCGATCAGCGCTGCAAGGACGACCAGCGCCGTGGCGGCCTTGAGCCAGTCGGGATGGAGGCCGGCGCGCAGTGCCGAGGCGACGATGAGGCGGAAGGTGATGCTGCCGGCGACGGTGGCAACCAGCGCCCCACCGAGCCGCACCGGCCCGACGAGCGCCGCTCCGAGGAACACGCTCGCCATCCCCCACACGACCATTCCGATCCCCATCTGCACGTCGGCGAATCCCTGCACCTGGGCGACGAGCGCTCCCGACAGCGCCGTCAGCGCGTTGGCGATGGCGAGGCCGCCGACGGTCAGCAGGCCGGTGTTGCGCCCCAGCGCCCGGGCCATCGTTGCGGTGTCGCCGCCGGCGCGCATCGCCGTGCCGAGGTTCGTGCGGAAGAAGGCCCAGAGGAGGATGACGGCGATCCCTACGCCGGAGAGCATCACGATCAGCCGGGCCGCCTCACCCGCGGCGTCGCCGAATCCGGCCGCCGTCGTCGCCGGGAGGAGCAGCGCTTCAACGTGGTCGAGGAGCGTCGCGGTGCCGGCCAGGGGGACATTGCTGCGGCCGAGAACGACGAGATTCACGCTCGACAGTGCCGTCGTCACGAGGATCCCGGCGAGGAGCGGCTCGATCCGCAAGATCGCGTGGAGGAGCCCCGTGCAGGCTCCGGCCGCGGCCCCGGCGGCGGCGCCGCCGAGGGTGGCAATGGCCGGATCGTGCCCCGTGACGAGGAGCACGGTCGTCGTCACGGCGCCGAGGGTGAAGGAGCCATCGGTGGTGATATCGGGGAAGGAGAAGAGCCGGTAGCTGACGAAGACGCCCAGGGCCACAAGTGCCAGCGTGACACCGAACGTCCAGGTGGCCAGGAGCGTGATCATCGGCGCGGCCCCCGGACCTTGATCGGTGCGAACCAACAAGCCCCGCGCACCAACTCCGGGCGACCGCTGCCGAGGACCGGTGCAGGATCGGCGAGGAGATGCATCACGGCCAGGGGCGACATCCCGCCGAGAGCGGCGACGATCTCCGCCGGCTCGGTGATGCCGCGGCGGAGGGGGCGGTGGGGGAAGACGGCGGCGTGGAGGTGGGCCGTCACGCTTCCGAACGGGCGGACGAACTCCCCGAGGGCCCCGCTTTGCCCGCGGGTGACGACGCCGACGACCAGCGCCGTCCGGCCGGCGTGGCACGGCTCGCGCGAGAACGACAGCCAGCGGGCGGCGATCTCGGCCTGGCCAGCGGCCGGGTGGTCGTCGGCCGTTGCTTCGGCGATCGGGCGGATCAGTTCGGCGCCAACCAGCCCCAGCACCTCTGCCACCACGAGCACGGCGACGGCCTCCCCGCCCGCGCGCTCAAGGAGGATCCCCAGAAGCGTGTCGAGCGCAACGGTCGCCCCGTCAGCAGCTTCGAAGCCGGTGTGGCCTCGGGGTGTCCCCTCCCAGAAAAGGCCCGACGCCAGCCGGATCGAGGGAACGAGGTCGCCGCTGCCGACGAGCGAATCGGGGACGCCGAAGGGGCGCGGCGGGCGAACGAACACGCTCCCGCAGGCGGCGAGGAGCTCACCGCCGCTGGTCACCGCCGGGCCGTCGTCGGCCAGGGCTCCGATGCCGATCCCGAAGGCTTCAGCCGGGACATTTCGCGGGGTTTCGTCGATCGTTTCCCCCCCCGACATCCATGCCGGGGTGCCGACGACGACCCCCTCGAGCAGCGCGGCGGCCGAGCCATCGAAGCCGACGAGGACGATCTCTCCCACCGGCTCGGTGCGCAGCGGCGTGGCGGCTGGCGGCGGCGCGTCGCGTCCGGCCGCAGGGGCGGGCAGCGGTCCGGGGCGGTTGATGGCCCCCGGCTCCATGAGGAGGGGGGCGAGGCGCGAGAGCGTCAGCACCCGATGGATCGGTTCGCTCGACCGCGACACGAGGCAACTGCCACCGGCCCCCTTGGCAGCGCGGTGGACGTTGAAGAGCGAGCGAATCCCAGCCGACGACAGGAAGCCGACCGCCCCCAGGTCGAGGCGGATCGTGTGCCGGCCGAGGCGCAGCTGCTCCTCGACGGCTGTCTCGAGCTCGGTGGCGGTCTCGGCGTCGATCCGTCCGCGGGCCACGAGCTCGACCCGATCGCCGGCGTTGCCGGTGATGATCGCGTCGATGGAGAGATCCATGGTCGTGCCGCCGTTCCTGAACCGCTCAACCGATCGGAAGTCCGTAGCTGATGAGTACGCCGCGGAGCCTGTCGGCCTGGGACGGCTCGAGAGGCACCAGCGGCAGCCGGACCTCGCCCGTATCGCGCCCGAGCATCGCCAGCGCTGCCTTGATCGGGATCGGGTTGCTCGCGAGGCCGAGGAGGTCGCGGCAGAGGCCGAAGAGGCGGTGGTGCCAGCGGCGGGCGCCGGCCAGATCCCCCGCCTCGAAGGCGTCGAGGAGGGCCTTCATGTCGGCGGGAACGATGTTGCCGACGACACTGATCACGCCGCGACCGCCGATCGCCAGGAGGGGGAGCGTCATGCTGTCGTCGCCGGAGAGGACCGTCAGATCGGTGGCGCCGATGATCTGCGATGCCTGATCGATGACGCCGGTCGCTTCCTTCACCATCGCGATGCCGGGGAGCTCGGCGAGCCGGATGATCGTCTCCGGCTCGATGTTGCGCCCGGTGCGGCCGGGGATGTTGTAGACGCAGATCGGGATGTCGACCGCCTCGGCGAGTGCCTTGAAGTGTTCGTAGATCCCCTGCTGGGTGGGCCGGTTGTAATAGGGGCCGACGACGAGCGCCGCATCGGCGCCCTCCTTCGCGGCATACTTCGTGAGCCGGACAGCCTCGGCGGTGGCGTTGCTCCCTGTCCCCGGCATGACGAGGATCCGTCCGGCGGAGGCCTGGATGCTCTCGGCGATCACCCGTTCGTGTTCGTCGTGGGAGAGCGTCGGCGATTCCCCCGTTGTGCCGACCGGACAGATGCAGGTCACGCCGGCCGCCGCTTGGGCATCGATCTGCTGACGGAGCCGCGCCGAGTCGATTTTCCCGTCGCGGAACGGGGTCACGATGGCCACCGACAGACCGGCAAACTTCTCGGCACGGGTGGGCTTCACGGCGGGGCTCGGCATCGAAGGGGCCTCGGGGTGGACGGGGGCAAATCGGGTCGACCGCCCGACGGTGGGGCGCGGGGGTGTGCGTCTCAGGAGAATCTGGCGAGAATACGGGTTTGTGACCTCCGCGGCAAAGGGGCCGTGGCGGGTGGCGGATATGGGAGTGGCCATGGAAGGGACCGACGGGCTGCGGGCGGAGGCTGGAGCGGCCGCGGCACGCGTCTTGGCGGCCGGTGGCCGGCGGGGTCGGCTGGGGGTCGTTCTCGGGACTGGCCTGGGGGGGCTCGTCGAGCGGTTCGACGACGTCGTCTGCCTTCCGGTGGGCGTCACCGGCTGGCTCGCCGCCTCGACTGCCATCGGCCATGCCGGCCGACTCGCTTGCGGGCGTGTCGGCGGCTGCCCGGTCATCGCCTTGCAAGGGCGTGTCCATGCCTACGAGGGCTTTGACGATGCCACGATCACGCGTGGCATCGACGTCCTCGTCGCCCTCGGTGTCGGCACGCTCCTGGTGACCAATGCCTCCGGCGGGCTGCGGCCGGGGATGACGGGGGGGGAGCTGCTGGTGCTTGACGACCATCTCGACCTCGGGCGTCGGCCGGGGACGGCGCCGGGCCCGGCCGGAGCCCGGGTCGGGCGGGCCGGGGGGGCGATCTATCGAGCCGAACTGGTGGAGATCGCGCTGGCCGCGGCGCGGCACGCGGGGGCCCGGGCCCGGGCCGGGGTTTACGCCCGCCTCCTCGGGCCGAGCTACGAAACCCGCGCCGAATACCGGATGCTCCTCCGCCTCGGCGCCGACGCGGTGGGAATGTCGACGACGCCCGAGGTCCTCGCCGCGCGCCGGCTGGGCGTCGACGTCGTCGCCGTTTCGGTGATCACGAATGTCGCCAATCCCGACGCGCCGCACCAGACCGATGCCGAGGAGGTCTGTCGGCTCGCGGCCGGCGCGGCCGACGGAATATGGGGGGTGATCCAGGCGCTCGCCACCGCGGTGGCCGGTGGGGGGCCGAACGGATCGATGAACACCACGGAGGATCGATGACAGGCCAACACGCGCAGCTCCTGCTCACCAACGACGACGGCATCGACGCGCCGGGCCTGGCCGCGCTCGAGCGCGCCGTGGCGGGCTTCGGCGGGGAGTTTGTCGTCGTCGCGCCTGATGTTTGTCATTCCGGCGGCGGGCACCGGGTGACGACGCACCGGCCGCTGGTCGTGCAGACGGTGGGGCCGGGGCGCTTTTGCATCGACGGCACCCCGGCCGATTGCACCAGGCTAGCGCTTTCCACGCTCTGCCCCGATCCGACGTGGGTCCTCTCCGGGATCAACGCCGGCGGCAATCTCGGCGTCGATGTCCATCTCTCGGGGACCGTCGCCGCCGCCCGCGAGGCAGCGCTCCATGGCCGCCGGAGCTTGGCGGTGTCGCAGTATCGCGGCCGCAGCGCTGCGATTGACTGGGAGCGGGCCAGCCGGTGGGTGGCCCGGGTCCTGGCGCGGATCGACCGCGTCGCGCTCGAACCAGGGGAGTTTTGGAACGCCAATCTCCCCGACCCCGCCACGGTCCCCGAGGGGCATGCCGGTGGCGATCCGCCGATCATCGAATGTGCCGTCGATCCCTCTCCGTTCGCGCTGGTCTTCCGCGACACGCCGGCCGGCTGGCTGTGGGGCGCCGACTACCACCAGCGCCCCCGGCGCCCCGGCCACGACATCGCGATCTGCTTCGGCGGCAGCATCTCGCTGTCGCGCTGCCGGGTCGTGTGAAAGCGTTCGGCTGGTTGCGAGTCATTGCCGGCCATCCAAAGGCCCAAGGGTCGCCTGTTTGGCCGAATACGACACCTTCATGGCCTCTCTTATGCATTCGGGCGGCGCGAATCTGCGCCCAGCAAGCCAATTGGCGTGAAGACAGCCAGAGCCTGGGCGATCAACGATCTATTCTGCTGGTTCTGGCGGCATGTCTATTCGAAAATCGCCCATCGCTTCTTCAAGGAGTGGTGTGCCTGGGCCGTTAGATGCCGACTGCGGTCGGTGGTCAGAGTGGCGAGGTGCTCAAGCGTCATCTCCTCAACCTCCTGACCTACGTCCTTTACTGGATCACGAACGCCGCTGCAAAAGGCCTCAACAGCGTCATCCAGGCCCTGAAGGACGCGGCGAGAGGCTTCCGCAACTACAGGAGTCGAATCCTTTCTTCCGCGGGAAGCTCGCCCGTGATCTCGGCCGTCTCTTGAGTGACATGGTTCTCGCGAGACGGTAGTCTCGCACGCGGGCACAGAGCCAGAAGCCTTGACGAAGATTGCGAGGCATTCCGGCTAAAAACGACTCGCCTTGAGAAACGACAAGGTCTGCTCCCGCTTTCGCCCGGCCGGGCGATTCCCGACGACTGTCCGTCGTCTGACGACGTCTAGGAGGCCGTTCCTGGCACCGGGCTTGGCGGCATCGCCGGCTTCGGGCTACGATGCCGAAGGAGTGTCGAATGACAGCAAGGCCCATGTCGAACCGATCCGTCGTGCCGGGATGGCAAGACATGCCGGCCGCCAGCTTGGCGGCCGAGGTTGGTGCGTCTGCGTCGCTACCCGCCGACATCTATTTCTCCGCCGACATCGAGACCGACGGCCCGATCCCTGGGCCCTACTCGCTTCTCTCGTTCGCGTTGGTCGTGGCCGGCCGCCAGGTCGGCGGATCTTTTTCTCGGCCAACGGGAGCAGAAGTCTCCTTCTATCGGGAATTGCGGCCGATCTCGGAAGAGTTTGAGCCCGAGGCTTTGCGAATCAATTTGCTGGATCGGGAGCACTTGCTTCGCGTCGGTACGGATCCGGTCGTCGCCATGACCGAAGCGGCTGAATGGGTTCGCCAGCAGTGCGGTCCCAGTCGCCCGATCTTGGTCGCGTTTCCGCTGAGCTTCGATTGGACGTGGCTTTATTGGTACTTCGTGCGGTTCTCCCGCACGGGCTCTCCTTTCGGCCACTCCTCTTGCTTTGACATCAAGACTGCATTTGCCGTGAAGGCCAAGCGATCCATTTCAGAGGCGTCCAAGTCAAAGCTTCCGGCTCATCTCTGCTCCGACTCCCCACACACCCACAACGCTTTGGACGACGCTCGCGAACAAGCCGAGGTTTTCGCGAAGATCATGGAGTGGTGACGGATGGGACAGTCTCTCGAGGCGCGCCAGGCCCACACCGCCGAACGCTTTTCGCACATCGAAGCCGCGCTCCTGTCCCCGGCCGCAGATGGAGGTAATTCCTGCGAAGTTCGCTACGGCCCCCGTGCCACGGTCTACGCAACGGGGTCTTATGGACGAGGTGAAGCCAGTGAGCACAGCGACTTGGACCTGTTCATCGTCAGTGCCGAATCACCAGCTGCAGACGATGGAAAGCTCGGCGGCCCCGGTAGCCGCCGCCAAACCGAGCCCGTGCTCAAGAACCTTGACCAGATCTGCCTCAAGGCACAACTCATCGAGCTGACGCGATCGCTCGGCTTGCCCGAGTTTTCCGGTGGCGGCAAATACCTGGAATGCTATACCGGGTCGCAGCTCGCGAATGCCATCGGCTCGGACGACGACGACTACCTCAACACGTTCACCGCGAGATTGCTTCTGCTCCTCAAGAGTCGTCCGCTCATGGGCAGAACCGTATATGCCCAGGCCGTCGAAACGGTCATCTGGGCGTATTTCGGCGACTACGAGGACCACTCGTTGAAGTTCCAGCCCACGTTTCTCGTCAACGACATTCTGCGTCTCTGGCGGACGTTTTGCGTCAACTACGAGAATCGCACCTCTGATGCCGACGAGGCCGCCAAAGCGAAAAGGAAGCTCACGCACTACAAGCTCTCGCACTCTCGCCTGTTGACGTGCTATTCGGGCATCGTGACGCTGCTGGCCACATATCGCCGCAAGGGTACGGTGAGCCCTGGTGATGTTCTCGAACTTGTGGCGAAAACACCACGGGAACGGATCAAAGAAGTCGGGGAAGTTAGCCCTCGGTCGGCGAAAACGGCGACCGAGGTTCTGGATTCTTACGAGCTGTTTCTGGACAGGACCGATGTCGATGAACCTGCCTTGCGACAACAATTCCTCGACAAGACTTACGCGCGGGAACGGATGGAAGAGGCTCGACAGTTTGCGGAACTGATCCACGATCTCGTCTCGTCAATCGAAGCGGGAAGGTTGTCGCGGGCTATCGTCGTCTGATGCAACGACTGGGGCCGACTCTCGCGTTGCACGTTGACTCGACTCGATTGGTCAACATCCGTCACGAAGGCTGTCACGGCCAGCGTGATCAGAGGCGGCCCTTCGGCCTGAATGGGCGTAGACCTTCATGCCGACTGGATCAGGATTTCCAAGGCGGGCCAGGGTGACGAACCGGAGTTTTCAGGCGCGACGCTCTCAGCTGTTGCAGACGGAGAGATCGGCATCGAAGATGCGGACCTGCTCCCAGTTGTCGGCATGCGCGGCGATGAAGATCTCGTGCCGCTGGGCCTGCTGGTAGGTGTCGTGGGCGGCGCGCGAGTCAAACACGATGTGGAGGGCGACTTGCCAGTCGCGGTCGTTGACGTGCCGGTCGTACGGGGCACAGCCGCCGACGGCGAAGACGACCTCGCCGGGGTGGCCGGAGAGGTGGTCACGGCAGGCGGCGATGAGGCGCTCGATCGCGGCCGGGGAACGGTTCTTGAGCCGAAAGAAAACGGAGTGGGCGAGCATGGCGGGGAGGGGAGGAGGCCACGAACGGGCGGGGTGAAAGGCGCGGCCGGCGTAGCGTCAGTCGCGGGCGGCAGGAACGGCACCGGGGAGTGGCGGCGGGGGGAGCGGCGTGGCGGAGGGCTGATCCTCCGACCGGCGCGGGGCGGCGGGGCCGACGATCCCCACCATGTCGGTGTCGTCGAGCATCTCGCGCTCCTCGAGAGCCGCAGAGAGCCGGTCGAGCTTGTCGCGGTTGTCGGAGAGGAGTTTGGTGGCGCGGATAGCGGCCTCGCCGAGGATCCGTGTCACCTCGTCGTCGATGACGCGGGCGGTGTGGTCGCTGAACTCGCGCTGCTCATAGACATCGCGGCCGAGGAAGGGGTGTTCGTTCGAGCCGTGGCAGGCCACCGGCCCGACCTTCTCGCTCATTCCCCAGTGGGCGACCATTCGCCGGGCCAAGCGCGTGGCCTGAACAAGGTCGTTCTCGGCGCCGGCAGAGTATTCGCCAAAGACGAGCTTCTCGGCAGCGCGCCCAGCGAGCATGAAGACGAGCCGGTTTTCGAGATCGGACTGGCCGATGTTCATCCGATCCTCCTCCGGCACCAGTTGCGTGACGCCGAGGGCCCGGCCGCGGGGGATGATCGTCACCTTGTGGAGGTTGTCGACGCCCGGCAGGAGCCATGAGCCGAGGGCGTGCCCCGCCTCGTGATACGCGGTCATCGTCTTCTCACGGCCAACGAGCACCTCTTCGCGCTTCGGGCCCATCAGGACCTTGTCGCGGGCGTAGTCGAAGTCGGAGGAATCGACGGCGTCCTTGTCGTGGCGCGTCGCCCACAGGGCGGCCTCGTTGACGAGGTTGCGGATGTCGGCCCCGGTCAGCCCCACCGTGCCGCTGGCGAGCCGGTCGAGATTGACGTCGGCCGCGAGGGGGACTTTTCTCGTATGAACGCGAAACAGCGCCAGCCGGGCTTTGTGGTTGGGGCGGTCGACGGTGACGTGGCGGTCGAAGCGACCGGGGCGGAGAAGGGCGGGGTCGAGGACGTCGGGCCGGTTCGTGGCGCCGAGCACGATCACCGCCTCCGACGGGCTGAAGCCATCCATCTCGGAGAGGATCTGGTTGAGGGTCTGCTCACGCTCGTCGTGGCCGCCGCCGAGCCCCGTGCCACGGTGGCGTCCGACGGCGTCGATCTCGTCGATGAACAGGATCGCCGGCGAAGCGTCCTTGGCGGTCTTGAAGAGGTCGCGCACGCGCGACGCGCCGACGCCGACGAACATCTGGATGAACTCGCTGCCGGAAATGGAGAAGAACGGGACCCCCGCCTCGCCGGCGACGGCCCGGGCGAGGAGCGTTTTGCCGGTGCCCGGCGGGCCCATCAACAGCACCCCCTTCGGCACGCGGCCCCCGAGGCGCTGAAAGCGGCGCGGGTCTTTGAGGAAGTCGACGATTTCCTTGAGATCCTCCTTCACCTGCTCGAGGCCGGCGACATCGGAAAACGTCACCTGCCGATCGCTGGAACCGTAGCGTTTGGCGGGCGACTTGTTGAATCCTCCGAGAAACCCCGAACCGCCGAGCGGGTCGCGAGCGCGCCGCAGGGTGATCCAGAAGCCGGCCATGAGGAGGAGGGGAACGAGCATATAGAGGCCGAGGAGGAGGCCGGTGCCGTCGGCTGGCTGGCGGACGGTCGTCTTCACCTCGTGCTCCAGGAGCATCTCGCTGAGCCCCTCACCGAGGTAGGGGGAGATCTCGATCTGGAAGGTGCGCGGCGCTCCTCCGCCGACCTCGCCGGTGCCGGTTTCCGCGGCCTTGCCCTTGAATTGCCCCTCGAGGGAGTTGCCGGAGATCCGCACCTCGGCGACATTCCCGGCCTTCACCTCCCGGACGAACTCATCCCAGGAGACGGGGGTGACGCTGCCGGCCTGTTCGCGGATCACGATCGTCACCAGGGCGAGCGCGGCCAGCGCCAGCATGATGATCGCCGGCATGCCGAGGGGCCGGCCCCCACCCGGATTCGGCTTGGGGAATCCGTCGTCGTTGGCGCCCCCCTGAACGGGGATTTTGGGATTGGAACCGTTGTCGCGGGGGGACGTGTCCATCGGCGTTTCCGGCGGGATACGGTGGGCGGATGCCTCGTCGGCAAGCCATTTAATGTAGTCTAGTGGGGTCGATTCGGCGCCGATCTCGCCTGCCAGGGGCATTTCCGTGGGCTTGGCGATGAAAAGCCGGTCGCTGCCGGGCGTCCACGAGCCTGCCTGTATCCCCCCAGAGCCTGTTGGCAGAGCCCTTTGATGAAGTCCACCGAGCGACGCGATCCGGCGATGGGGGCCACGGCGAAGCGTGGCGTCGTGGCGATCGCGCGGCGGGGCGACCGCTTCCTGGCGATCCGGCGGGGGCGGGCGGTCGCCGCGCCGGGCCGGGTCTGTTTCCCGGGGGGGCATGTCGAGCCGGGGGAAGAGGAGCGGGAGGCGGTGGTTCGCGAGTGCCGCGAGGAATTGCAGGCCGACGTCGAGGCGCTGGCCTGTGTCTGGCAGAGCGTCACCCCGTGGGGCACCGCGCTGTCGTGGTGGACGGTCAACCTCGATCCGGCCGCGGAGCTGGTGGCCCATCCGGTTGAGGTCGAGTCGATCTACTGGCTGACGCTCGAGGAGTTGCTCGCCGAGCCGACCCTTCTCGAAGGCAACCGGGAGTTTCTCCTCCGCGAGCTGGAAAAAGGGGCTTGAGAGGGGTGTTTCGGGTTGGGAGCCTCGCGCGGCAGCCCGGAGCAGGCTGGGTAAAAAGTGCCGGCCCGACCGCACGAGGCGGGCGCGAGTCCGCAGCACTCAAGAAAAACCGGAGGTTTTCCAAGTGGAAATCCACGTGGAAAAAGGTCGGGGATGACTTTTTCCACGGGCCGTTAAACTGCAGGCCTGTTGGAATGCCCCGCCGGCCCGTCCGTTTGATCGGGCCAGTGCCTCCGTTGGCTCCGTCCGGAGCCCTTTTCCCCGTCCCGTTTTCGGAGATTTGCAGCGATGGAATTGACGTTCGTGATGTTCAAGCCTGATTGCGTCCAGCGTGGCCTGCTCGGGCGGATCCTCTCCCGGTTCGACGACAAAGGGCTGCGGCTGGTGGCGATGAAGATGCTGCGGATCACCCCCGCGATGGCGAAGCAGCACTACGCCGAGCATGTCTCGAAGCCCTTTTATCCGGGGCTGGAGGAGTTCATCACCGCCTCGCCTGTCGTCGGTTGCGTGTTTGCCGGGCCGGAGGTGGTGCGGGTCGTCCGCGACATGCTCGGGGCGACCAGCGGCCTGAAGGCGGCGTCCGGAACGATCCGGGGCGACTACAGCGCCAGCCGGCAGATGAACCTCGTTCACGCCTCCGATTCCCCTGAGTCGGCCTCGCGCGAGATTTCGATCTATTTCAAGTCGGAAGAGCTCCACGCCTGGGAGCCGTCGCTCGCCTGCTGGACGCAAGCCCCCGGCGAGGTCTGACCCCCGTCTTTCCCGCCGCGCTCCGCCGCCGCCGACCGTCCCGCCTGCGCTCACCGTCCCGCCTGCGCTTCCCACCCCGCGCTTCCCACTCGCAATCCCATCATGAGTGTTCTCGTCTTCGGGCATCGCAATCCCGACACCGATGCCATCTGCTCGGCAATCGCCTATGCCGATCTCCTCCAGCAGACGACCCGTCCCGACGCCATTGCGGCCTGTTGCGGGGCGCCGAACAAGCGCACCGAATACGTCCTCGACCGGGCCGGTGTGGCGGCGCCACGGATCGTGATGGATGTCCGGCCTTCCGCGGAGGATGTCTGCCGTCGGGAGATCGTGACGGCCTCGTTCGGTGATTCATTTCACGAGGCCTACCAGCGAATGCAGCGGGCCGACCTGCGGGCGATTCCGGTTGTTGGCAGCGATCGGAAGGTGGTCGGCGTCCTCTCGGTTTTGAATCTCATGGATCTGTTTTTCCATGACGAGGGGGATTCGATCAAATCGCGGACGGTGACGACCTGTCTCCAGAAGATCCACGACGTGCTCGGGGGGAGCTTCCAGCACGTCCTCGATCCGCAGCAGCGCGACGAGCTCCTGGTGATGGTCGGGGCGATGAGCGCCGAGGGGTTCACCGACCGGATGCAGCAATACCCGGCCGACCGGCTGATCGTCGTCTGCGGCGACCGGCCGACGATCCAGCTCCCGGCGATCGAGCATGGGGTCAGGGCGCTGGTGCTGACGGGGGGCTTCAAGCTCTCGTCGGGGCTGGTGGAGCTGGCGAGGCTCCGCCGGGTGTCGGTGATCATGAGCCCGTTCGACACCGTCAACACGACCCTCCGGATCAAGTCGTCGAATTTCATCGATCCGGTCGTCGACACCGACTTCGTCACGGTGTCCGGGAAGGCGAGCATCGTCGAGGCCAGAGCGGTGGTCGAGCGATCACCGCAGCCGGTGTTTCCGGTTGTGGACGACGACGGCTGCCTCATTGGCCTGTCGTTCAAGTCGGATCTCATCAATCCGCCGCGGCAGAAGCTCGTCCTCGTCGACCACAACGAGCTCGCCCAGGCGGTGAGCGGGGCGGAGGACGCCGAGATCGTCGAGGTGCTCGACCATCACCGCCTCGGTGGTGGGCTCAAGTCGCAGCAGCCGATCCGCTTCATCAACGAGCCGGTGGGGTCGACCTGCACGCTCGTCGCCCGGCAGTTCCGCTCATCGGGGATCGAGCCGAAGCCGGGGATCGCCCTGTGTCTGGCGTCGGGAATCATCTCCGACACGCTCTTTTTGCGATCCCCGACGACGACCGACATCGACCGCGACATCCTCGCTTGGCTGCGCGGGCTGTGTGCGATCGATCTCGATCAGTACGCCCGCGAGTTCTTCGAGATCGGGTCGGCGCTGCGGTCGAGCACGCCGGCCGGTGTGATCAGCGAGGATTGCAAGGAATTCTCCGAGCAGGGCGTACGGTTTTCGATCTCGCAGATCGAGGAAACCGGCTTCGATCTCTTCTGGGAGCGGAAAGACGACCTGCGCACGGCCCTCGAGGACTTCGCCACCGGTCACAAGCTCGACTTCTCGGCGCTGTTGGTCACCGACGTCGTCAGCAATGGTTCGCTCCTCCTCCTCTCCCGGGAATCGGAGGCGTGGGAGGAGATCAACTATCCGCGTCTCGACCGCGGTCTCTACTCCCTCAAAAATGTCGTCAGCCGCAAGAAGCAGCTGCTGCCGCTCCTCTCGCGCCTGATCCAAGAAGCGAAGGCCTGAAGCCCGCGGCCCTGGCGGGCTCCGCACGGGCCTTCGGTGAGGGCCTGCCGGCCGAGCCGGCCATGACGATCGCGCCGGCCCCGCGGCTGCGAGGGCTCAGTCGCGGAGTTTGCCGGCGGGGGTATCGGCGGCGATCCGCTCGATCATGTCGTGGCAGGCGCGTTCGACGGCGGTCTGCCATTGGCTTTCGGCCAGAGCGGCATTCATGTCGGGGCGGCTGTGGGCGAAGATCACGTCGCGGGCGCTGACAACGATCGCCCCCAGACCCTTGGCGTCGAAGGCCCCACGCACGTCGGAGGCCCGTCCCCCCTGTTTGCCGAATCCGGGAACGAGGATCCAGACGTGGGGCATGGCGGCGCGGAGGGTGTCGAGTTGCTTCGGCCAGGTGGCGCCGACCACGGCGCCGACGAGGCCGTAGGCGTGCTGTCCGGGAGCGTCGCTCGTTCCGGGCGGGAGGGTGTCGGCGGCGAGGTGTTCGACGCCGGCGGCGACATGTTCGTGGAGGGGGGAGCCGTTGGCTTCGAGATCCTGAAAGTCGCGGCTGCCGGGGTTTGAGGTTTTGACGAGAACGAACAGGCCGGCGTGGCGGGCTTTGGCGGTGGTCACGAAGGGGGCGATCGAGTCGAGGCCGAGGTAGGGATTGATGGTCAGGGCGTCGCAGCCCCAGGGGCCGGCGAGCCAGCCGTCGGCGTAGGCTTCGGCGGTGGAGCCGATGTCGCCCCGCTTCCCGTCGGCGAGAACGAGCAGCCCGCGGGCGTGGGCGTAGTGAATGGTGTCGGCCAGTGCCATCATGCCGGCGGGGCCGAGGGCTTCGAAGCAGGCGAGCTGCGGCTTGACGATCGGGATATGGGGGGCGACGGCGTCGATGACGTCCCGGCAGAAGCTCGTGTAGAGCTTGGCGAGGGCCGCGGGATCATCGATGGCAGCGGCGCCGAGGGCTGGGGGGAGAGATTCGCGGCGTGGGTCGAGGCCGACGCAGGCGGGGGTGCGCTTAGCGCGGATGGCGAGCGCGAGTCGGGTGGAGAAGGGGAGGGTGTGGGGGAGGGTGACGGGAGGGGGGCTGGCTTGATGAGAAGAGGTGAGGTGGGGCGTGGGGTGGTGGGGCGTGGGAAGAGGTGTGGCGGCCATGGCGTGGTCGTGAGCTTTGAGTTTCGGGTGGTGTGGGGGAGGGAGTGGCTGTGGTTTGCGAGCCAGGGAGAGTGGCTGGAAGGGAGCCTGGAAGAGTGGCTGGGCGGGCGACTGGGCGGGCGACTGGGCAGGTTCGTGTTGCCGGCGGGGGGTGTTTGTGCGATAGTGTGGCGGTCGTCTGGCAGAGAAGCGAGAGCTGCGCCTGCTTGTCGACGAAATCGGGGCGTGGCGCAGTCTGGCTAGCGCGCTTGACTGGGGGTCAAGAGGTCGCAGGTTCAAATCCTGTCGCCCCGACTGGTTGGAAGTGGCTTGTTTTTAGCATCGTGATACCGCCGGTTGGTCCGGCGAGCCTACAGGCATCGGCTGAGAAATCAGCGAATCCAAACAGCGAATCGCTGTTTGGCCTTGTAGGAGGTTCGCGATGGGCAGAAGACGAGCAGGGGCGGCCCCCGAAGTGCGGGTCGACCGCGGGTACGCCCGCGTCTGGATCGGTGGGCGGTTCCAATCTTTGGGACCCTGCCCGTCAGGCAAGCCCACGGCCGAGCATCTCGCTCGAGCCGCCCGGCTCTGGCAGGACCATCTCACCGGGAATCTAGCTCCGCCTCCGGCGGCTGACCGTCGAGCTCGATCGGCTCCGCTCGCGCATGAGCCTGCCCCGCCGCCCCAAGCCGCTTCAAGCCCGCCCCCGCCCCTCGAGGTCGTCGTCCGCCCCGCGCTGCCCGGTGCGGGCTTCGTGCCGCTAGCGGCCCCGGAGGTGGAAGGGATCACGATCGCCGAGGTTGGC
>CAMBFA010000079.1 GCA_945865325.1 Candidatus Kuenenia stuttgartensis
GTCCGTTCGATCCCGGTGTAGACCAGCTCGCCACTGGCCATCCTGCCCGCGTCGTCGGTCGCCAGGGGGAGCGGTCGGCGCTGATCGAAGCGAAGGATGTCGGTCGTCGTCGAGCCGACATCGACGAGCAATCCGCGGTCACACTCGGCCACGGCGGCGGCCAGCCTTGCCAGGACATGCCAGTTTGAGGCCGCGGCCGCGAGTGGATCGGCGATCGCAATCTCAGGGGCAACGAGCCGGCCGTCGACGAGGTAGATGCCGAGTTCGGCCGCCGCGGCGGAAGCGGCAGTTTGGAGTGCGGCAACGATCGACGCGACCCCCGCCGGCCGGTCGGGATAGCAGTCGGCGATCTCGCCGGTCATCGTGGCGACGATCCTCCCAGGACGCCACGCGGCCGCGATCGCCGTGAGACGATCGGCGAGCTCGTTTGAGCGGCGCCACAGTTCAAACGTCTCGGCATGCACCCGCCCGCGACCATCGGCTGCCTTGAGATTGGCGCCGCCGACATCGAAGGCGAGGACACCGCCGGCTGGCTGATCACGGCGCTGGTGGCCCATCGCTCCCCCCATGCTCCACGTCACCGCGCCCGACTCGGCCGCCGTCGACGGTGAAAACACCATCTCTTCCCGTTGCCATCCCGGGCCAGATGAACGGTCCCCCTTCCGCCACCGCGAGCATCGCCCGCAGGAGGCTCGCGGTGCCGAGGGTGGAAAGCCCGACAAACGACGTCGTCATCCGTGGATTGATCTCGAGGACACGATCATCCCCGCCATCCTCTCGATCGCCGAGGATCATGTCGACACCCACCCCGCCGCGGGCCCGCCGGGAGGGCGATTCGAGGCCACGGATGGCCCTCCGGGCCAGGGCCATGGCCCGGTTACGGGGGAGGGACTCGAGCCGCAGATCGCCACCGAGGTAGCCGGGATGGATCCCCGCGGAGAACCGCTGTCGGACCGGCGGCAGGACGATCGTTTCCGCCGGTCCGCAAAGGCAGGAGACCCCGACTGGCGTACCGGCGACGAACGCCTCGACCCTTCTGGGAATCAGGGCAGGGGAGAGCTCCCCGCCCCGCGGCAGGACGACAAGACCATCACCGCCACACCGATCGAGGGCCTTGGCGACAGCCGGCCGTCGGAAGGCATCGGGGAGCCGTTCACCGGCCGGAAGGAAAACCCCGGCGGGGATAGCCACGCCGGCCGCCGCCAGGGAGAGTGCGGTCGCCTGTTTGTCGGCGGCGAGCGTGATGAACGGGCCGTCGGCAGCGGCTACACGCCCTCCCGCCGCACGGGCCAAGGCGACGCGATCGGCGAGGATGCCGTTGGTCTCCGGCGCTACGACCACCGTCCAATCGGCCGCGGCAGCCGCCTCCGCCAGGCAGTGACGCTCCGCTCCGTCCGGCACGCGGATCACCGTCACCCGACCGCGGCCGAGTCCCGGGGTGAGCGGCACGTCCACGGCGCCATCGAGGAGCAGCGTGAGTTCGAGGTCGTCGGCCCGAAGACCATCGTGGAGCAGCGCCGCGAGCATCGCCCGCCCCTCGACGGCGAGGCCGGTCGGCACGCCCCCGGTCTCACCGAAGAGAGCAGCCGCCTCCGGCATCCGCAGCCCACCGGAACAACACCATTCGTGGAGCACGACCCTCACGGGGAAGTCGCCCTTCAGAAGATGCCGAGTTGATCGCGGGCGTCATCGGTCATGCGGTCGGGAGTCCAAGGGGGCTCCATGACGATCCGCACCTCCACGCCCGCCACCTCCGGATGGGCCGCGACCGTCCGCTTCGTATCCCCGATGAGTTGCGGACCGGCCGGGCAGGCCGGGCTCGTCATCGTCATGTCGACCGACACCTGCTGCTTGCCGGGCGTCTCGGTCGAAGGGGTGAGGGTGACGCCATAGATCAGCCCCAGATCGACGATGTTGACAAACAGTTCCGGATCCTTGACCTGCTTGAGCAGTTCTCGGACGCTGTCCTCGCAGAGGGCTCCGGCGGCGGTGGCAGACGGAGCCGTGACGGCGCCCCCTGTCGACGACAGGGCGGCGGCGGGCGGAGCGATCGGGAAGCCCGTGGCCGGTTTCGCGACCGGGGACTGGGCAACCGGGCCGTCGACACCGTGGCCGCTCCGCAGCCGCACCCACACTCCACCGTCCTCGACTTTCACATCGTGAGCCCGGGTGGCCCGGACTGCCGGCATCGAGAGCGCCGCTCCGGTACGGATGTCGAACTTCGCACCATGGCGGGAACAGGCGACCTTGTGACCGACGATCTCCCCTGAGCCGAGGGGCCCGCCGTCATGGGTGCAGACGTCGTCGAGCGCGTAGTACGCCCCCTCGACATGGAACAGCGCGATCAATTCGCCATCGACCTCAACCACGGTCGACCCCGGATCGGGCAGTTCGCCTGCCGTGGCCACCCGTACGAAATCAGCCATCGCTCATCCTCCCGGAATCGGATTCCAGCCACGCCACTCTCGCCAGCGTTCGTTTTTTCGCCGCCGACAGACCCGGCACTTCCGCCAGCCACCACAAGGACGGCGGCCAGTCCGTCAGGAGACCCGTCGGATCCGCCCACCGATCGCCGCCGAGAGCGCCTCGCGCACCGGGGGGATCGTGATCCGGTCAAACACCTGCTGGAAGAATCCAGCGACAACGAGCCTGGCGGCCTCGTCGGCTGTCAGCCCCCGGGCCTGGGCGTAGAAGATCTGCTCCTCATCGACCCGGCCACTGGTCGCGCCGTGGGTACAACGGACATCGTCGGCCTCGATCTCGAGGCCGGGAATCGAATCCGAGCGTGCCTCGCGCGAGAGCATGAGCGTGTCGTTCCGCTGATAGCCGTCGGTCTTTTGAGCCGCCTTGTCGACCTTGATCATTCCGCGCCACACCAACCGCGAGCGGTCCTGAAGCGCCCCCTTGTAGAGGAGATCGCTGTGACAACCCGGTGCGATGTGGTGCTGGAGCGTGTTGTAGACCAGTTGCTGCCGTCCCTCAGTGAACATCACACCGTTGACCTGGGCGTCGGCGCCGCGACCGACCAGCGCGACATCCTGTTGGACCTGCGACAGCCGACTTCCCAGGGCGGCGAGCGTCCACTGGAGCTTGCCACCGGCCTCGACAACGGCCCGCTGGCGGGCGAAATGCCACACCCCGCGGTTCCAATTCTGGAGGTTCACCATCCGCAGCGACGCCTTGCGACCGACGACGATCTCGGTGGCTCCGCAGTGGAGGCCGCCGTCGGCGCCCGTGTCGCCCCCACCGACCGTCTCCGTGAGCACAGTCGCCTCTGCCCCCTCGTCGAGGACGACGAGGACATGGCTCGTATCGAGGCCACCGGGGCTGATCGCGGAAAGGACATGGAGCGGTGCGGTCAGCCGCACCCCGGCGGGCACCCACAGCACGGCCCCGGCACGGTGGAAGGCGGCATGCATGGCGGCGAACCAGTCCGCGCCGCCATCGACGGCGGAGAACCAGCGCGCACGGAGTTGTTCCCCGTGAGTGGCCAGGATCCGCTCCGGGGTACCGAACAGAACTCCCCGCCCGGCGAGAGCCGGATCGAGCTCGTCGCGGACGACATGCCCGTCGAGTGAGGCGATCCGGCCACCGAAGGCCTGGGTACCGGCCACCGCGGCGGCCGCCTGCGTGGCCGACTCAAGAAGAGCCTCGGGGAGCGGTCCCCCAGGGGCCGTGGTCTGCTCCGCCGCACCAACCCAGGCGCGCGGTTGGAACATCCGCAGGTCGGTCCGCATCCAGTTCTCTTCTCCCCGGCCGGGGAGGGAGAGAGCGGTGAGCCGATCGACCGCAGCCCGGCGAAGCGCGATGGCCCAGTCGGGGAGCGACGAACCAGCCAGCAGCCGGTCGAGGAGATGGCGGTCAAATCCCGTCAGAGCGGGGATCGTGGCAGGGGGAGTGGGGGTGGCGGTCGTCATGCTGTGTTCGTCGTTGGTCGACCGGGGTTCACCCGACAGACCCCTCCATCTGCAGTTGGATGAGTCGGTTCATCTCCACCGCATACTCCATCGGGAGCTCCTTGACGAGCGGCTCGATGAAGCCGCCAACGATCATCGTGCTCGCCTCGGCTTCGGTGAGGCCGCGGCTGGTGAGGTAGAAGAGCTGCTCCTCACCGATCTTCGAAACACTCGCCTCGTGACCGATCGAGACATCCTGCTCCTCGACCTCAATGTAGGGATAGGTGTCGCTCCGGCTGCGATCGTCGAGGATCAACGCGTCGCAGACGACGCTCGACTTGCTCTTCCGAGCCCCCGCCTCGACCTTCACCAGCCCACGGTAGCTCGCCCGGCCGCCGTTCTTCGAGATGCTCTTGGAGACGATGCGGCCGCTGGTGTGAGGGGCGGCATGAACGAGCTTAGCGCCGGCATCCTGATGCTGGCCGGCCGAGGCGAAAGCGATCGAGAGGATCTCCCCGTGGGCCCCCGGCTCGGTCATCCACACGGCCGGATATTTCATCGTCAGGTGGCTGCCGAGATTGCCGTCGATCCATTCCATCGTCGCGGCCTCGCGGCAGACGGCCCGCTTCGTGACGAGGTTGTAGATGTTGTTGGCCAAGTTTTGGATCGTCGTGTAGCGACAGCGGCCGTGCTTCTTCACGATCACCTCGACGACCGCCGAATGGAGGCTCTCGGTCGTGTACATCGGGGCGGTGCAGCCCTCGACGTAGTGCACATGGGCCCCCTCATCGACGATAATCAGCGTCCGCTCGAACTGCCCCATGCTCTCGGCGTTGATACGGAAATAGGCCTGGAGTGGGAACTCGATCGACACCCCCTTGGGGACGTAGATGAACGAACCGCCCGACCAGACCGCCGAATTGAGCGCGGCGAACTTGTTGTCGGTCGGGGGGATGATCTTCCCAAAGTACTCCCGCAGGAGGTCAGGGTGCTCGCGGACGGCGGTGTCGGTGTCGGTGAAGATCACCCCCTTCTTCGCCAGATCCTCCTGGAGCGATCCGTAGACCACCTCGCTCTCGAACTGCGCCTTCACCCCGGAGAGAAACTTCCGCTCCGCCTCGGGGATCCCCAAGCGCTCGAACGTCTTCTTGATCTCCTCCGGCACGTCGTCCCAGGTCTTTCCCTGGTGATCCGTCGGCTTGAGGTAATAGAAGATTTCCTGGAAGTCGATGCCGATGTCTCCGCCCCAGTGTGGCATCGGGCGGCTGTTGAAGAGCTCGAGCGACTTGAGGCGGAAATCAAGCATCCAGGCCGGCTCGCGCTTCATCTCCGAGATCTGGGAGACGATATCGGCGTCGATGCCACGACGGGCCTTGAAGACCGCCGGCGAATCGGTGCGGAAGTCGTACTTGTTGATCTCGCCGAGGGCGAGGGTGCTCGATTCATTGGTGTCGGTGGCCATGACTGCAGACCTCTGGGCAAGCGGGAAATCGAGCAGGATTCTTGATCGACCGGCAGGGAAGGCCGGCCGCGGAGGGCACCGTCAGACGCCGGCAGCCTCGGGGTTTTTCGCTGCATTCTCCATCGCGCGCTCCGCGGCGGCCGCATCGGGATAGGCAGCACGGATCCGCTCGTAGCCCCGCTTGTGGAGCTCGGCAGCGAGCTCGGCCCCCGCCGATTCGACGATCCGGCCACCGAGCATCACGTGCGTCCGGTGGGGCACGTTGTGCTCGAGGAGTTGTTCGTGATGAGTGATGATAAGGATCCCCATCGCAGCGGCACCGCTGGCGGCCCCGCCGGCGGCCCCGCCGATCTTCGCGATGCTCTGGCTGGCGAGCCGGACGGCGTCGGCATCGAGCCCGCTGTCGGTTTCGTCGAGAATCGCGAACCGGGGCTGGAGCATCGCCAGCTGGAGGATCTCGGCCCGCTTCATCTCGCCGCCGGAGAAGCCCTCGTTGACGTATCGACGCGCGAACTCGGAATCGATCGAGAGCTCCGCCATCTTCGCCTTGAGTTCGGAGCGGAAATCCTTCATCGGCATCAGCTCCTGCCCCTCCTTCCGCTCCGGATTGCGGACGTTGGTGACCGCGTGGCGGAGGAAGTCGGCCAGCCGCACCCCGGGGATCGCCATCGGCCGCTGGAAGGCAAGAAACACCCCCGCCCGCGCCCGCTCGTCTGGCTCCATGGCGAGGAGATCGTGCCGGGCTCCGTCAGCGTCGACCAGTTCGATCGTGCCGGCGGTCACCTCATAGGAGGGATGGCCCATAATGGCATAGCCGAGCGTGCTCTTGCCGGAGCCGTTGGGGCCCATCAGCGCGTGGATCTCACCCCGGGCGATGGTCAGATCGACCCCCTTGAGGATCTCCTGCCCCTCGACGGCGACATGGAGGCCGCGGATGACGAGTTGATCCGGATGATGTTCTTGGTGCTGCTGCATGGAAAGGATCCCGTTCAGGGCTGGACCTTCTGGTGATCGAACACAAGCGCGCCGTCGGCGACGGCGGAAGTGACATAGCCGGAGTGATGGGGGATCGGCAGTTCGTCATCGATCTTGCCAAGACCATCCGACCGCTTGGCGATCCGCTGGCCGACGATCTTGTCTTGGATCCGCATCAGCCCCTCGAGGAGGCTCTCCGGGCGGGGCGGGCAGCCAGGAACGTAGACGTCGACCGGAACGACCAGGTCGACCCCCTTGACGACGTGATAGCCCCACTTGAAGTACGGCCCACCGCCGGTGGTGCAGGCCCCCATCGCGATCACGTATTTCGGATCAGGCATGAGGTTGTAGAGGCGACGGACGCGACTGGCCATTTTGAAGGTGACCGTCCCGGCCACGACCATCAGATCGGCCTGCCGCGGGGAGGCACGAAAGGCCCCGGCGCCGAACCGGTCGAGATCGTAGCGGCCCGCCCCGGCGGCCATCATCTCGATGGCACAGCAGGCCAGCCCGAAGGTCATCGGCCAGATGCTCGACTGGCGGGCCCAATTGATCGCCTGCTCAACGGTGGTGAGAACGAGATTTTCTTCGAAGCGGCCTTCGATCCAGGGCTGGGTCATGCGTGATCCTCCGCAGTGTGTTCGTGAACGAGTCGGCGAGGCCAGAGCCTCGAATCGAGCGGTCCCCGGAGATGGGGAGAGAACCAATTGACCCCGCCGCGCGGCAGGATGGAAGGGGCCAACAACAGACGCCCGGACCGACAAATCGGGCCGGGAAAATAACTGGAAAAAAGCATTACGCCTCGCCGGTGTCTCCAGCAGCCTCCGAGCCGACATCAACGGCGAAGCGGCAGCAGTCGAAGCCGTCGAGACGGCAACTCGCCAGCGACACTGAGGTGTGCAGAAGATCTTGGAGCATCAGTCGCTCCGCCGCGCAGATGCCCCGATCCTGTTCGGCGATCTCCGGGTAGGGGCAGACGTGATTGGTAAGGACGGCGAGTTGGCCTCCGTCTGGCTTCGAGGTGTACTCGACGGCACACGTAATCTGGCGGTCGCGAAAGACCCCCGCTACCCGCTCGAGCCGCTCGTGGAGCGTTCCGCCGGCGACCTGCTCTTCATAGAGCCCCGCCATCGCCGAGCCGATGCGGGAGAGGAGCCCCCGCCGTACTTCCGGGGATTCCACCCGGCGAATCTCGCTCCACAGGACCACGGCCAAGTCCCGGAAATTGTCTCCCCCCGTGCGCACGCCCTTCTCGGTGAGACCGTAGACATGGGCCGGACGCCCCCGCCGCCTCGCGCCGGAGGAGCCTCCATCGGCGGAAGTGATCACCACCTCCCGCATCACGATCCCCTCGCGCATCAGCCGCTCCAGCCGCTGCCGCACCGCCGTCGCGGTCACACGCAGAGCCGACGCCAGTTCTCCAACGCCGGTCTGGCCGTTGGTCCGCAGCAGTTCGACGAGGACCGAATCGGAGGCCCGCAATTCTGATCGCTTCTCGGCATGGGGCACCGGAGTCGGCTTGGAAGCCCCCAAGTCGGCCGGAAACTGCGAAGTCGTTGATGGATTGAAGGCGGTGTTCATCGAGTCATTCTACGCTCCAAGGCTTTTTTGACAAAGCCTCATGCGAAAAATATTCCCTCTCGTGGAAGCCTCGCAGGCGGGGGAGTCATGCGGTTTCCTGGTGGCCCGCCTGTGCCGACGGGAAATAGACCCGCATGACTTCGAGAAACGCCTCGCGGGTCTCGACGCGCGACACCCGCCCGCGGAACTCCCTGGCCCCGGCGAGGCCCTGAGCATAGGCGCAGGCAAACTTCCGCATCAGGAGCGTTCCCCGCTCGATGCCGAATCGCCGGCAGACAAGGTCGTAATGGTGGAGCACGAGCTCCTTTTGTTCGGGGAGGCCGGGATCGGGGGGAAGGGGTTCGCCGCGAAGGAGCGCGGCGGTCTGGGCGAAAATCCATGGTCGGGATAGCGCCTCGCGCGCGATCATGACGCCGTCGACGCCACTCTCCCGGAGCCGGGCCACGGCGGTGGCAGCGGAATCGATGTCGCCATTTCCCACCACCGGCATCCGCGAAACCGCCCGCTTGACCGCGGCGATGGCGCTCCAATCGGCATCCCCGGAGAAGAACTGTGACGCCACCCGGCCGTGGACCGTGAGGCAAGATGCCCCGGCCTCCTCGATGCGCTGCGCCACCTCGATGGCCGTGCGGCAATCGTCGCTGCAGCCGAGCCGGATCTTCGCCGTCACCGGCACGCCGTCGCACGCCTCGACGACGCGGGCGACAATGGCACCGACCCGGTCGGGGTCGCGGAGGAGCCACGATCCGCTCTGGGCCTTGACCGTCACCTGACGCACCGGACAGCCGAAATTGAGGTCGACGACACTGACCCCGAAGTCTTTCGCCAGCCGCCGACCGACGCGGGCGAGGTTGTCGGGATCGTTGTCCCACATCTGCACCGCCAGCGGCCGCGGTTCATCCCTCACCCCCCACAACCGGTCCGGATGCTCACCACGATTGGTCTCCAACCAGGTCGCGCTGCGGGCGGCGATCATCTCCGTCGCGAGCAATCCAGCCCCCCCGAACTCCCGCACCACTTGGCGGTAGGCGTAATTCGTGTAGCCGGCCATCGGCGCCTGAAGGATCGGCGGATCGACGACGACCGGGCCGATTTTCAGCGGGACCGTGGCAGGGGCAGGAGTCAGCCCCGAAGGCAGCGGCGGTGCGGCCGGGGCGGACAGCGGCGTGAGGGGAGCAGTGGCCATACCGAATCATCGCGGCCCGGGGCCCTGACGCAAGCCGTTGTTGGCATTCCCCGGCAGCCCACAGGGGGTGATCAGCCGCCGAACGGTGCGCCGGCGGGGGGGAACGGGGCGCCCCCGGGCGCGTTCGGGGGCGGAGCGAATCTGCCCGGCGCCAGCGGATTCGCCCCTGGGAGACCGACGGCCGGAGGCGTTTGGAGAATGGGGGTGCCGGCCTGGAAAACGTCTGGAGACGGCGGCGGTTGGCTCACCGGGAACGACTGCCCGGCCACGGGCACTACCCGGTCATTGCCGGCAAACGGAGGCACCGCCGCCATCGGCTGCCGCCACGGGGTCGGCTGGCCGATAAGCATCATCGCGAACTGCTCGTCGGGAACCGAGAGATCCGCCACCGCCATGACATACTCGGAGATGTCGAGGTTGTAGCCCCGAACGGCCCGGACGAAGGCCTCCCCCTGATTGGTCACCGCGTCGTGGGCGGAGAGGACCGCGCCGATCGGCTGGCTCCCCTGGGCATGAAGGGCCTCGATGGTGGTGAACCGGCGCTCCGCTGTCACGGCCGCCTCGGCCCGTGCCACCACCGCCGCATAGTGCAGCGGCAATTGCCGATGAATGGCCCGCACCCTGCCGGTGGCTGGCCGCCCGGCGAAGATCGTGTCGAAATGGGTCTGGTAGGCGGCTGTGAGGGGACGATCGACCGGCCACGGCGGGGGATCGGTGACCGGCAACCGGACCAGATCGACGATCTCCTGCTGCGCGGCGACGAGCTCGACCCCCGCCGAGGCGCTCTCTCCGCGGGCCGTCGCGGTGGCGAGATCCAGGAGCTCGAGGTCGTCGGGGCTCCCCCCCGGCGCCACCAGCGCCAGGCGCTCCTCGGCTTCGGCCGCGAACCGCACCCGCGCCGCGGCCGCGGCGAGTTTCCAGTAGGCCTGGGTGATCCAGAGGCGGCGCGTCCTGTCGCCAGACCGCTCCAGGGCCTCCAGGAGCGCCAACGGGCGCGGCGGGGCGATGTCGGCGGTGGGGCTACCGGCCACGAGCGGAAACGGCAGCTCGAGCCCCCGCGCGACGAGATCGGCGGCCGGGTTGGCCAGAGCGCTCGGCGGCGGAGCCACATTCAGCCCAACCGCGGGGGGAGGGAACGCGGTGCGTGGCGGCGCTGGGGGCAGGCTCCCGGTCGAGGAAGGGGGGAAAGGGCCGCTCGTCGCGCCGCGGGCGACCGCCGCAGGCGCCGCCGACCGCACGAGGACGGAGACTGTCCCATCGGCGGATGTCGGCGGCGATCCACCGACCGGGGCCAGCGGGCTCTCACCGGGGGGCCCCACCCCGTCGGCAGCGCGCTGGTCCGGACCGTTGGCGGGGGGATCGGCGGCGAACGGGGGAAGCGTGTCGACCCCGCCGGGCGGGAACGGCGCGGGGGGGGCGAAGGCGGTCCCGGGATCGTCGGGCAGCGGCGCCAGATCGTCCGGTGGTCGATCCGCTCCCTCGGCCGGTCCGGCATCGGGCGTGGCAGCGGAGAGGGGGGGGGGTGGATCCTGTTCCGCGGCAGAGGCCGGCCGCGCTATCGGAAGCGCGAGAGCCATCCCCACCAGCCAGACGGCGGCGAAATGCTGCGGACCGGCGGATCGAAGCGGCCCGCTGGAATCCATCTCGTTCCTCGACACTGTTCCACGCTCCCCCGGGGGAATGGGGGGCAGGAGGGTCACAGGCAGGGCGGGCGAAGTCAACGCCGAACTTGGCCGTCGGTGGAAAAAGTCATCCCTGACATTTTTCGACGGCCGCCGCATCCAGCGGCAAAGACATGATCCCCAGTCTGTTGGCGCCTCGTGGCGGCCCCGGTCAGGTAGCAGCCGGCCGAAGCGGGGCAAACTGGGGCAAACTGGGGGAAACCTGGGGCCAAACTTGGGGCGTGATTCGGGCCGGGCAAATGGGCCGTTGGATGACCGTACGGATCAAGAGGCCGAATCGAGATAGGGATCCTGACTCATCTGGATGTGAGCCTCGGCGCGTTGCCGCTCAACATACTCAAGCACCCGTCGCTGTCGGACATGTCGCCCCTCAACGAGGCGCTGCGCCTTTGTGAATGAGGCGAGGAGCCGCTCCGGATTTCCGCCGAGCCCGGCCCGGAGCCTGGCGACGACGCGTCGGGCCCGATCGGGACCATACCCCCCCACGAGGATGTCGTCGTCCAGAGAGACATACTGCCGCCAGGTGCCGGGATCCCCCTGCCGGCCACAGCGGCCGACGAGCTGCCGGTCGATCCGCGCCGAGTCGTGGAACTCGGTGCAGATGACGTGCAGGCCCCCCATTTCGGGCACCCCCTCGCCGAGCCGGATGTCGGTGCCACGGCCGGCCATGTTTGTCGAGACGGTGATCTGTCCCGGCTGACCGGCCCGGGCGACGATTTCCGCCTCGCGATCGATTTGCCTAGCATTCAGCACGGTATGCTCCAACCCGGCCGCGGTGAGGAGGCGGGAGAGCTCCTCCGACTTGTCGATCGAGCGGGTCCCGATCAGAACCGGGCGGCCCGAGGCGTGAATGGCGACCGTCTCGGCGACGATCCGCTCGAACTTCTCCCCCTGGATCGCGCAGACGACGGCGGGGAGGCGCTGGCGGATCGCGGGCCGGTTGGTCGGGACCGCGGCCACGCCCACGTCGTAGGTGCGGCTGATCTCGGAGGCGCTGGTCGCGATCGTCCCCGTCATGCCGGCGAGGTGCGGCCAGCGGGCAAAGAGATCCTGGATCGTGATCCGGGCGGCGTGCCCCGAGGGCACCGTCACCTCGATCCCCTCCTTCGCCTCGACCGCCTGATGGAGCCCGTCCCGCCAGGTCCGCCCCTCCGCGGCCCGGCCGGTGAACTCGTCGATGATCACGACCTTGCCGTCGCGGACGACATACTGTCGGTCGCGGTTGAAGAACCGCTTGGCACGCAGGGCCCGTTCGACGGCATCGTAGAGCGCGAGGAGGCTCAAGCTCTCAAGGAGCGGGGGGCGCTCGAGGGCGCGGACGCGACTTCGCCCCGGCCCGAGAAGCTCGCAGCTCTGCTTTTGGACATCGACCTCGAAATCCTCGTCGATGTCGAGCAGCGCCGCGGCCCCGGCGGAGAAGCGGAATAACGACTCCTCGGTCGCCTGGGCCTCGCCCGGCGGCGAAGAGATGATCAGCGGTGTGCGGGCCTCGTCGATGAGCACGTTATCGGCCTCATCGACCAGCACGAACCAATACGGCCGCTGGAGGAGCTTCGCGGCCTGCGACGTGGCGTCACCGGTGAGCATCGCCCCGAGGTCGCCGCGCCCCTCCGCGATCTCGCGCCCCATGAGGCGGTCTTTCAGGAAGTCGAACCCGAATTCCTTGGCCGTGCCGTAGGTGACATCCTTGGCGTAGGCCTCGCGGCGCTCGTCGAACCCCATCTGCGACTGGACGATGCCGACCGACAGCCCGAGGACACGGTAGATCGGCTCCATCCACTCGGCGTCGCGTTTGGCGAGATAGTCGTTGACCGTGGCGAGATGGGCCCCCTTCCCACACAGGGCGTAGAGGGCCAGCGGGAGGGTGGCGACGAGCGTTTTCCCCTCGCCGGTCTGCATCTCGACGATCGCCCCGCGCACCAGCGCCACCCCGGCGAGGAGTTGCACGTCGTAATGCCGCATGCCGTTGGCGCGACGTCCGGCCTCACGCGTCGCCGCGAAGCTCTCCACCATCAGTGACTCGATCGGTTCCCCCGCCTTGGCCCGGTAGGAGAGAGATCGCGCCGTGCGCCGCAGGGCGGCGTCGCTCAAGCCCGCCATCTCGGCCGACAAGCTCTCAATCTCGGTGACGACCCTCCGTGCCGACGCATCGAGGAGCGAGCGAGAGCCCGGGGCAATCCCCTTGAGCCATCCGAGCATGTTCGCCGCCATCCCCTCCATCCTCATCCCTTTCCCGTCAGCGGGGTTCGAATTGCTCACGGCTGGCAACCGGCGTCTGGAGCTCGATCCGCTGGCGGCCGCGGAACACCCCCAGCGACACGTTGCGATTGGTGGGCGTGACGCTCACGAGGCTGACAAGGTGGTCGTCGTCGTCGATCGGCTGCCCGTCGAACTCGAGGATCACGTCGTCGGGCTGGATGCCGGCCGTGTCGGCGGGCGATCCCTTCGTCACTCCCGACACTCTTGCCCCCACCGCCCGCACCATCCCCAGCCGTTCCGCGGTCTTCTGCGTAAAGGTCCGGTCGAGGGTGACGCCGAGATAGGCCCGAGCAACGGCGCCGTTCTCGACAAGCTGCCGGGCGACGAAAGTCAGCATCGACACCGGGATGGCGAACCCGATCCCCTCGCTGCCACCGGAATTGCTGGCGATCGCGGTGTTGAGGCCGATCACCTCGCCGCGGAGATTCACCAGCGGCCCGCCGCTGTTCCCCGGATTGATGGCAGCATCGGTCTGGATGAAGTCCTGGAACTTGACCCCCTCGTCGCCGAGCTCGAGATCGCGTCGCCCCTTCGCCGACACGATGCCAAGCGTCACCGAATGGGAGAGGCCAAACGGGCTGCCGATGGCGAGCACCGTGTCGCCGATCTGGACGCCATCGCGCTGGGCGAGACGGGCAGCGACGAGGTCGTTGCCCGTGATCGCGAGCACGGCAATGTCGGTGGCCGGGTCGGTCCACATCCGCACCGGGCGCAGCTCGCGGCCGTCGTCGAGCCGGATGACGATGTTGTCGAGCTCGGCGCCATGCACGACATGCCGGTTGGTGATCACGACGAGCCGATCGGAGACGCGGGCAATGACGCCCGATCCGGCCTCATCCTCGTCGCCCGATTTCGCCCCCCGAGTCGGTTTCTGGGCCGGCTTGCGGGCGTCGATGTGCACGACACAAGGGCGCAGCAGCATGGTCAGGCGACGGAGCTGCGCGCCTTGGCGCTCGAGCTCCTCCGCATCGTGCTCAACCTGTGCATAGAGCCGGTCGCGCTCGTCGGAAGAGAGCCGCGACGAACGGGCCGGATCAACCCTCCCCGCCGCATCGGCCAGGATCCGGGGGTTGCCGTCGGATTCACCCCCCGGCGGGCCGATGATGGGAGGAGCGATCGACTGCAGGGGGGGAGGCTCGTCGCCGCAGGCCTGCCCCACCAGCACCACCACGGCCATGGGCACCAGGGCGATCCACCACGCCCTCCGGGTCAACGGTGTGGCACCCCACCGGCCGACCGACACGCCCCCGACAGCGGCGCCCATCTGTGGTCGGGGGGGGGAGGGGACGGAGACGGTGGACGACAGGATCGGGCCCATGGATGTGACGCTCTCGGAGGCGAACGCGAGACCGCGACATCATACCGCCGACCACGGCCGGGCGGCGTCTCCCGGGCCTTGGCGGCGGGAACCCGCGCTCGCCCGGCCGAAAGCGGCATCCTCGGAATCCCGCCGACCGTGACACGGCCGACGAGGCATCAGGAGACGTCGATTTCGATATCGGCCGAGGATTCGTCGTAGGCCTCCCGGGTCGCCGCCATCCCGCCGCTCCGCTCGATTTCGCGCTGGCACTCGATGCACATCGTCGCGTAAGGGAGAGCGTCGAGCCGGGCCATCGGGATCTTCTTCGAACAGATCTCGCAGACTCCGTACTCACCCCCCTTCATCCGCTGCAGCGCGTTCTCGATGTGGGCCAGTTCGCGGCTCTCGACCTCGGCCAGTTGCGAGCTGATCTCGTCTTGGGCGGTGTCGAGCGCGGCGTCGACGACGTCCCCCGTCGTCTCGCCATGCAGTTCACGAAGCAGCGAAAGGTCGCCAGCCAGCGCGCTGCGGAGGGCATCGCGCCGGCGGACAAGGATCGTCCGGAGATTCAAAAGTGAGTCTTTTCTGGCCATGATATGGATGCTCCTCGCCCGCCCGGCCACCCTGTAAAAGCCCTGCCGACAGCGGTCGCACCAAACAATACGGGGCTGGTGGTGGAATGTTCGGTGTTGGGAAGACGTCAGCTGTTTCATCGAAAAAACGGGCGAAAAAGATCGTGACAGTTGGCGGGGAGCGGAGACATTCCCCAGAGTTCCCCGCTCACGGGAATCTGGAGAAGGGGGGCGGTCCCTCGGGCCGGCCTCTCACCGCTCCTCCGCCGGACACCCCCGCGCCTTCGACACGAGCACCAGATCCCCCGCAGCGGCGGCGATCACCCGCCAGGCGCTGAGAACGTCGGCCCGGCTGGTGAGCGTGCCGCCGACCGCCAGGCGGATGGCGTGGCGACCGCCGACCCGGGCGTGGCTGAGAAACACCGAGCCGGCGCGATTTACCCGGGCGAGCAGTTCGGCGGTCGCCTCATCCCCCGCCCGGAGGGCGAAGGTGACCAGGGCCAAGCTTGGGTTGGAGAGGATCTCGAAGGCCGGATCGGCCGCCACGAGGTCCGTGAACTCGCTCGTCCATGCCACGTGGTCACGGACACGCTGCCGGAGTGACTCCGCACCGATCATCCGCAGCACCATCCATAGTTTCAGGGCCCGGAACCGGCGGCCGAGTGGCACCTGCCAGTCGCTGAAGTCGACCACGACCCCGGCATCGCCGACGGCCGTTCGGAGGTAGTCGGGCTTCGTCGTCAGGGCGCTTGCGAGGGCGTGCCGGGAAGCGACCCAGAGGCAATGGCAGTCGAAGTTGACGAGCATCGACTTGTGCGGGTTGGTCCCCCAACTGTCGGCGAGCTCGGCCCCGTCGACGATCCTCGGGCGGAGCTCCGGACAGATCGCGGCCGTTCCGGCCCAGGCGGCGTCGACATGGAGCCAAGCGCCGTAGCGACGGGCGATCGCGCCGATGGCTGGCACCGGGTCGATCGCCCCCCGCGCGGTCGTGCCGACGGTAGCGACGACGAAACAGGGGATCTGACCGGCTGCCGAATCGTCGCGCATCGCGGCCTCGAGGCAATCGGGGCGGAGCCGACCGGCGCTGTCGGTCTCGATCCGGCGGATCGCCGCGGGGGGGAATCCGGCGATCTTCGCCCCCTTGAAGACACTCGAATGGGCATCGGCACTGGCGTAGACGATGCGTTGCCCCGTGCCGTCGGCCGCTGCTCGCTCGCGTGCCGCCACGAGACAACACAGCAGCCCGCTCGAGGCGGAGTCCTGGATCATCCCGCCGCCATCGCCACCGAGGCGGAAGCGATCGGGGAGGCCGAGGAGCTGCCGGAGCCAGTCAACGACAACCCCCTCGAGCTCCGACGCCGCCGGCGACGTCGTCCACAGCATCCCCTGGATCCCGAGGCCAGCGCTGAGCAACTCGCCGAGGATCGAAGGCCCGGAGGCATTGGCCGGGAAGTAGGCGAAGAAACCCGGATGCTGCCAGTGCGTCAGCCCCGGCACGATGATCCGATCGAGATCGCCGAGGACGGCGGCAAGCGATTCTGGCGTCTCGGGCGCCGCGGCGGGGAGCCGGGCCGCGACCTCCCCCGGCTCGACGTCGGAGAGCACGCGTTGACCCGGCAGCGACGCCCAATAGTCGGCGATCCAGTCGATGACGACCCGCCCCTCACGCCGGAAGGCCTCGGGGTCGAATGGGAGGCCACCGTTCCGGGGCACACGCGCGACATCGCCGGGCTCCTCCATCGGTCATTCTCCCTGGAGGGTGAGCACGAGCCGGCGCGGACCACCACGGTCGCGGTGTTCGCCGAAATAAATCCCTTGCCAGGTGCCGAGAAGGAGTCTGCCATCCCGCACGGGGATCGTCACCGAGGTGCCGACGAGCGCCGCCTTGACATGGGCCGGCATGTCGTCGCTCCCCTCGAGCGTGTGGGAATAGGGGAAATCCTCCGTGGCGATCCGGTCGACGGCCATCGCCAGATCGAGGGGGACGTCAGGGTCGGCGTTCTCGTTGATCGACAGGCTCGCCGAGGTGTGGCAGACAAAGGCGTGGAGGAGGCCGATCCGGATCCCCGCCAGCTCGGGGAGGGCGTCGACGACGGTCCGGGTGATGACATGAAACCCGCGGGGGAGGGGAGGGAGGCGGATTTCGCGTTGGTGCCACATGGGGAGTTTTGGTGAGGTCGATGTCGGCCTCACTTCCCCTCCGCCCCGAAGCACCACACCGTGCCATCCCCGGAGGCCATGATCACGCATCCGCCGGCCACCGCCGGCGACGACGCGAAGCCGTTGCCCGCATCGAACTCCCAGAGGATCTCGCCATCGGTCGTCCGCAGGGCCACGATCTTGCCGGCCGAATCGCCGACGATCGCCGCCAGACCTGCGGAAGCGCCCTCACCGCCGGCGCCGAGGTGGACCACCACCGGCGACCCATCGACCCGCCCGCGCATCCCCTGCCGCCAGGCCCGGGCGCCATCGGCGATCGCAAAGGCCTCGACGGCCCGGCCACGGGTGCCGACCAGCGCCAGGTCGCCGGCGATCGCGGCGCTCGACCGGTAGGCCTGGCCGTTCCCCTCGGGCACGAGCTTCCAGGCAACCTTCCCGGCCGTCACATCGATCGCCCAGAACACCCCCCCTTCGCTCCCGAACAGCGCCAGACTGCCGGTGGCGGCGGGGGTTGTGCCGGTGGGGCCGTCGATCGCCACCGCGACATCCTCGGTGCCGGTCACGGCGTCGATGACATGGAGCTTGCCGTCGCAACCGGCCAGGAGCACCTTCCCGGCCGCTACCGTCGGCGAACAGCGGATTTGGTCGGCGATGGTGTGCTTCCAGAGGACCTTTCCATCCGCCAGCCCCAGGCAGGCGAGCGTCGCATCCTGCGAGCCGATGAGGACGTGCGGCCCGTCGTCGCCAGGCAGGAGCGTCGGCCCCCCTGACACCTCGCCCCCGGTCTCGTGGGTCCAGCGGACCTCACCACTGCCGACGTCAAACGCCCGCACCATCCCGGCTCCATCGCCGACGACGACCAGCGGCACATTTGCGTCGGTCGACACCGCCGCCGCCGACGGAAAGCCGACATCGGTCTTGAACGCCCAGACCGTCTTCCCATCGACGAGGTCGAGGCAGTGGAAGGTGCCGTCGAGATCGCCGACGAAGATCCTCCCGCCGGAAACGACCGGCGTCGCCTCGAAGGCGGTCTTTTCGAGTTGCCGGTGCCAGCGTTCGGCCAGCGGCAGGGTGATCCGGGCCGCGGAACGCCCCGAGCCGGCAACGCCGCCGCGGAACATCGGCCAGGCTTCGGCTGCCGCCTCGTCGCCGACCGCCGCGTGCCCCCCGGCGACCATCGCCACCAGCACGATCACGCTCCACACAAGTGAGCGAGGGAGGGTGCGACTCGAGACTCTCATCGGGCCTCCTTGTAGAGCTTCGCCAGATCGTCGACGGAGACAGGGCGCGGGTTGAATCCCGCCGTCCACTGGCTCGCGGCGGCGGCGGCGAGAAACCCGAGATCGGGCGCCGCGATCCCGGCCGCAGTCAGCGA
>CAMBFA010000080.1 GCA_945865325.1 Candidatus Kuenenia stuttgartensis
AGCCGGCGGTTCGATCAGCCACTCGACGAGTGATCTTCGGGTCGGCGTCGATGGCGGACCTGGCTCCTTCACCCTCTCCGGCGGGAGCGTGGGGGTCCGCGATGCCTCGATCGGGTCGGGGCAGGGTGTTACCAGCTTTTTGACGGGCAGTTCGGGGACGTGGACGGGGAGTGGTGCGCTGACGGTCGCGTCCGCAGGGGCCACCAGTGTGTTTCAATTGGATGGCGGGAGCGTCAGTTCGCTCTCTTCAACCATCGGCACAGGTGTGTCAGACATCGGCGACCGCGACGTGAGCAACGGCAGTGCCCGCATCAACGGCGGCACGTGGACGACCACGAATGGCCTCGTCCTTGGCACGGCAGGAGGGACCGGCTCGCTCACCCTCGCCGGCGGCGCCGTGAACAGCGGCTCGGGGACGATCGGCGATGATCTCGGCAGCACGGGTTCTGCGGATGTCACCGGGGGCACGTGGACCAACAGTGGGGATCTCACCGTCGGCAGCGCCGGCACCGGCACGCTCTCGATGAGCGGAGCGGGGACGGTCGTCGTCGGGGGCACGCTCTTTCGCGGCACGGGCGGCACCATCAATCTTTCTTCCGGCGGCACGCTCCAGATCGGAAACGGGGGCAATTCTGGCGTCCTCGGCAACACCCTTACCAACGACGGCACGCTCGTCTTCAACCGCTCGGGAACCTCCGACCACACCCACGTGATTGACGGGAGTGGTGCGGTCGTCAAGCAGGGCTCCGGCACGGTCATCCTCGCGGCCGCCAACGACTGGAGCGGTGGCACATCGCTCAATGGCGGCGCCCTCGAGCTCGGGAATGCCGCTGCCCTCGGTTCGACCGGCACGATCTCGTTTGGCGGTGGCGCACTGCGGTTTTCTGCCGATAACACCGCCGACTACTCGGATCGGTTCAGCACGTCCGCTGGTCAGTCGTTCAAGCTCGACACCAACAACCAGACGGTGACGCTCGGCAGCGTCATCGACGGTTCCGGCAGCACGCTCGAAAAGCTCGGTGCCGGCACGCTGATCCTCGCGGAAAACAACACCTACACAGGCGCGACGACCGTGACCGGCGGCACGCTCCAGATCGGCTCTGGCGGGGCCTTCGGCGCGATCGCCGGGAACCTCGTCAACAACGCTGCGGTGGTCTTCAATCGATCGAGCGATCTCGACTCCAGCGGCGCCATCTCCGGCTCCGGCACGCTCGAGATGGGCGGGAGCGGCACGCTCACGCTCTCGGGCAACAACAGCTACACCGGGGCCACCACGCTTTCGTCCGGGGCGCTCTCCCTCGGGAGTACCACGGCCCTCGGCGCGACGTCGTCGATCGCGTTCGCCGGCGGCGCCCTCCAGTTCACCGCCGCCAACCATGCCGATCCCTCGGCCACCTTCAGCACGGCCAACGGCCAGGCCTACAAGCTCGACACCAACGGCGAGAGCGTCACGCTCGCGGCGAATCTCGTCAGCAGCGGCGGCTCACTCGAGAAGCTCGGGGCCGGCACGCTCACGCTCTCCGGCAACAACACCTTCACCGCGGGAACGACGCTCTCCGCCGGCACGCTCTCCCTCGACAGCGGCGGGGCCCTCGGCACGCCGACCAACGCTGCCGGCGGCACGATCTCGTTTGCCGGCGGCACCCTCCAGTACTCGGGCAACAACCAATCCGACTATTCTGCCCGCTTCAGCACCGTCGCCGGGCAGGCCATGAGCATCGACACCAACGGCCAATCGGTGACGTTCGCCACCAATCTGGCCAGCAGCGGCGCGACCCTCGCGAAGCTCGGCAGCGGCACGCTCGCACTGACGGCCAACAATCAGCTGGGGGGTGGCGTCTCGCTCCAGGGGGGCGTGCTGCAATTGGGGAGCGCCGGGGCGATCGGAAGCAGTGGGGCGATCGAGTTTCACGGGGGAACGCTGCAGTTCACGGCCGCCAACACGGCCGACGTATCGGGCCGCATCAGTGGTGCCAGCGGGCAGGCCTTCCGCATCGACACCAACGGCCAGGCCGTGATCTTCGCGTCGGCCCTCGGCGGCACCGGCAACACCTTCACAAAACTCGGCAGCGGCACCCTCACGCTCTCGGCCGACAATGGCTACGACGGCGTCACGACCGTCTCGGCAGGCACGCTCCGGCTCGGGGACGGGAACGCTGCCGGGATGGTCGGCGGCGATATCGTCAACAACGCCGCGCTCGTCTTCGATCGCGCCGACGCCCCGAGCTACGCCGGCACGATCTCCGGCTCTGGATCGGTCGCTCTGGAGGGCGCCGGAACGCTCACGCTCACCGGAGCCAACACCTACACCGGAGGGACGCGGATCAACGCCGGCACGCTCGCCCTCGGGAGCAGCGGCGCGATCGGGAGCAGCGGGACGATCTCCTTCGGCACTGGAGTGCTGCAGTACACCGGAGCCAACCAGACCGACTATTCGGGCCGGATCAGCACGGCCGGCGGGGAGTCGATCCGCATCGACACCAACGGCGAGGCGGTCGAGTTTGAGACGGGTCTGGCCGGTGCCGGCAGCACGCTTGAGAAGCTCGGGGCCAACACGCTCACGCTCTCCGCGGCGAGCACCTATTCCGGCGGCACGATCGTCAGCGGCGGCACGCTCGACGTGGCAAGCAGCGGGTCGATTGCCCATGCCAGCGCCGAGCTCGTCGTCGGCACGACGGCTGGCGACGGCACGCTCGTGGTCGACGGCGGCGGCATCAGCGTCGGTGACGTCACGCTCGGTCGCGACCTCGCGAGCAACGGGACGGTGACGATCAACAGCGGCGTCTTCGATGCCTTCGGAATGCTCCTCGTCGGCAGTGGCGATTCGGCCACAGGGACATTCACGGTCGCCGGAGGGACCGTGACGACCGGCTCCGCCACGATCGGTCCCGGGAACGGCGTCGGCACCGCGACGGTGTCGGGGGGGAGCTGGACCAACAGCGGCAACCTCGCCGTCGGCAACGGCACGGTGACGATCTCCAGTGGCACCGTCACCGTCGGCGGAACCCTCTCGGAGTCGGCGTCCGGCAGCATCAATCTCCAAAGCGGCGGCGAGCTCCGCATCGGCACGGGGGGAGCCGGCGGGGTGCTCCAGGCCGATCTCAATTTCGCCGGCTCGCTCGTCTTCAAGTCCTCGGGAAATCCGACGTACGGCGGCACCCTCGCCGGGACCGGCACGCTCACGCAGGAGGGGAGCGGCACGCTCACGCTCTCGAGTGTCGGCACCTACAGCTACTCCGGACTCACGACCGTCTCAGCCGGTGGCCTCGTCGTCGATGGCGCTCTCGACAGCTCGGCGATGGTCGTCGCTGCCGGCGGGAGCCTGGGCGGGAACGGGACGGTCGCCCAGGCGGTGACGGTCACATCCGGCGGCGCGATCGCCCCCGGCCTGTCTGGCTCGCCGGCCCTGCTCACGGTCGGTTCCCTCGATCTCCAGAGCGGCAGTGAAGCGGCGTTTGGGATCGTCGGCAACGGTTCCCTCGCCGGCACGGCCGGCATCGACTACGACGCGCTCAAGATCTCCGGCGCGGTCGCGCTCGCCACGAACGTCACCGTTCGCCTCGACTTCGCCACCACCACCCCGTTTGCCAACGGCGAGGTGTTCCAGCTGTTCGCCTTCGAAGGGGGAAGCCCGGTGGGGCACTTCTCGTCGGTCATTGCCAGCGGGATCGGGGCTTATGCGGGGGTGACGTTCTATCGTGCGGGAAATGACGAGTGGTTGTCGACCTTCGGCACCTCCGAGCAATTTCTCCGCTTCGACGAGCGCACGGGGAGCCTCGTGGTGGTGCCGGAGCCGTCGACCTGGGGGCTGCTCCTCGCCGGGAGCACCGCTGCAGCGGGCTGGGGGCTGCGGCGCCGGCGTCAGAAGATGTTGGGGATGTAGGTTCCCCCCCGGCAGCGCTGCAGGTAGTGAAGCGCCGCCACCTGGCCGGTCGTCTCGAGACGGTCGCGGTAGACCGGATCGTGAAAGCCCTCGATGTCGATGCTTCCCCGCCAGCCGGCGAGGCGGAGCTCGGAGATCAGCGCCGTCCAGTCGGTGTCTCCGAAGCCGGGCGTGCGGTGGTGGACATAGGGCACGCCGCCGCGGATCCCGTGCCGGCGGACGACGTCCCACCGCACCGTCGCGTCCTTGCCATGGATGTGCCAGATGCGATGGGCCCATTCCCGCAGCTGCGGGAGGGGATCGACGAAGCTCACAAGCTGATGACAGGGCTCCCACTCCAGCCCGACGACCTCGTCGGGCACCTCCGCGAACATCGCCTCCCAGGCCCGCGGAGCGTGCGCGATGTTCCAGTCGCCGCTCGACCAATCCCCCCCCTTGTCGCAATTCTCAAACGCCAGCTTCACCCCCCGGTCGGCAGCGCGCCTTGCCAGCGGCCGAAACACCGCGCCAAACCGGGGGATCGATTCCGGCACCGGCCGGCCCGGGATCCGCCCTGCGAAACCGGAAACGATCCCGCAGCCGAAGTTGGCCGCCGCGTCGATGAGGGTCTCCCAGTCGGCCACCGTCTCGGGGCTGACCAGCGGATTGCCATAGACCCCGAGCGCACTGATCCGGGGAGGCGGTTGATCGGGCCCGGTGGAGTGGGAGGCGAGGACGTCGGCGAGGCGGCTGGCGAGGTCGGCGAGATCGCGGCCGGCGAGGCTCTTTCCGAAGCTCACCTGAAACGACTCGAAGCCGTGCGGGAGGAGCGCGGCGACCATCTCGGGGGTCCGGTCGTGGGCCGGCACGAGCGTGCCGATGCGGATGTCGTCGTGGCCGTGCATGTCGGGACCGATGGTCAAGGGCAAAGGCGTCGCGGGAGCGGTACACTGGATAGCATGAACAAGGCATTCTGCAAGGAGCCGGAGCAGTCGGGCCGGCCGCTGTGCCCGCGCTGCGGCGCCGAGGGGCAGGTGGTGACGGGAGCGACGCTCGAGGCCCACGTGTCGGCCGGCGACGCCGAAACGCTCGCCGAGCCGGTGGCCTGGTGCGACACGGAAAGCTGTCCGGTGGCCTACTTCGACAGTCTCGAACGGTCGATCGACGTCGGCCGGGCCAGCGGAATCCACTGGCCGAAGGATCCTGCCGGGGTGTTGTGTGCCTGCCATGGGCTGACGTGCGAGGATGTCGACGCCGACCTCGCCGAGGGGGAGCCGCAGCGCGTCCGCGGGATCGTCCGCCGCGCCGGCGAGCCGGGGGCCGAATGTGCCCTCCGCTCGGCCGATGGCCGCAGCTGTGTGGCCCGCGTCCAGCGCGTCTACGTGCGACGCCTCTCCGGCGGCCGCTGACATGCGACTCCTCTCCTGGAACATCCACAAGGGGATTGGCGGCCGCGACCGCCGGTATGTCCTCCAGCGGATCATCGATTGTGTCGAGGCCGAGAATCCCGACATCGTCTGCCTCCAGGAGGTCGACCGGCTCGTTGGCCGCAGCCGTCATGACGACCAGCCGCGGTTGCTGGCGCGGTGGTTCCGCTGTCATTCGGTCTTCCAGGCCACCGTCCATGTCGGCGGGGGCACCTACGGCAACCTCGTCCTCTCGCGCTTTCCGATCACGAGCCGGCATCGGATCTCCCTTTGCCACGGGACGCGTAAACCGCGTGGGGCGCAGCTCCTCCTCGTCGATTCGCCGGAAGGAACCGTTCATGTCGTCCACACCCATTTGGGGCTGGCGGAGCGCGAGCGGCATTGGCAGGTGGAGCGTCTGCTGGGGCACACGCTCTTCCGCTCGGCCGCGGCGCACCCCACGGTGATCGTCGGCGACTTCAACGACTGGCGGAACACGCTCCATGCCGGCGGGCTTGCCGGGGCGGGCTTCCAGCAGGTGACCAGCCCGGTGTCGCAATTCCGTTCCTTCCCCGCCTGGCTCCCCCTCGGGGCCCTCGACAAGGCTTTCGTCCGCGGGCCGCTTCTGGTCCGGCAGGCGCGGATCGTCCGCACGAGCCTCACCCGCGTCGCCTCCGATCACCTCCCGCTGGTGGTCGACTTCCATCTGCGGCCCGGGTGACCGCCCGCCGGCCACGGGGCCGGTCACATCCCGGCGAGTGCCGCGTGGGCGGCCGCCACGGTCGCGTCGATGTCGGCATCGGTGTGGGCCGCGGAGATGAAGAGGGCTTCGTACTGGCTGCAAGGGAGATAGATCCCCTGGTCGATCATGCCCCAGAAGAAGCGGCCGTAGGCCTTCGTGTCGCTTCGGCAAGCCGTTGGCCAGTCGACGACCGGCCAGCCCTCCCCTTGCTGGAAAAACATCGTCATCATGCTGCCGCGCCGCGCGACCGACACCGGCACCCCAGCCGCGGTGGCAGCCGCGCGGAAGCCCGATTCGAGCCGCGCGCCGTGGCGTTCGAGGAGCGGATAGGGGGAATGGTCGCGCAGTTCCTCGAGGGTCGCCGTCCCGGCCGCCACGGCGAGGGGATTGCCGGAGAGTGTCCCGGCCTGGAACACCTTCCCGGCGGGAAGGACGTTGTCCATGATCTCGCGCCGGCCGCCATAGGCGCCCAGCGGAAGCCCACCGCCGACGATCTTCCCCAGCGTCGTCAGATCGGGGGTGACCCCGAGGATCTCTTGCGCTCCGCCGTACGCCAAGCGAAACCCGGTCATCACCTCGTCGAACACCAACAGCGCCCCGTGCTTTTCCGTCAGCCGCCGGGCCGCGGCGAGGAAATCGGGCGACGGGACGACGAGCCCCATGTTGCCGACGACCGGCTCGAGAATGACGGCCGCGATCTCGTCACCGCGGGCCGCGAACAGGGCCTCGAGGTGTGCGGTGGCGTTATAGTCGAGGAGGATGGTGTCGCGCGTCGCGCCGGGGGTGACGCCGGGGGAATCGGGAACGCCGAGGGTGGCGGCCGACGACCCGGTCGCGACGAGGAGCGCATCGACGTGGCCATGGTAATTCCCGGCGAACTTGACGATGCCGTGGCGGCCTGTGAATCCGCGTGCGAGGCGCACGGCGCTCATCGTCGCCTCGGTGCCGGAGCTCACCATCCGCACCTTCTCGATCGACGGCACCGCCGCGATGATCAGCTCCGCCAGGTGGCTCTCCCCCTCGGTCGGCGCGCCGTAGCTGGTGCCCCGGGAGAGGGCCCGCTCGATCGCCGCGACGACGCGGGGATGACGGTGGCCGAGGATCATCGGGCCCCAGGAACCGATGTAGTCGAGATACTGCAGCCCGTCGATGTCGGTGAGCCACTGGCCTTCGGCGCGCTCGAAGAAGATCGGCTCGCCGCCGACTCCGCCGAAGGCCCTGGCCGGGGAATTGACCCCGCCGGGAATGAGGGCCCGTGCCCGGGCGAAGGCCGCGTGGCTGTGGGGGCGAGAGGGGGACGCGGTCATCGGGGATCGGCTCCGGGGGCTCTGGAGGGAATTATGGCGCCGTCAGGAGCGGCGAGGAGTGCCAGAACCTCGTCGACGAGAACCTTGGCGTGGGGGCGGCTGGCGTAGGTCTCGACGACGCTCGCAAGGAGCCGGCGGCGCTCGGCCAGCGCCGTGTCGCGGTCGGCGGGGGCGGCGAGAGCCGCGGCCAGGAGCGCCTCGGACTGCGTCAGGATCGAGCGGATCCGGTCCTCGTCCTCCTGCCGCTCATCGATCGCCAGCGGCGTAAGCCGCGCGAGCTGGCGGTGGACGAGGTCGACCCACAGGCTGACGTCGTCCTCGGGATGATCCCCCTCGGGGCCCGGGGCGGGGCGGGAGACCTGGGGTTTCGGGTGGAGCGCGAGGAGCGCTTCGAGGGCATCGATGCAATCCGACGGGCTCTCCAGCTCGCGGGCCATCGCCGCGCGATAGTCGCGTTCGATCGGCGAGAGGGGGCGGTCGGTGCGAACCTTGCGGCGGGCGCGGCGCTGGAGGCGATCGAGGGCGATCGTTCGCTCGAAGCCCGCCACCTCGCCGGCGCGGGGATCGTCGGCATGGTCGCGCAGAAAGCGGTGGATGAGGTCGGCGGCATCGCGGAGATCGCCGTCGTCGTCGTTGGTCACCGCCTTGATCCGGGTGTAGAGCGCGTCGGCTGTCGGCGGGCGGAGGAGCATCCATCCCCCGCCGAGGACCGCGACTGCGATCGCGACCGCTGTGGCCGAGCGGATCCAGGTCGTGCGCGCGCCGTCGCGGCTGCGGCGATCGCGATCGGCCTGGTCGAGCTCGGCCATCGTCGTGTGACGCCGGCGGACGGCCGTGTCGACTCGGGTCGTCGAGCTCGCTTCCCCCGGGGGGAGATCGGTACGATCGCTGTCGATCCCGGCCGTCCGGCCATCGCCGGAACCGCGGCCGGAGGCCCTCCGGGGGGAGGCATCACCGCGCGTCGGCCCGGCGCGGGGGGGGGGCTGAGGCCCGGCGGGGGTTTCGCGGGCCGCGGCCGGCGGGGGCGCGGCCGGAGCGGGGGCGGCTCCGAAGACGGTCGTAAAATCCTCCGTGCGGCCGGGGGGCCCCGGCTGCGGCGGTTGGGGGGCGAGATCGGCGATCACGAGTTTGTCCCCCGCCGGGTCGGTTTCGTCGGTCGTGGGAACGAGGGTGCCGATCGCCGTCAGGAGCCGCGCCAGTGCCAGGGCGCTGCCGGGGCGCGCCGCTGGATCCTTTTGGAGAAGACGGTCGATGAGCGTGTCGAGCTCCGGAGGCACCGACGGGACCGCGGCGGCCACGCGCGGGGCGGGGGTGTGGCGCTGCTTTTCGATCACTTCCGTCACCTGTCCTCCGCGGAACGGAGGCCGGCCGGCGAGCATCGCATACATCACCAGGCCGAGGGCGTAGAGATCGGCCCGATGGTCGACACCGCGGCCTGCCGCCTGCTCGGGGGCCATGTATTCGGCCGTGCCGACGATATTGCCATAGGCGGTGTGGGCCACACCGCCGAACAACTTGGCGATCCCGAAGTCGGCGAGCTTCACCCCCGCGCCGATCGGGACGTCGTCGGTGAGGAGGATGTTGGAAGGCTTCAGGTCGCGGTGGACGACCCCATGATCGTGCGCCAGCTTCAAGGCCCGGGTGACCGAAAGCGCTACCGCGACGGTTTCCTGCCAGGTGAACCGCCGGCCGGTGCGGAGGGTCTGTTCGATCGTCTTCCCCCGCACCAGCTCCATCGCGAAGTACGGCTGGTCCCCCTCCTCCCCGAAGGCGAGGAGTTGGACGATGCCGGGGTGCCGCAAGTCCTTGAGGGTGTCGATCTCGGCGCGGAAGCGGGCCTTCAGGCCTTGGTCGTCGGCGAGGTGGGCCGCGAGCACCTTGACGGCGACGGTCGTGCCGGTGGTCGCGTCGACGGCTTCGTAGACCGCCCCCATCCCGCCACGGCCGAGCCGGGCGCCGATGGAGTACGGTCCGAGCCGGGCTGGTTCCATCGGGGGTGCTGGGGGAAGGGGGAGGAAAGGGACCGTCGGGGAACGGCGGGCAAGCCCCGCGGACGGTCCTTTTATTCTGGGGTGATCGGCTACAACTGTCGAACCGGTTCTTTCGACGACCGGATCCCCGGTAGCCGTATGACATCCTATGTCCCATCCCGTTTCCCAGAGAACCACCGGCTCCACCCGCCTCCTCCCCGCCGACACCAACCAGGCCCACGGCTTGGCGGATTACGCCCGCGACTTTCTCCATCATCCCCAGCCGGTCGGCGCTCGTACGCTCGGGCTCCTCGAGCGCTTCCATGTCGATAGCGTCGGGTGCGGCGTCTCGGCCCTCGCCCGGGGGGCCAACGCACCGACGGTGCTGCGGCGTGAGGCGCTGGCGTCAGCCCCTGCCGCCGGGAGCCGGGGGGCGATGTGCTTCGGGGCGCGCCGGCCGGTAGCGATCGAGAAGGGGGTGGCGGCCGACGCCTCTGCGGTGCGGGAGTGGGATTCCAACGGCACGAACTTCGGCCACGACGCCGCGAAGGGGCGAACGGCCGGGGAGTTTGGCCACAACGATTTCTATCCCGTGGCCCTCGCGGCGGCGCGGGAAGCGAGGCTCGACGGCGATCAGACCCTCCGCGTCATGCTTCTGATCGACGAGATCCGCGGTCGATTGGCGGAGGTCTTTCCGCTGCGGACGTACGCTATCGACCACGTCCACCACGGCGCGGTTGCCTCCGCGGCGGCCTGTGCGGCGGCCCTCGGCGGGGATGTCGACGCGATCGAGTCGGCGATCGGGATGGTCGTCGCGCATTACGTCCCCTACCGGGCGATCCGCGCCGGCCACCAGCTTTCCGACAGCAAGGGGGCCTCGGCAGCGCTGGCGGCGGAGGTGGCGGTGTCGGCGGCCAGGCGCTCACTGGCCGGTTTCATCGGACCAAAAGATATCTTCCGCAATCCGCTCGCGCTCTACCGCAGGAACGTCCCCTGCCCCGATGGCCAGAGCCCGTTCGATCTTGAGCTCGGGCTCGGCGGCGACGCCTTCGCGATCCACTTCATGCACTTCAAGCTCGGGCTCTACGAGCACCAGTCGGCCGGCGCGCTCCAGGCGCTGGTCGATCTCTTCGCCCGCTGTCCGGGGCTGGCGGCCGATCCAGACGGGATCCGCCGCGTCGAGGTGGCGATCTACGAGCCGGCCTTCTCGATCATCGCCGACCCCGCCAAGCGAACGCCGACGACGCGGCAATCGGCCGATCACTCGCTCCCCTTCATTCTCGCCAGGACGCTGCTCAAGGCCCGTGCGACGGCAGCGGCCGGCGGCGCAACGCCGGGGTGGGACGAGCTCATGCTCCTCCCCGACGACTACGACGCGGAGCGGATCGCCGACCCCGGGATCGCGGCGCTCATCGGCAGGATGGCAATCATCCACGGTGGCCCGGACTACGACGCACGCTATCCTGACGGGATCCCCACCAGCGTGACGATTGATCACGCCGCCTTCGGGCGACTCGAGAGCGGGTTGGTGTGCTACCCGCTCGGCCATGCCCGCTCCGATCAGGCGGCCACCGAGACGCTCGTCGATCTCAAGTTCAACCGGCTTGTCGCCGGGGCGGTGGAGGATCCGGCGGCGCTTGAGTCGCGCGTCCGGCTGGCAGGGAAATCGGCTGACGATGTCGCGGAGCTCTATGCGTTTCCCATTCACGGGTGTGATCCCGGTTGACAAGCCCCCCGGCCTCACGAGCCGGAGGGTGGTCGATGTCGTGGCGCGGGCCGCGGGCATGAAGACGGTCGGCCACGCCGGCACACTCGATCCGCTTGCTCGCGGCGTCGTCGTCGTCTGCCTGGGGCACGCGACGAAGCTCGTCGACCATCTCCACGCCCAATCCAAGGCCTACGCGGCGACGTTTCTCCTCGGTCGCTCGAGCCCCTCGGATGACCTCGAGACACCGATCGAGCTGGAGACGGAGCCGCGCGTGCCGACGGGGGAGGAGCTCGAGGCCGCGGCGGCGGCCTTCCGTGGCGACATCCTCCAGCGCCCCTGCGACTATTCCGCCATCCATGTCGACGGCAAGCGGGCCTACCGGTTGGCGCGGCAGGGGCGGCCGGTGGAGATCGATGCCCGCCCGGTGCGGATCGATCGGCTGGAGATTACCGGATACCGGTGGCCGTGCCTCGACGTCGAGATCGAATGTTCGGCCGGCACGTTCATCCGCGCGATCGGGCGCGATCTGGCGCTGGGCTTGGGAACGCGCGCGCTGATGGAATCGCTGCGGCGGACCCGCGTCGGTCCGTTTGGCCTCGGCGACGCGGTGGCCCTGGAATCGATCGGGCCGGAGACGATCTCCGCAGCGCTCCTCCCCCCGATCTCGGCCATCCCCCACCTGCCGCGCGTTACGCTCGCTGGAGCGAGCCTCGATTCCGCGGTTCGCGGAGGTCTGCTCCCGGCCGACACGGTGACCGGCAGCCTGGCGGCGGCGGTCGATGCCGACGGTGAGCTCGTCGGCATCCTCGGGCGCCTCGCAGACGGGAGCATGAGGCTGCGCCCCAACTTTCGCGGCCTGGGATGAGCGGCAATGAGTGTCGGGGGCACCGGTCGGTTGACGCCGCGGGCGGAAGTTCGGGACGATGCCAAGAAGAACGGTGTACGGGCAGTGAGCGAGGGGTTTCATGCGAATCGACGGCGGATGGCGCGAGCGAATTCTCGGCGGGTTGATCATGGCGGCCGGGGTTCTCGCCGGCGCGTGGGGCTGCGGTGGGGTCATCCAGGCGGCGGCGCCGGCGGAGTTTCATGTTGCTCCCGCTGGCGACGACGCGGCTGATGGTCGCCCGGGGCGGCCAGTGGCGACCCTCCGCCGCGCCCTTGACCTCGTCCGCGAGCTGCGGAAGCGGCGGGCTACCCCGGCGTCGATCACGATCGAGGTGGCCGATGGCCGGTATGAGCTCGCCGACACGCTTCTGATCACGGCCGAGGACAGTGCCGGGGAGAAGTCGCCGACGATTATCCATGCCGCCGAGGATGCCCACCCCGTTTTCAGTGGTGGCCGGCGGATCACCGGTTGGACGGTCACGGAGGTCGCCGGCCGGCCGCGCTGGAGCGCTGTCCTCCCCGAGGTGAAGGGGGGAAAGTGGCGGTTCACGCAGTTGTTCGTCGATGGCCAGCGCCGGTTCCGGCCGACGCTGCCGGCCGAGGGATGGTTCACGGTTGGCTTGGCGCTGCCGCCGTCGCCCGCCGCCGAGGGGCGCGGGCACGACCGGTTCGCGGCCGCTGCCGGGGATCTCCTCCGCGAGTGGAGTCAACGCGACGCGATCGAGGTCGTGGCGGTGCATCAGTGGTCGATGTCACGGATGCGGATCGCGGCGATCGAGGCGGGGGAGGAAGGTGGCACGGCCAACGTGCAACTTGTCGGCACGACGTCGAGCCTCGATTCCTGGGGGGCCCTCGCCGCTGGCGCCCGCTACCGGCTCGAGAATGTTCGCGAGGCGCTGGGGAGCCCGGGATCGTGGTATCTCGATGTTCCCAGCGGCACGCTCACCTACTGCCCCCTCGATGGCGAGGATCCGGAAACCACCGAAGTCGTGGCGCCGCGCGTCGACATGCTCGTCTCGGTGCGGGGGGAGCCGGTCCCGGGAGGGACAGTCGACCACATCCGCTTCGTCGGCTTGTCGTTCACGCATGGCAACTGGGCGATGCCCCCGCGTGGCCAGTCGGCGGCGCAGGGGGATCTCAACGTCGGCGCTGCGGTCTCGCTCACCGGGGCTCGCGATGTGCAGCTCATCCGCTGCGGGATCCGGCATGTCGGCCGGTACGGCCTGGCGCTTGGCGTCGGCTGCGGGCGCTGTCTCGTCGAGCGCTGCGAATTGCTCGATCTGGGGGCCGGCGGGGTGATGGTGGGAACGACCGCGGCGGGGGGGCGCTCGATCGCCCGGGTCACCGAGAACACGATCCGCGACTGCACGATTGCCCATGGCGGCCGCCTCCATCCGGCGGGAATCGGGATCTGGATCGGTCAGGCCGACCGGACCACCATCGAGCGCTGCGAGATCGCCGACTTCACCTACACGGGGGTCTCGGTGGGGTGGACCTGGGGCTACGAGCCGAGCGCGGCAGAGCGCAACCGGATCGTCGGCAACCACATTCATCACCTCGGCCGGGGCGTGCTCTCCGACATGGGGGGCGTCTACACGCTCGGGGTCTCTCCCGGCACGACCGTCGAGGGGAATCTGATCCACGACATCGTCAGCCACGACTACGGCGGCTGGGGGCTGTACACCGACGAAGGTTCGAGCGGGATCGTGATGCGCGACAACGTCGTCCATCATGCGTCGTCGGGGAGTTTCCACCAGCACTACGGCAAAGACAACCTCATCGCCAACAACATCCTGGCTTCGGCCCGCGACTGGCAGCTGCAGCGGACGCGGGTCGAGGACCACGTCAGCTTCCGCTTCGAGCGCAACATCGTCTGGTGGGATTCCGACACGGCGCTTGCCAAGGGGGATTGGAACACTGGCATCGTCGCCCGCGACAACTGCTACTGGCACGATGGCGGCAAGGTGACCTTCCCCGACGGAGCGACGCTCCCGGCCCGGCAGAAGGCAAAACTGGAGCGCGGCTCGATCGTCGCCGATCCCGGTTTTGCCGATCCGCAAGCGGGCGACTTCACCCTTCCGGCCGACTCGCCGGTGTGGGGTCTCGGCTTCGAGCCGATCAAGACCGACGCCGTTGGCCGGAAGACGCCGCGCGTCGTCTCCCCCGATCTCCCTCCGGTCCCCTCGCCGTGGCCCGAGGCGCGGGCGCTGGCCGCGGAGGAAGCCACGCTGGAAGCCACGGATGAAAGCGGAGCGGATGCCATGGAACCGGCCGCGGAGGATGACGGCGGGGCCGACGTCCGCTGACGGCACGTCGGCATCAGGCCAGCCGAGCGACGTCGATCGCCGCAGTGCCGATCCCCGCAGTGGAGAGCGCTGCCCGGAGCCGCCGGGCGAAGTCAGCGCTCCCGGGGGTGTCGCCGTGGATGCAGGCGGTCTTCGCCGTGACCCTCAAGATCGTCCCCTGCCGAGATATCACGATGCCGTCGCGGATCATCCGCACGAGCCGTGCGGCCGCGGCGTCGGAATCGGTGAGGAGGCTGCCGGCGCGTGTGCGCGGCGAAAGGCTGCCGTCTGATTCGTAGGCCCGGTCGGAAAAGACTTCGCTTGCCGTGGCGAGCCCGGCCCGGGCGCCGGCGTCGATGCTGGCGCTGCCGGAGAGGGCGACGAGGACGAGCTCTGGGTTCACCCGCGCCACCCCGCGGGCTATTGTGTCAGCCACGGCGGCGTCGGTGGCCGCGAGGTTGTAGAGGGCGCCGTGGGGTTTGACATGGCCGACGCCGATCCCCTCCTCTGCCGCGATCCGCACGAGCTCGCCGACCTGCTCGACGACGAGGCGCTCGATGTCGGCCAGTGGCAGCGCCAGCGGGCGCCGGCCGAAGCCGCTCCGGTCGGGAAAGGAGGGATGGGCCCCGAGGGCGAGGCCGCGGTCGCGCGCGAGGCACGCCAGCGCCCGCATCGAGCCGGCATCGCCGGCATGGCCGCCGCAGGCGACGTTGAGGCTGGTGAGCGACGCGGCCAAGGCGGCGTCGGCCCGGAAGCGCGCGGTAGCGTCCGCGGCGGTGGAATCCCACTCGCCGACGTCGCCGTTGAGATCGATCGAGAGCGCAGCCGTGCTCACCGCAGGTACTCCAGGCCGAGCGTGAAGATGCGGAGTGTCCGTTCGCGCTCCCGCAACTTCTGCTGCGCCTCGTCGTGCCCGATCTCGATGAAGCTCAGCGGCGCACCTGGAGGCGCCTGAGCGATGCGGGGGAGATCGATCGAGGCCACGACGGCGATCCGCGGGTAGCCTCCGGTGACGGGATGATCGGCTGCCAGCACGATCGGCTGACCGGAGGGGGGAACCTGGATCGTGCCTGCCACAACGACCTCGGAGAGCGACATCGTCGGCGGCGCGAGAGCCTTCCCGGAGAGCCGGCACCCGCTCCGATCGGAGTCGGGGGTGACGACAAACGTGGTGTTGAAAAGTGCCTCGCGGCTGGCTGTCGGAAAGGCGTCAAACTCCGGTCCACGGAGAACGCGGATCGGTGGCGGTACCGCCCCGTCGGCCGGGCTTCCGGTCGGCCAGGGGGTGAGCTCAGGGGGCACTGTCCTCGGCAAGACAACAACGTGGTGCCGGTCGGCTGGGGGCTTGCGCGGTGACGCTACGGGAATCTGGTCGCCGGCCCGCAGGGCTCTTCCCTGGTATCCACCGTAGCCGGAGCGGAGATCGGTCCCCCGGCCCCCGAGCAGCAGCGGGACATCGAGCCCGCCAGCCACGGCCAGCGACGACCGGCAGCCGTGCAAAGCGAAGGAGCCACAGATGAGCGTCGCCCCGTCTGGCACCCAGATCGGATGCCAGGCCGGCACGGGGGTCGTTCGGCCGTCGGCGGTGACGACGACCGCGCCGACCGCCGCGCCGGTCATCGCCACCCACGCTCCCGTCGGAAAGACGAGCCGGGGCCCGAGGAGGGTGATCTCGAGCGCGGCAGCGTCGGCAGGATTGCCGACGAGGAGGTTGGCGACGCGGTGCGAGAGCGTGTCGACCGCGCCACCGGGGCTGACGCCACTGGAGCGAGAGCCGTGGCGGCCGAGATCCTGGATGGTGGTGAGCATCCCCGGGGCCGCGACCTCGATCGTCGTCATCGGATTCGCTCCCCAGAACGCAGAGGGCCGGTGACCGGCACGAAGCGGACAAGATCCCCTGCACGAAGCAGCGCGGGGGGATCCCGGCGGGGGTCGAACATCGCCCGGGGCGTGCGGCCGATGACATGCCAGCCACCGGGGCTGGTCCGCGGATAGATCCCTGTCTGGTGTTCGGCGATCGCCACCGAGCCGGCCGGCACGCTCGTCCGCGGCGTCGCGCGGCGTGGGACTTCGAGTGCCGCGGGGAGGCCGAGGAGATAGGGGAAGCCGGGGGCAAATCCGATCATGCCGACGACATGGTCGGTCGTGGTGTGGAGCCTGACCACCGCTTCGGAATCGAGGCCGATGTGGGCCGCCACGGCGGCCAGATCGGGCCCATCATCGCCGCCGTAGGCGACCGGAATCTCGATGATCGTGCCTGGGGTGGGGGCGCTGCTCTTGAGGTTTTGCAGGCCTGCCAGGATCGCCCCGGAAAGATCGCGGGGATCGGCCCGGTGGGGATCGAAGACGACGGCCACGGTGTTGAACGTCGCAGCGATGTCGACGACCCCCGGCAGGGCCGCCGCGGTGAGGGCGGCGGTGGCGGCGGCGACGGCCCGGGAGGTGACGGCGTCGATGCCTGTGCCGAAGCGAACGACGAGGCAGGCGTCGCCGAGCGGTTCAATCGTGAGCAGGCTCGACGCCATGGATCGTGCGGCCGGGGCTTCGGGATCGGGCAGGGAGGTCGAAAACAAGCTTTCCAACGGGGGCTGATGGAGGGACGTGGGCCGGCGTCGACAGTCCGCCGCGGCCGATCTATCCTTACAGGTGTTGTGGGGATACTGGGCCTTCGCGCTCAAGCCTGTTCGCCGGGCAGGGAAAGTCTACGCCGATGGCAGACCGTTATCACCATCCGCTGCGCAGTGTCACCAACCGCCGGACGGCCGTGCAGGCTGGTGCCCTGGGGCTTTTCGGGCTCTCCCTCGATGCACTCGCCGCCGCGCGGGCCGCGGCCTCGCCGGCCGCCGAGGGATCGGTGCGGCCGCCGAAGTCGGTGATCTACATCTTCCTCTCCGGGGGGCTGGCGCAGCACGAGAGCTTCGATCCGAAGCCCGATGGCCCGCTCGACATCCGTGGCAGCTTCAAGACGATTGCCACGCAGACGCCCGGGCTCCAAGTCTGTGAACATCTGCCGATGCTCGCGGCCCGGAGTGAAAAATGGGCGGTGGTGCGGTCGCTGACGCACCCGTCCAACGACCATTCCGCCGGCCATCACATCATGCTCACCGGCCGATCGGACATCCCCGTGGGCTTCGATCCCAGCGCTCCGAAAAAGTCCGACTGGCCGGCGCTGGCGGCCCTCGCCCAACAACTCGTCCCCCCCCGCAACAATCTTCCGCCGTCGATCGTGCTCCCCGAAAAGCTCGTCCACCGCACCGGCCGCGTCATCCCCGGGCAGTACGCCGCGCTCCTTGGCCGGCAGCACGAGCCGTTCTTCCTCGACTGCTCCCCCTACAACCCGGTCAATTACGGGGCCTACCCCGAATACCTCTTCCATCACCACGACGGCCCCGCGACGCAATCCCTCGAGTTCCGCTCGCTCGATCTGGCCGTGCCGCAGGCGCTGATGGGAGGGAGGCTCCTCGATCGGCTCGCCCTTCGCGAGGGGATCGACAAGCAGCGGGCCGATCTCGAGAAGACGGCCGACGAACGGTCGTTTGACCGCTACCGGAGCATGGCGACGTCGCTCCTCCTCGACCCGAAGGTGTCGCGAGCGTTCGACATTTCGCAGGCCGATCCGAAGCTCCGGGAAGCCTATGGCGAGAATGCCTTCGGCTGGTCGCTCCTCCTGGCGGCCCGGCTCGTCGAGGCCGGCGTGGGGATGGTGCAGGTGAATCTCGGCAACAACGAGACCTGGGACACGCACGAGTCGGCCTGGACGAACCTCGACCGCTATCTCCTCCCGCCGACCGACCGGGGGGTCTCGGCGCTCCTTGACGATCTCCAGTCGCGCGGGCTCCTTGCCGACACGCTGATCGTGATGGCCGGCGAGTTTGGGCGCACGCCGAAGATCAGCACGCTTGCCGGGGCCCGCGAGGCCGGCCGCGATCATTGGGGCCGTGCCCAGAGCGTGTTCTTTGCCGGGGGCGGGGTCCGGGGGGGCAACGTTGTGGGGAGCACCGACAAGTTCGGCGGCGAACCGGCCAGCGACCCGTTCCGCCCCGAGGATCTGGCGGCGACGATCTGGCAGGCCCTCGGTGTGCCGCCGCGAAAGGAATGGATCGACACCCTCGGCCGGCCGTTCCCGGTCTGCGAAGGCAAGCCCATCGGCCCGTTGTTCGGGTGAG
>CAMBFA010000081.1 GCA_945865325.1 Candidatus Kuenenia stuttgartensis
GCTCGCCGGGCTCCCCGTCTGCGCCGTCCGTCCCAGGACACGCTCCCCGAGGAGGGTTCACCCATGGTTGCCGCCCGCCGGAATCTGCTCCGCGAAATCCGCCGGCTTGCCGTCCGCGACGAGCTCCGGGCGATGCGCACCCGCGGCCGTCTGGTGGTGCCGCCTGCCGTCCTCCCGCCACAAGCCCCGAGCAGTGCCGACTGCCCGGCCCCGCGGGACCGCCCCGAGCGGAAGTGACCCGCGTCTCGTGCCCCGGAATGCACCGTGGGCGGGCCGAGGCCGTCTCCGACGCCTGTTCCCTGTTCGGGGTTGTCGGCCAATTTTTTAACCGACCGTGGTTGACCGGGCCAATTCACAAGGCTAATAATTTAGCCGTCACGCCGCCGGCCCCGGAACCCCGTCCATGTCCCGTCCTGCCGAGCCCAGCCTCAGTCGCCGTGAACGCCAGATTCTCGACGTCGTCTACGCCCTCGGGCGGGCCTCCGCCGCCGAGGTCGTGACGCGGTTGCCCGATGCGCCGAGCAAGACGGCCGTCCGCACGTTCCTCCGCATCCTCGAGGAGAAGGGGCACCTCGTGCACGACGAAGAGGGCCGGACATACGTCTACTGTCCCAGTCGCCCGCGAGAGCGTGCCGGGGCAGGAGCGTTCCGCCGCGTGCTCGACGTGTTCTTCGGCGGTTCGCTCGAGGAGGCGGTCGCCGCGCACCTCGGCGAATCGGCGGAGGATCTCGACGACGCCCAGCTCAAGCGACTCGCCGGACTGATCCGGGATGCCCGCAAGTCCCGCCAAACTGCGCGAATCAAGGAGTCGTGAATCATGACAGGGTTTCTCGACCATGTGGCGGCCGCCGGCCCGGGGCTCGCGATGCGTTCGACGGTGCTGTTCCTCGCGGCGTGCGGACTCGCGATCGCCATGAAACGAGCCTCCGCGGCCGATCGCCATCTCGTCTGGGCTGCAACGCTTGCGGGTGTGCTCGCACTGCCCGTGATCCACCTCGCCGCCCCCGCATGGCACGTCCTCCCTCTGGTCGGCACCGAGAGTGTGGGAGCAGGCCCGGCCGCCGACGGGCCGATCGCAATCCCGGCCGACGCGGTCGATCCCCCCGCCGCGGCGGCCGATGCAGGGCCGACCGCTGCGCCGCCCCTGGCCCGCACGCCCGGAGCGGGCCGGGCACCGTCGCTCGGGCGGGGTCTGGCGATGATCTGGCTCGTGGGCGCAAGCGCCTTCGCCGCGAGGCTCGTGCTGGCTGGCCTCCGTGTGCGGCGACACGCGCGGGATGCTGGCCCGGCCCGCGGACCTGTGGCCGCGCGGCTCGCCGAGCTGGCCGCCGCAAGTGGCGTTCACGGTGCCGTGCTCGGGCTCGTCTCCCGGCAGGAGCTGATCCCGATGGCGTGGGGATGGCGGCGGCCGGTCGTGCTCCTTCCAAAGGACGCGGGATCGTGGCCGGAAGGACGCCTCCGAGCCGTCCTGCTCCACGAGCTAGCGCACATCCGGCGGCGCGACGTCGCCACGCAACTCGTCGGCGAGCTCGCCCGCGGGCTGTTCTGGTTCCATCCGCTGGCGTGGTGGAGCCTTCGGCGCCTGCGGGCCGAGCAGGAGGCCGCCTGCGACGACTGCGTGCTCCGCGCCGGCACGCATCCCGACGACTACGCCGAAGACCTCCTCGCCGTGACGACCCGGCTGCCGGCCGGGCCGCAGGCTGCCGGCGTCGCCCTCGCGATGGGACGCCCGGGGCGGATCGAGGCCCGCATCCGCGCCATCCTCGCTCCCGACCGCGACCGCCGTCCGGTCGGCGGCGCGCGGCAGGCGGTCGTGGGGGCGTCGTTCGCCGCGCTTGCCACGCTGGCCGCGGTCGTAGCGCCGGCGGTCGCCCGGGACGACGCTCCCCGGCGCGAGGTCTCGGCAGGCACGGCGAGCCCAGCCGAGGAGACGCGCGCGGTCGGCACCGAGGGGGCGGAGGTGCCCCGGTCGGAGTCGCCGGCCGATGGCGACGCCGCCGCAGCTCCGACCGTGGATCTCCTTGGCGAGTGGTTCCACGCGGCCGAGGACACCCCCGGGGAACCGCTCGAGATCGGGAAAGACGCCGACGGCCTCTGGATCGTCTTCGCGGGGAAGAAGGCACGGCTCGAACCGGTCGCCGATGGCGCCGCCGTCGATGGACCACGGCCATCGATCACCGTCGCGGTGATCGCCGACGACGAGGCGGAGCGGCGATTCCGGATCGAGCGAAAGCCCCTCGGCCTGTCTGTCGAGATCTCGACCCGCTTCACGGACGGCTCCGGACGGGCGAAGCAGCGATTGAAGACGGCCTACGCGCGTCGTGAAGATTTCCTGCCCAATGGTTACTACGTCTTCTTCGCCTCGAGCGAGGAGGGGGGCCTCGTGAAGGATGGGGTCAACTTCGGGGCGAACATCGCCGGGCCGCACGTGCCCGAGCTCGGCAACTCCGGCGACGTCATCTACGGGAGGATCGATCCGAAGCCGTGGCTTCCGCCCCACCCCGATCACGCGCCAGGCTTCTTCGTGATCGACTCGGCCACCGACGCGGTGCAGACCGGCCTCGATCACGACGCCTGGCTCACCGAACTCGAGGCGCGCTCGATCACGAAGCCGAAACTGGTGCCGTCGCAGCAGAAGTGGCCGAAGCGGTGGTGACCGCCGGCGGCGGCTGTGGCGTCCGGCTTCGACGCGGGAACCGACGCCGAGCTCGCTCGTCCGCCGGGCACGGGGCCGATGGCGGGCCCGGCACGGCGGTAGGCTGGATTGGACACACGCTGGAGAAGCACGCCGATGACACACGGATCCCTCTCGCTCGCCGCAGCATGTCTGGCGGTCACCGCCGCGGCCGTCGTGGCTCAGCCCGGGGCCGATCCGGAGAGTCCGCAGTTCCTCTCCCACGTCGTGGCGGAGCTCGCCACGCTCCATCGCGTCACCGCCGAGCCGCATCCCATGGACGACTCGACCGTCACGGCCTGCGTCCCCACCTACAACCCGAAGATCCACGAGGGGGAGCTGCAGCCCGCCTACTGCCATGTCTACGTCACCGCCGACGCGAGGGCACCGATCGAGTCGGGGGAGGGAAGCTACGGCGAGGGGGCCGTGATCGTGAAGGCGAAGCTCGAGAGCGCGGAAGCCGAGGGGGCGATGCTCTATACCGTGATGCGAAAGATGGCCGCGGGCTACGACCCCGAGCACGGCGACTGGGAATACGCGGTGCTCGACGGCACGAACAAGCGGGTGCTCTCCAGGGGCCGGATCGACTCCTGCATCGAGTGCCACCGGCACTACGCGGAGACCGACTTCGTGACGCGTTCCTACCTGAAGCAGGAGTGAGGCCGACGTGCCGCCCCCCCCTTCGTCGACCGCCGTCCGCCGCGCGCGGACGCTCCCTCCACCGGGCCGCCGCGTCGCGATCGCGGCCTGCCTCGCCGCCGCCCTGCTGTCGGCTGCGTCGGCACCGGCCGACCCACCAGGACGGGCGACCGACCGACTCCTCGACCAGATCGAGCCGAGGCTCCGAGCGATCGTGGAGGCCGACGAGTTCCGGAGCCGCTCGTTCGACGCCACCTGGCTCCCCGATGGCTCTGGCGCTTTGACGCTCGAGGCCCCCGAAGGAGCCGCGGCCGAGATCGCCCGCTACGACGCCGCCACGGGCGCACGCACGGTGCTCGTCGGAGGCGATGGGCTCCTCGCCCCCGGCACGACCGAGCGGCTCGTGATCCACGGATTCCGTCTGTCGCCGAGCGGCCGCACGCTCCTGCTCCATACCGATCCCGTCTCGGGGAGCGATCACTGGCTCCACGAGCCGGCCAGCAGCAGCCTGCGGCCGGTGACGGTGCCCGCGGGGGTGGGCTTCGACGCCAACGCGTTCTCGCCCGACGAGCGCCGACTGCTCGGCTCGCTGGGCGGGAACTTGCTCGTCTTCGACATTCCCTCGGGGCGCACGATCACGCTCACCGCCGACGGCGATCCGGGCACGATCGACAACGGCAGCGCGGCCTGGAGCCCCGACGGCCGCTGGATCGCATTCGTGCGCTCCGACGCCTCCGACGTGCCGCAGCGGGCGATCCTCGTCCCCGGCGACCCGACCTACCGCACGTTCCGCGAAGCCCGGATCGAGCGCATCGGCGGGCCGATCGCGAGGCTGCAGGTCGGCGTCGTGGGTGCCGACGGGGGCGACACCCGCTGGATCCCACTCCCCGACGAGCCCGGCACATTTTATCTGAATCCAATTGGCTGGGCCGGTAACTCCGCCGAGGTGCTCATCGACATCTTCAGCCGCTTCCACGACGAGCGGCGGGTGGTCGTCGCCGATCATCGTAGCGCCACGATCACCACCGCGTTCACCGACACCGACCGCGCCTGGGTGGACCAGGAGCAGGGGGGCCTCGAGTGGATCGGCGAAAGCGACGCGTTCGTCGTGTTCAGCGAGCGCGACGGCTGGCGGCGGGCCTGGGTCGTGCGCCGCGACGGCTCCGCGCCGCAGCCGATCACCCCTGCCGGCTGCGACATCATCGAACGTGGATCGCTCGACGCGGCCGGCGGCTGGCTCTTGTATTACGCGTCACCCGACGACGCCACGCAGCGATACCTCTTCCGCGCGCGACTCGACGGCACCGGCGCTCCCGAGCGTCTGACTCCGGGCGACCAGCCGGGCTCGCACCGCTACGCCGTCTCCCCCGACGGCCGCTTCGCGATCCACACACGGTCGACCTTCGACACGCCGCCGGTCACCGATCTCGTCGCGCTGCCCGGCCACGAGCGCCTCCGGGTGCTCGAGGACAACGCCCCCCTCGCCGCTGCCGTGAAGCCGCTCATAACCCGGCCGACCGACTTCCTCGCGCTCGACATCGGCGACGGCGTAAAGATGGACGCCTGGATGATCAAGCCGCGGGACTTCGATCCCGCCAAAAAATACCCGCTGTTCGTCTTCGTCTACGGCGAGCCTGCCGGGCAGACCGTGCTCGACGACTGGTTCGGCGGCCAGGGATTCAGTCTCTTCCACCGGGCGATCGCCGATCTCGGCTATCTCGTGGTGTCGATCGACAACCGGGGCACGCCGGCGCCCAAGGGGGCGGCCTGGCGGCGGGCGGTGTTCGGCAGCCTCGGGCCGCTTTCCACCGCCGAGCAGGCGGCGGGGCTCGAGGCGCTCGAGCGTCAGTGCCCGTTCGTCGATCGCTCGCGGGTGGGGATCTGGGGTTGGAGCGGCGGCGGCTCGAACACACTCAACGCGCTCTTCCGCAGGCCCGACCTCTACCACGTCGGCATCGCCGTGGTGCCGAAGCCGATGCCCGAATACTACTGGGCGGGGTATCAGGAGACCTACATGCGGACGCCCGCGGTGAACCCCGAGGGCTACCGCACCTGCGCGCCGATCACCTACGCCGACGGGCTGCGGGGCGATCTCCTGATCATCACGGGCTCCGGCGAGACCAACACCCACGTCGAGATCACCGAAGGGCTCGTCGATCGCCTCGTGGAACTCGGCAAACGATTCGACTACTTCGTCTATCCCCACCGCGACCACGGGCTCTCCGAGGGCCCCGGCACCCCCCTCCACGTTCGCATGCTGATCGTTCGCTACCTCCTCGAGCACCTCCCGCCGGGGCCGCGGTGAGTGACTGCCGCCAAAAACCAGCCTCCGCCCGCGGCTCACTCCAGCCGGAGCCGGGGAGCTTTCCCCGCCGGGCGTCGAATCCCTGCCCTGCGTGCGTGTAAGAAGGTGGAGGGCGATTCCGCCCCGCGCACAGCCCACCCGACGGTCTTGCCGCCATGTCCTTCCCCCCCACCGAACCCGGCCTTCCGGCACGGCTCGCCGATCGCGGCGACGAAGTCGCGTGGGAGCGGTTCATGGCGCTCTATCGGCCGGCGATCGTCGCGCTCGCGCGCCGCCGCGGGCTCTCTGCCGCCGATGCCGATGACGTCGCCCAAGAGGTCTGCCGGAGCGTCGCCGCTGCCGTGGGGTCGTTCGAGCCGGGCCTGGGACTCCCCGGTCGGGCCCGGTTCTCGACCTGGCTCGCCACGATCGCCGACCGCAAGACCATCGACGCCCTCCGCCGCGCCCGCGCCCGACCTGCGTCGGGCCATGCCTTCGACGCGGTCGCGGCGCGCGACACCGACTCCCGTCTCCTCCGCTTCGAAGTCCGCCGGCGCCTGTTCCTGGCGGCCGCCGCCGATATCCAGAACGAGATGAGCCCGACGGCGTGGGAGTCTTTTTGGCGGACGGCGATCGACGGCGCGCCCGCCGAGCGGGTGGCGAAGACGCTCGGCATGACCGCGGGCGCGGTCTACGCCGCGAAGGCGCGAACGATGCGGAAGCTCGTGGAGCGGATTCGGACGCTCGAGGCGGCGTGGTCAACCGATCGGGCCGCTTCCGAAGAGCACGACGGGGGGACACCATGACTCCGCACGACGCCACGCTCCCTCCTGCGTGTGCCGACGACGCCGCGCTCGAAGCAATCGTCTCGGGAACCCTCGCGCCCGATCGCGAGCGCGCCCTCGAAGCCCACCTCGGCCGCTGCGCCGCCTGCCGCAGCCGGCTCGACGCCCTCGCGGCCTCCCCCGAGAGCTGGTCGACGGTCCGCGAGCAACTCTCGGCTGGCGCGGAAGCCGACGGGGATGACGCCGATGCCGTTCCGCCGATCCCGGCGCTGGCGTCGCTGATCCAAAAGATCCTCGCGCCGAGCGACGACGACCGGATGCTCGGCCGCCTCGGCCCCTACGAGATCACCGGGATCATCGGCTCCGGCGGGATGGGGATCGTGCTCAAGGGGCACGACCGGGCCCTCGACCGCTTCGTGGCCATCAAGCTCCTCAGCCCCCACCTCGCCTCGAGCGGCGCCGCCCGGCAGCGATTCCTCCGCGAGGCGAAGGCCGCGGCGGCGGTCGTCCACGACAACGTCATCGCCATCCACGGTGTCGACGAGTTTGCCGGTCTCCCCTACCTCGTCATGCCCTACTGCCGGGGCACAACACTCGAGAAGCGCGTCCGCGATGCGGGCCCGATGAACCTCCGCGAGATCCTCCGCGTCGGCCTGCAGACGGCGCGGGGCCTCGCTGCAGCGCATGCCCAGGGGCTCGTCCACCGCGACGTGAAGCCGGCGAACATTCTCCTCGAAGATGGCGTCGAGCGCGTGCGGATCACCGACTTCGGCCTGGCGAGAGCCGCCGACGACGCCAGCCTCACCGTCACCGGATTGCTCGCCGGCACGCCCCACTACATGTCGCCGGAGCAGGCCCTCGGGAAGCCGCTCGACGCCCGCAGCGATCTGTTTGCACTCGGGGCGGTGCTGTTCACGCTTGCAACCGGAAAGCCCCCCTTCCGGGCCGAGTCGAGCCATGCGGTGCTGCGGATGGTGACCGACGTCGAGCCTGCCGATGTACGCCTCGTCAATCCCGACATGCCGGCCTGGCTGGCGGCGATCATCGGCCGGCTCTTGGCCAAGGATCCCGCCGCCCGCTTCTCATCCGCGACCGAAGTGGCAGGGATGCTCGAAGCGTGTCTCGCGCACGTGAACGACCCGCTCGCGATTCCGCTGCCGCCCGAGGTCGTCCGCGCGGCTCCATCAAAACCCTCTCCGGCAGCACCGGCACCCGACCACCAAGCCACACCCCGAACCTTCCTCGATTCCTTGAGGCGACTCATGTCCGACCAGCGGCTCCTGTCGATCGCGGCGCTTGTCATCTTTCTCATGGCGCTGCTTCTTCCATGGCCGATCATGGCCCTCGGCCGTGCCGAGCCGGCGATCGTCTACGCAGTCATCGCCACACTCACGAGCCTCCTCTTCGCCTGGCTCGGCCGGCGCGACTCGCTCGGCCGCCTCGTTCTGAAGCTCGCCGGGACGGCGGCGGTTGCGATCATCGGTGTCACCGGGCTCTCCATCACGATCCGCTCGACCGAGCGCGTAGCCACCGAGCGAGTCGCCGCGATCACCGCTCAAAACCTCGCCACGCAAGCCCGGATGGAGGCAATCGCGAGGCAACAAGACGCCCCAGTGGCGATGGTGCCGATGTCGATCCCCGTGCCAACTGCCCCGCGCGTCGCCTCCGGCCCCGATCCGATGCCGGTCGTCGGCTGGCCTGGCCACAACGCCCCGGCCGAGATGCCTGTTCTGACGGCGACCGTGCCGTCGTCCACGCCGGTGGCCGCGGCGCCGTCGGCTGAAACCCCACCGCAGGCCGGCACGGTGATGCCGTTCTCGTCGGGCGATCCAAGGCGGCCATCGGAGAGCACCTTGCTCGACGACGGACAGCCGATCCCGGAGGTGGCCTCGATCCTCGCTCACGCCGAGCGCGTCGAGCGGTTCCTGGCCGAGCATCCGTTGGAAGCGATCGCCGACGTCACGATGAATCTCCCGGGCGCGGGTGCGAGCCCCTCTCGAATGGTGATCGGCCCGGAAACGCTGCTCGATGCCGACGCTTCGCGGATGCTCGAATTGATCCGCCCGACCACCGTGCAGCGTGAGCTCGTCACGGCATTCCTCGGCCAGCCGGTGACGGCGATGATCAAGGCCCCGGGGACATTCGTGTCGACATGGGGAATGAATGGGCCCGTTCTCAATACGGCCATGGAAGAGGGAGATGGCTTCCAACAGCAGATCGTCCTCACGAGCGACCCGCAGAGCGGCGCGATCCTGCGGAAGGAGCAGCGGATCCGCTTCACGCTCGACGGAAGATTTCGAACGCTCACCCGGACGATCGCCAGCGATTTCTACGCGGTGGCCCCCGGGGTCACACTCCCGACCTCGATCACGATCGAAGCTTTTGACATCGATCCCGCGCTTCCGGAGAACGCCATCCCGAAACGGCGCGGTTCGGTGCGGGTCGAAGTCATCGAGTGGCGCTCCAAGGAAGCCGGCGCCCCATTGCCAGCCGACCCCAAGGCCGACACCGGAGCCGAGGACGCCCCAGACGTCGCTCCTGATCCAGCCGCCGAAGCGCCGACGCCGTCCACCCCGACGGACGACGCCGTCCCGCCCGGTGCTATCATCCGTGATGGATCTAACCTGTAGAGGAGTACGGAGGATTCCATGACGGCCGCCGCGACCGATGCGGGTGTTCCCGATCGCACCACGAGCCTCGTCGCCATCGCCCACCCGCGCGACGACATCGAGGCGCAGCTGATCACCAATCTCCTCGCCGATGCCGGCATCGAGGCGATGGTCACCGGAGGGGCGCTTGCCGGCTTCCGGGCCGAGGCTCCGGCCAATGTCTGTGTCGTCGTGCGGGCAGCCGATGCCGAAGCCGCGAGCGAGGCGATCGCCGCCGTGCGGCCAACAGTCGACGAGGCCGACGTGGGCGACGACTCCGCCCCAGATCCGCAAGCGCCAAAGGGGCGAGCCCTCGACGTCGTCTTCCCCGCCGCGCTGCTCCTCGGTGCCCTGACGACGCTCGGGATCTTCGGATTGTGGCTTGCAGGATTTCGCTCACTGCAAGCTTCGCCGCTCGACTTCGTCATCGCCTTCGGCATGCTTGGCCTGTTGTGGCTCCTGTGGCAGAAGCGCCGGGCGTGAGAAAAAGGTGCCAGCCACCATTTGCCGGTCGCCGCAGGCGACACGGCCCCGGCCGGAGGCCGGGGTCTTCAGACAAATGGTGGCTGGCACCTTTTTCATGTGACGTAGACTTTGGGGCGGCCCGATTCAGCCTGCCCCGAAGAGCCCCCATGGCCACGAGCCTCCTCCTTCTCCTCGATGACATCGCCAGCGTCCTCGATGACGTCGGCGTGATGACGAAGGTGGCGACCGCCAAGACTGCCGGCGTGATCGGCGACGATCTCGCCCTCAACGCCCATCAGGTCAGCGGTGTCGAGCCGGCCCGGGAGCTGGCCGTCGTGTGGCGCGTGGCGCTGGGGTCGCTGCGCAACAAGGCGATCCTCGTGCCGACGGCGCTGGCCCTTTCCTGGCTCGCCCCGTGGGCCGTCGGCCCGCTCCTCATGCTCGGCGGGGCCTACCTCTGCTATGAGGGGGTCGAAAAACTTCTTCATTCGATTCTCTCGGGGTCGAAGCATCGCCATGGCCGCGACACGCCGGATCCCGATCGGCACGCCGATCCCCACCCCCTTCCATCCGCCCCCGGCCGCCGGCCGGTGGCGGAGCATGAAAAAATCGCCGGCGCCGTGCGCACCGACTTCATCCTCTCGGCCGAGATCATCGTGATCACACTCGGCGTCGTGGCGGGGCAGTCGCTCGGGATCCAGCTCGGGGTGCTCGTGGCCGTCGCCCTGATGATGACCGTCGGTGTCTACGGCCTCGTCGCGGCGATCGTCCGGCTCGACGATCTGGGGCTGGCGCTGGCGCTGCGTGGCTCGACGGGGGTGCGGGCGATCGGGCGGGGAATCCTCGCCGCCGCCCCTTGGCTCCTGCGTGGGCTGTCGATCGTGGGGACGGCGGCGATGTTCCTTGTCGGCGGCGGGATCATCGCCCACGGCATCCCGGCGATCCATGAGATCACGGCGATCACGTCGTCATTCGCCGGCCATGGGGCGGAGCACGGGGCTGACGGTCATGCCGGTCAGGCCCCGTGGTGGGGCGTTCTTGCGTCGCTCGGCGCCGAAGCGGCCGTCGGCATCGGCATCGGCGTGCTCGCCGTGATGATCATCGCGCCCCTGCAATGGCTCCGCTCCCGGCGGGGAGCCCCCCGCAGCGAGGCGTGACAGGGGCCCCAACAGCCCGGCCCCCACCCTGATGGAACGGGCCCCCGGACGTGGGTATCCTCGACCCCGCCCGGCGGGGATCACCACGTCCGGTAGACACCTGCGGGGAGCGATCCGCGATGGCAAAGAAGCGATCGGCAAAGCGGCCGGCAGCCCCTCGGGCGTCGCGCCGCTCGGGCTACCGGGTGACGCTGCGAACGCCCGGCGGGGCGCGACTCACGCTCGCCCTCCATGGGAACGAGTTCCACCGCGAGACGGTCCGTTGGAATGTCTGGCTCGTCACGACGCGGCTGCGAAACGACATCCCGAAATTGCAGCGTCGGAAGGAAGCGAACGCGGTCCTCGAGAAGGTAGCGCTGGCCGGAGGAGTCTCTAAGAGAGAGCTCGGCACTTTTCTCCGTCAGGCCACGAAGGAAGGGGTCGTGCAGGTCGAGACCGACTGGGAGGGGTTCACAGGCCCCGAGACCGATCGGCTCTTCCCCTGGGAGGAGACGCTCGCGCTCGCCTGCCGGGAGACCAGCGACGCTCGACCTGCCACGCGGCTCGTCGTCGTCCGCTGGCTGAAGTGCTCGGCGCGGCGGGCGCCCCCGGCGACGGGCCCAGCGAAGATCCTCGTCACGGCAGACGCCGCCGAGTCCCCCTTCGGCACCGACTCCGAATACAAGGTTGTGCGGCGCCCCCTGGCGACCGCGCAGGCCGGCGCCCCGCCGCTGCCGCTCCATGAGGTCGACTCCCCCGAGGCGATCCGCCGCGCTCTCGCTCCCCGGGGAGAGGAGCCGCCGGCCATCGTTCACTGGATGCTCCGCTCGGTCGACAAGGGGATCGTCTTCGATGCCGGCGATCGATGGCTGTCGTTCGACACCGCGCCGCCGCCGGGTGTTCAGCTACCCGGGGCCCTGGCCAGCGACCAGGACGTGGCCGAAGCGCTCGCGGCCCATCATCCGGCGCTCGTGGCGTTGAGCTCCTGCTACACCGGCCGGAGGCTCGCGCCACTCACCGTCGCCGCCGGGGCCGATCTCGTGATCGGATTCCACCAGGAAGTCGATGACTCAAGCCTGCCGGCGTTCTTCGCCTCCTTCTACGCGGCGTTGCTCGGCGGCTCCTCCCCGATGAAAAGCCTGCGCGAGGCGATCGACTTCAATCGCGACCAGCCCGATCACGAAGGGCTCGGGGCGATCACGCTCTGGTCGGCGCGCGATCTCCTGGCGGCCGCGCCGCGTGCCCCGGCGCCATCCCAGTCCCTCCTCCCCACCACGAAGACTGCCGTCCCCCCGGCCCATGAAGGCCTCGTCTTCGATTGCGAGCCGGAGCCCGCGCTCAATTATTCAATCCTCCACTGCAGCCGGGGTGGACTCTTCCGCCGCTTCGTCGTCACGGCCCTCGACCGCCCCCCCTCCGACCCGCTCGACGTCATCGCTCGGCTCGACACGGGAACCGGCTCCCCTTCCGAGTGCCGGTTCTCCATCCCAGCTCCGGCCCGGGCGAATGCCAGAATCGATCTGGCCTCGCTCGTCGCGCTCCCCCTCGGCGGTCAACTCCTCCGGGAGCGTCGCGAGACTCTGAAAGGCGCGGTGACGGTGACGGTCGGGTCGGCCGGCCGGACGCTCTTCCAACAGACCTGGACGATCAATCTCCTCCCCTGCGACGAATGGCAAGACGATCACTACGGAAGCCATTTTCTCCCGTCGTTCGTCCTTCCCCGCGACCCGGCGGTCCGCAGGGTGATCGGCCGGGCCCAGGGCTTTCTCCGGGCGATCCTCGATGATCCACAGGGCAGCTTCAAAGGCTATCCGTTCGCGGCTCCCGCGGATCCTGCGGATCCCCAGCTAAAAGCGATCTGGTATGCCCTCGTCGACGGTTTCCGAATCGATTACATCCGCTCCCCCCCGGCCTACCTCCAGCAGGCGCAGCGGCTGCGGACCCCCGAGGAGGTCCTCCGCGGGAGACGCGGCAACTGCATCGAGCTGGCCCTGCTCCTCGCCTCCTGCTGGGAACACATCAACTTTCATACCGTCCTGTTTCTCACCTCCGGTCATGCCTTCTGCGGCCTGTGGGTGTCCGCCGACGCCCGCGAGCAATTCTTCGCCTCACTCCGCGATCCGAAGGTCACCGATGAGATCCAGGGCCGTCACACCCCCCTCGGCGGGACGGTCGTCAATCGCTCGGCCGCGACCCCATGGATGCTCACCGAGCCGATCCAGCACGACGCCATCCTCAAAGCCGTCGAAAACGGATCCCTCCTTCCCGTGGAAGCCACCTCCATGACCGGCAGGAAGAGCCTCAGGCAGGCGATCGACTGTGCGAAGAAGACACTTCGCAACGCGATCGACGAAGTCGACGGAGAATACTTCGACGCCATGCTCGATGTCCGCACGGCCCGGGAGCTGGGTGTGACGCCGCTGCCGATCCTCACCGACAGTCCCGTCGCCTGACCCGGCTGTCGCCGGCGTCAGCGCGACGGCACTCCCGTCACCGCCGCACGTGAAAACCGCACCCGGACCTCGGGGTGGGTCGTATAGAGGCGATGCCGCGTGCCGTCGGGAATGAGGATCGAGCTGCTCGTGCCGGGATGGGCGTCGTCGACCGGCACGATCGGATTGCCTGAGTATTTCGTCCAGTGGACGAGGTCGTCGCTCCGCGCGATGCAGGTGCACCACCGCCCCCGTTCCCCCAGGGCACTGGCATGGTAGTAGGCGTAATACCGGCCACGGTGCTTGACGATCTGATCGACAGCGATCATCCGCTTGTCGTAGTGGCCGGGGCCGAGGGGGATGACAGGGTCGTCGGTGACGTTCGTGAAGGTGACAAGATCGGGCGACGTCGCCACCCAGATTCCCTGGTCAGCGCGCTCGTAGAACAGCCACCACACCCCCTTCTCGTGCCACACCGCCGGCGTGCCCCGCGGCCCTGCGGGAATCGGCGCGCCCGTCGCCAAGCGGATGTCGAGCGCGCCGCGCTCTTCCCAGGCCAGGCCATCGGAAGAGACGAGGAGATGGGCGATGTCCCCTTCCCCTTCGGCAAACATCACCAAGCGGCCCGCATCGCGAACGACACACATGTCCTCGATCCAGTCGCCCTGAACGAGTGGCCCCTCTGGCTCGCGCGTCCAGTTGAGGCCATCTCGGCTCGTGGCGTGGCCGAGGAGCCGCAGCGGGCTCTGCTCGTCGTTGGAGCCGGTGTACCACAGCCGCCAGCGGTCGGGCCCTTCGCGACGGATCCAGCCGCGCTCGCGAATGTTTTTATCCCAGGCTCCGTCGCCGCCACCGGCAAACAGCGGCACCGAAGAGGCGGGGCCGAAATCGACAAGCTCGGTGGGAAAGTTCCCAGCCTCATCGGCCCGGCAGGGAACTGCCGCGCCGGCGGCGATGAGAACGATGAGGGCCAGACAGGTCGTGAGAGCGCGCGTGATCATGGTGGGTTGATGATACTTGGATTTGCCGTCGCGCGAGTGCCCCCGCATGAGCGGCTCTAGGCCTCGTTCTACCCGGGACCGGGGAAGCCTGGATGGTCGTGGGCCTGTGGATGGTTCATCGGCGGGGCCGGCAAAAGTTTCGTCGTGCCTCGGAGGACCTCGTCACTCCTCAAGCGTTCGCCGATCCCCGCCTCGCCTCCGCGTTGGCAGGAAAGAGAACGCCCCGGGCGACCCCGATGCAACGCTCGAGCCAGCCCCAGAATCCAACCGTCGTTCACCGCAGTAAGATTTCGTTTGGCGCCGCCGTTGATCTGTCGCCCCGCTTTCGCCCCCCGAGTCGCTCGATGCCCCTTCCCCCGCGTCGTTCGTCGCTCCGTCGCCAACTGGTTCTGCCGGTGGTGGGGCTGCTGTTGGCCGGGGTGCTCGCCAATGTGGCCTTCGCCTCGTGGCTCGCCGCGCGGCGGGCCGCCGACGTCGCTCGGCACCATGAACAGCAGGTAGTCGAGACGCTCGCCGCGTCGCGCGTCACGCTCACGCTTCCCGTCCTCGAAACCCTCGCCCGCCTCACCGACAGCCGCTTCGTCGTCTGGAATCCGGTCGATGGCTCGCTCGGCACGACGACGCTCGAATCGGGTGAGCGCGACGAGCTCTCGGCTGCGGGTGTCGCAGTAGCGCTCGAGCGCGGCACGACGACGCTCGGTGGGCAGGCGTTTCGGGTGGCGACGGTGCGGTCCGGGAGCGTGCGGCCGGAGACGGTGGTCGTTCTCACGCCGCGCCGGTCACTTGTCAGTCTCGCCCTCGAATCGGCCTGGCCGCAGCTCGCCGTTGCCGCCATCACCCTCGCTTTTCTCATCCCCGCCACACTGGCCGCCACCGGCCGGCTCTCGCGCCGCATCGGCTTGGTCGAGCGCCGGGTCGCCGTGATCGCCGCCGGGGATTTTGGAGCGGGGGGCATCGACGATGGCCAGGATAGCGACAGGCCGGCACCGATCGATGATGAGATCGGCAGGCTCAAGCGCGGCGTGGAGCGGATGAGCGGGCAGCTCGGTCAGCTCCGGGCCCGGCTCCTCGCCGGCGAGCGCGAGCGGCTCCTCGGCCAGCTCGCCGCCGGGTTTGCCCACGAGCTTCGCAACGCCGTCACCGGCGCGCGCCTCGCGATCGATCTCCACCGCAGCCGCTGCTCGCAGTCAACCGCTGACGGCAGCCTCGGGGTGGCGATCAAACAGCTCGCGGTTGTCGAGGAGGAGGTTCGCGGCCTGCTCGCCCTCGGGAAGCGGACCGAGTCGGTGCCCGAGCCGCTCACCATCGATGGTCTCTTCACCGAGGTGGCCGACCTCGTCTCCCCGCGCTGCCAGCATGGCGGCACGACGCTCGACGTCGAGATGCCAACCGGGATTGCGATCGTCGCCCGGCGCGATAGCCTCCGGGCGGCGCTGTTGAACCTCGTCGTCAATGCGATCGACGCGGCCGGGCGCGGGGGAACAGTCCGACTCGAGGCCCGTGCCGCTGGAGAGGTGCGGATTTCTGTCGACGACACCGGCCCCGGCCCCCCGGATTCCCTGGCGGCAACGCTCACCGAACCGTTCGTCACCGGGAAGCCCGAGGGGATCGGCCTCGGGCTGGCGATCGTCACGGCGGTGGCCGAGGACCATGGCGGCAGGCTCGAATGGGGGAGAGTCAACGACCACACCCGGTTCACGATCGTCCTTCCTGCCGGGGAGGTGTCGCCCGCCGCTTCCGGCTCCCCTGCCCACCGTTCGAAAGCCACCACCCCATGAACCGCATTTTGATTGTCGACGATGAGCCGGCGATCGGCTGGAGCCTCGGGGAGCTCCTCGACGATCGGGGGCATGCCGTGAAGATTGCTGCGAGCGCCGAGGAGGCGCTCGAGATCTCCCGGCGATTCGCCCCCGAGCTCATCCTCCTCGATGTCCGCCTCCCCGGCCGCGACGGGCTCTCGGCGATCCCCGACTTCCGCGCGCTCGTTCCCACAGCTCTGATCGTCGTCATGACGGCCTTTGGCGACCTCGACACAGCCGTCCGGGCCGTCGAGGCAGGCGCTGCCGAGTATCTCGTCAAGCCGTTTGACTCGGGACAGGTGACGGCGATCGTTGACCGGCTCCTCGAGCGCGGGGCCACGGCCGCAGCGACGGCCCCGCCCCCCGGAGGCCTGGTCGGCAGTACGGCCGTTATGCAGCGGGTCTTTGCGCGGGTGGCGCTGGCCGCCTCGAGCGACCTGCCGGTGCTCATCACCGGCGCCACCGGCACCGGCAAGGAGCTTGCCGCCCATGCCATCCATGCCCACTCGGCGAGGCGCTCGGGGCCACTGGTCGCCGTGAACCTCGCTGCCCTCCCGCCGGCGCTTGTCGAAGGGGAGCTGTTCGGGCAGGCAAAAGGGGCCTTCAGTGGGGCGACGGCCCGCGACGGCCTGTTTGCGAGTGCCGATCGCGGCGTGCTGTTTCTCGACGAGGTCGGAGACGCCGCGCCCGAGGTCCAGGCCCGGCTGCTGCGCGTCCTCGACGCGCGGGAGATTCTTCCGGTCGGCGCGTCAGCGCCGCGCCGAGTCGACATCCGCGTCATCGCCGCCACCAACCGCGATCTTGCCGCCGACGTCGCGGCCGGCCGGTTTCGGGCCGATCTCCTCCATCGGCTCCGCGTCTTCTCCGTCGAGATGCCGCCACTTTCGGCGCGCCTCGACGACCTCCCGGCGCTCGTCGCGCATTTCCTTACCGGCAGCCCCGGCTGCGGCCCCCTCCAAGCGGCCTCGGACGACTTTCTCGCTGCCGTGCTGGCCCGTTCCTGGCCGGGGAACGTCCGCGAGCTCAAGGCCGCAGTCGACGTCGCTGCCGTGCTCGCCCGTGGCGGCACGCTCCGCCCCGAGCACCTTCCGCCGCCGCTCCCCGGCGCCGCGGGAGCAACACGAGCGGAGGGCACCAAAGCCTCGGCTGCCGACGGCGTGGCCACCGCCGAGGCCGGTCTGGAGCGCGCTGTCCGCGACTGGGTGGCGGCGCAGCTCGGCACTGAACAACCGCGGGAGGGCTGGCTCCATGAGGATTTTTTCAAGGCAGCGGAAGCGACGCTGATCGACGAAGCGCTCGCCCGCACCGGCGGCAATCGGACCGCCGCGGCCAAGCTCCTCGGCCTCGACCGCTCCACCCTCCGCGGCAAACTGCCGCGGGGGTGAAGAGGCTGTGAATCCACCGCCGGCCCGATCGCGCGAGTGGATCGCGATTGGCCTGCCATGGAACGCCCGTTCCGAAAGGTCGTCAGCCAACGGCGGGCCGCACGCCTTGCCGTCGGAAACCTGTGGCCTGCCGCGGAGGCACCTGGCCGGCGCCTGGAATCGACCCGATTGGCAGAAACATCGGCCCTGACGCCGGACGGCTGGGCAGAGCCCCGGCCTCGACAACCAACTCGAAAAACCCGAGGCGCGCGTAGAACCGAAGCGCCTCGGGGAGCGCATCCACCACCACGCCGACGCACCCAAACTGGCGCGCCATTTCCAGGGCCATTTCCAGGGCGAACCGCACGAGCCGGGAGCCGATTCCCTGTCCCTGGTCGGTCGAGGAGACGGCCAACCTCGCCAGACGCAGAATCGGCAGCGGATAGGCCGGCAACCGCTGTCGCTCCCGACGCGGCAGGCGGTCGATCACCATCGATCCCGGCGCGATCGTGACATAGCCAACGACACGGCCGGCGGTCGACGCCACGTAGGTCACGCCGACGTGGAGCCGGAAGTGGTTTTGCCCCGCGTAATTCCGAAAGAATCGGTCGAGCTCCACATCTCCCGATGAAAACAACGACCGATCGTCATCCGGCCGCAGAGGCCGGATTTCAATCTCCATCGAAGAGTGCCTTCATGGCGGGCGTCGGTGGCTCTGGCCGCTCGATCCGGCGGACCAAGTCCGCGCCGACCTGGCGTGAAAGCTCGATCACAGGAGGGACTACGACGTCGGCCGGCAACGCCTCGAGCGCGGCGAGGTGATGAAGAATGGCCGTTTCGATGAGGTGGGATTTCTTGACGCCGTGCTGCCTCGCGAACCGCTCCAGCCGCTCCCGCGTCGTGTCGGCAATGACGGCGGAAACCTGCGATACACCGGTTGCCATGACTCAC
>CAMBFA010000082.1 GCA_945865325.1 Candidatus Kuenenia stuttgartensis
TCACCGCATCAGGCCGGTGCGGCCCGTGAGGCCGATCAGGCCGATGCCGTCGGACGCCGGGCCGGCCAGCGGCTGCCAGGTCGAGCCCTGCGGGGCTGACTGCGCTTCCGCCTTGCCGTCGAAAAAGAGCGTCATGCCGCCAGGGAGCCGGCGTTCGATCCGCGGCCCCAACTCCAGCGCGATCTTCGCTGTCGTCGGGGACTGGGCGATCGATGTGCGGAGCTCAAGCGATTCGCGCCCGCCGGTATGATCGTGGGCCATCGCCATCCCGCCGACGAACTTCTGCGGCCCCGCCTCCATCACCATCCGATCGGCGAGCAAACCGGCGGAGAGATCGATCCCCTCGATCCGCCCTTTGACTTCGGCTTGAACCGGGTTTGCGGCCTGATCTGGCGCCGATGGCCCCTTCACCAACAGCCGCAGGGGTGTTCCAGCTGCCGGCGTGCCCAGGTCGCTCGCTTGGAGGGCCGAGGCGACCGATCCCGCCCCCTGGAAATCCGCCAGCCCAATGCCCTCGAGGTCGCCCGTCTCCAGCGCCTCTGGGAGCGCGAGGCGCTCATCCCAGCCCTCAACCACCGAAGGGGGAAAGGCTTCCCCTCGGGCCGGCCGCGCGAACCCCGCCGGGAGGAGGAGCAGCAGGAGCAGCAGGGCGAGGATGGCCGCGGAGAACCGGGAGTGGAGCATGGTGGGCGTGCGGTCGGCGGGGCCCGGCACAAGGCTCCGGGTCACCGTCGTATCGGACGGCACCCCCCCTCGGCTGCGATTCGCCGCGGGGCGCCGTCAGACCCGCATCACACTGGGGCGCCCGCGGGGATTGCCGGCGACTGGGAAAGCCGTGCCGATCAGCCCGTCCGGCGGAGGCGGGAAGGAAGTGGCACGGTCGCCGGGACCTGGCTCCCCCCCAGCGTTGTGATGCGGAGGCTGTCGACGACCCGGTTGGCGATCTCGAGGGCCGCGGCTCCCGCCGTCGCCGGCACCAGCGGCTGCCTTCCCTCCCGCAGCGCGCTGAGGAAGTCGTCGTGTTCGCAGGCGATCGCATTTGCCTCCGGGATCGCCAGCGTCTCGCGCGGGAGGACGTCTCTAAAGAACGCCTCCTTCATCGCGGCGCGCTGCTCCACCGGAACATCGGTCGCGACGAAATCACCGCTCCGCACCGCATCAGAGGGCGACACGACCTCGACAGCCTTGGCATGGAAGTCGACCGACACGACCCCTTCGCTCGACCACAGCGTCAGCCCGCGGCGGAGGGTGGGGTGGATCCGGGAGGCGGTGAGCGAGGCGACCAGCCCCGACGAGAACACGAAGTGAGCGCGGACGGCATCTTCGTGGCCACCGGTGGCACGCAGCCCCTGGGCGTCGACGCGCTCAAGCCGGCCCGGCTCGAGCGAGAGGACCAGATCGATGTCGTGGATCATGAGGTCGTGGACGACGCCGACATCCATGCAGCGATAGGTGAACGGCGCGAGACGGACACTCTCCAGCGACACGATCCTCCCGGCGCGGGCCACCGCCATCCGCCAGGCGGGATTGAAGCGCTCGACATGGCCGACGGCGACGGTCCGGCCGCAGCGCCGGGCCGTGGTCACGATCGAACGGGCTTCCTCCACCGTGGCGGCGATCGGTTTTTCCACGAGGAGATCGATCCCCGCCTCCAGCAGTGGCAGGGAGACGGCCGCGTGTCGGCCGGTCGGCGCGGCAACTACCACCGCCGCCACCAAGCCGATGAGCTCCTCCGGCTCGGCCAGCGCCCGGCAGCCGTGCTCGCCGGCGACCTTGTCGCGCGCGGCGGGAAACGGATCGACGACCGCAACGAGCTCAACGTCGGATCGGCCGGCCAGGAGCCGGGCGTGGATCGTGCCGAGATGCCCGCAACCGACCACCGCCACCTTCGTGCGTGTCATGCCGCCCTCCGTCGGGGAAGGGCGCGCCCATGCTGCCCCTCCTGCTGGTTGGAAAGAAACTGGAGCACCATCTCGACTTCCGGGACGAGCATCGACTGCGACCGGAGGATCTCCCGGGCCCGCTCCTGGCCGACCCGGGCCCGGTAGAGGAGCCGATGGGCCTCGGTGACGGCCTCCACCGTGCCCGCAACAAAGCCGCCGCGCCGCAGGGCGACGACGTTCACACAGCGCGGTCGCGCCGGCGACCCCTCGCAGAGCATGTACGGGGGCACATCATGGAGAACGCGCGACAGCCCGGCCACGAACGCGTAGCTGCCGATCGTGGCCCAGTGGTGCACGGCCACGCACCCGGAGAGCGAGGCATGGGAATGGATGCGGACATGCCCCCCCAGGAGCGTGCCGTTGGCGATGATCACGCCGTCGCCGATCCGGCAGTCGTGGGCGACATGACAGCAGGCCATGAGGAAGTTGCGGCTCCCCACGACGGTCACGCCGTCTTCCTTCTCCGAGGCCCGGTTGATCGTCACCCCCTCGCGGATGACGTTGTCGTCGCCGATCTCCACGCGCGTGTCGCTGCCACGGTAGCTGACATCCTGTGGATCGGCGCCAATGACAGCATTGGGGAAGATCCGGTTGCGGGCCCCGATCCGCACGCTCCCCATCACCGTGACATGATTCTCGAGGATCGTGCCGGGACCGATCGTCGCGCTGCCTGAAACGACGCAGTGCGGCCCGACGACAACCCCCGGGCTGAGGCATGCCGTAGCCGCCACGATTGCCGTGGGGTGGACCGCCGGCGGGTTTTCGGGGGGAGATGCGGACATCGCGGCAGGGAATCCGGGGGCGGCGGGGATCCGCTCGTCAGGCCGTGCGCCCCAACCATCGCGTCGCATCGCGCGCGACGAGCTCGCGCACGAGGCCGGCGTTGAGGGCGTGGCCGCTGCGGTGAGCGCGGACGTGAGCGTGGAGCGGACGGCCGGCGAGGGCGAGATCGCCGACGGCATCGAGCACCTTGTGACGGACACATTCATCGGGCCAACGGAGCACCGTCCCTACCGGGCCATCGGCATCGAAAATGACGAGATCCCGCGGGGAGACCGTGGCTCCCAGCCCGGCCTCGCGGAGCCGGGCGGCGTCGTCGAGGGAAATAAACGTCCGCGCGTCACAGAGCTCGGCGCGGTAGGTATCCGGCGTGACGTCGATGTCGAGCTGCTGCCTGCCAATCGGGCCGGGGCCGTAGTCGAGCACGTAGTCGATCGACAGCCCGGTAAAGCGGGGGGGGCTGGCCTCGATCCAGCAGGCGGCGTCGCCGACGCGGACGGTTTCCCGGACGGTCAGCGGGACCACGGCGGCCTCCTGCCCGACAATCCCTGCCCGTTCGATCGCCGCTACGAAGTCCCGCGACGAGCCATCCATGCCGGGCATTTCCTCAGCACTGACGACGATCGTGCAGTTGTCGACGCCCAGGCCCGCCAGAGCGCTCATGACATGTTCGATGAGATGGACGCTCGCCGAACCACGGACGATCCGGGTGCGGTTGCGTGCCTCCACCACCGCCCCGACGACGGCCGGCACCGACGACGGCGGATCGAGATCGCCGCGGACAAACACGACCCCAGTGCCGACGGCAGCGGGGTGGAGCTCGACACGGTTCTCACGGCCACTCCAGTAGCCCCGCCCGTGGACGATGGCCGCGGTGCGGAGGGTGCGTTGCGGCCGCTCGGGGGGGGTTCGGGGCATGGACGCTGCCGGGGAAATTGGTTGGCGGGTGAGCCAGGGCCCCGCGGCCGCCCCGATGGGCGGCCGCGGAGTGCCCGAATCAGCGGGTGCGGGGCTGTGTCCCGGCCGGCTGTGTCGCGGCCGGCTGTGTCGCCACGACCGGCGCGTTGAGCATCTTGAGGATGTCTGGCGTGATGTCGATCCCCGGCTCGATATAGACGATCGGCTTGGTGATCCCGCGGAGAATCTGATTGCGATCGCTGTTGTCGACCGGATCGCCGTCGAAGCGGTGGACAATGGCGATGCGGTGCTCGCGGGCGAACTGCTCCACCGCCTTCTCCACCTCGGTGTAGACCGAGAGATAGACCTTCGCTTCGCGGTCCATGAACTCCTTCTTCTGGAGCTGGGCGTCGACGTTGAAATCGCCCTGGGCCTTGGCGATCTCCGACTCGAGCTTCTTGAACTCGGGGGTACCGGGATTGAAGCCCTTGATCTGCTCCATCATCCCGTTGATCCGGTCACGGTCCGCCTTGAGGGTATTCTCGGCAGCCATCACCTCTTCCTTCATGCGGTCCATCGCCCCTTTGAAGCGGGCGTGGTTCTTGAAGACGTAGCCGACGTCGATCACCGCCACATGCGTCGCCTGAGAGGCGGCGGTCGGCGCGACCGGAGCCGCGGCGACGGGGGGTGCCGCCGGACGCTGGGGTACCTGGGCGTGAGCCGCGGTGGGTACCGCGAGGATTGCACAGAGAATCGCTGCCAGTTGCCACTTCACGAAGAGCACTCCTTGCTGGGTCGCACGCGCGTCCGCCGTGACCGCGGCGGGGGTCGGGTGGGCCTCCGTCGCAACCATCCGTGGTCACGGCGCAGGGGCCGGAAGGCGCGGACTATGGCAGCGGCATCGACCGGGCTCAAGGGCAAAAAAGGAGGGGGCTTCGCCGGCCGGAACCGGAGCACGGGGATCGCCACGCTCAACGCGGAGCGCCGAGAGTGACGTCGAATGTCGACTCCTGCTCCCCCCGTTTGACGACGACCGGCACCGTCTCCCCACCTTTGTGCTTCCGCAGCGCACTGTCGAAGTCATCGAGGCCGGTGACGGCGCTCTCCCCGATGCGGATGATCAGATCGCCCCCGAGGAGCCCCCCCTTGGCGGCCGGTGAATCCTTGGAAACCCCGGAGATGGCATACCCCTTTCCCGGCTTGGTGAAGTCGGGAATGCTGCCGAAGTAAGGGCGCTCGCCATCGCGCCTCGCCATCGTTTGCTGTCCGGCTACCTCGACATAGGCCGGAGCCTGCGGCGCCCGCGCCAGTTCCTTCACCCCCTCGGCCACCATTCGCGCGATCCGCGCCATCCCGTCGTAATTGATCTTCTCGGCGGTGTCGGTGGGGCGGTGATAGTCGGCGTGGGTGCCAGTGAAAACGTGGAGCACGGGGATCTTTTTGGCGTAGAAGCTCGCGTGGTCGCTGGGGCCGAAGCCCCCGGGATCCTTGGCGACATCGAAGCCGTGGGTGGCGACGAGCCGGTCGACGAGGGCGTCGAGTCCGGTGCCGGTGCCGGTACCGTGGATGATGAGCTTGCCGCCGTCGAGCCGGCCGACCATGTCGAGATTCACCATCGCCACCGTATCGGCCAGCGGCACGGCGGCGTTGGCGGTGTAGTGGGCGCTGCCGAGGAGGCCCCGTTCCTCACCGGAGAAGGCAACGAAGAGGATGCTGCGGGGATACGGCCCCTCCTCGGCGAGGATCCTCGCCACCTCGACGAGCATCGCCGTGCCACTGCCGTTGTCGTCGGCGCCGGGGTGGATCGTCGTCTCCCCCGGCGCGGCAGAATTGCTCCCGCCGTAGCCGAGATGGTCGTAATGGGCGCCGAGGATCACCGTCTCGGTGGCGAGGATCGGCTTCAGGGCTGTGGCGCCCTCCCCTGCCCCGTGCGGTCCTGCAGACCCGTGGGGATCGGTACCGGCATGCGGATCGACCGTGGCATGCGGATCCGCGGCAGCGTGCGGATCGACCGGGCTCTCGTCCTTGCCCGCCGGGGCCTGGTTTTCGAGATCGCCCAGGGCCTTGGCCTCGGCCGGCGAGGCAGGGGGATCGTCGTGCGGACTGGCTGGGGCGGCAGGACCGTGGGCAGCGGCAAGCGCCGCGGCGTCGGCCGCGACGGAGGGGGGAACGACGGCCCCGATCCCCGGCAGGATCGCCAGAATGTTGCGGGCCTGGGTCTCGGAGCGGTTGATTGCCACACGGCCGCGGATCCGCCAGCCCGCCAGCGCGGCTGAACGGGGGGTCGGCCCGTCATCGATCTGCTTCTCGAGATCGACCAGCGTCATCCCCAACACCTTCCCCACGATCTCTGCGACGACCGGGCGCTTCACCTGCACGATCGGCAGGGTCCGCTTGTCGGAGCCGTCGCCGGCGCGCGTGAAGGCCATCAGGGCGTCGTCGGTGTTCGAGGCGTCGTTGCAAAACACCACCGCGCCGACCTCGTGCTCCGAGGCATTGGCCACCTTGCGGTTGAGCGGGGCGTACTGCGAGGCCTGATTGCCGTCGAATTTGCTCTTCGGATCGTCCTTTTGCGGCTCCTGGCGGAGAACGATCACCGCGGCCCCCTTCGCCCCCGCGGCGCCGAGCGGGGTGTAATCGTCGTAGTCCTCCGCCTTGGCGGTGATCCCGTAGCCGGCAAAGACGAGCGGCAGATCGAACGCCCCCGATCCCCCCGCCGCCAGCGGCGTCCAGTCGGTACCGAGGACGAGCTGTTGGACCGCGGTGCTGCCGTCAGCGGCCGGCGGCGCGACAACTTCCGCCACGTTTTCCTCCGCAGCCCCGAGCGTCGCATCGAGCGTGATCGGGAAGGGCTGGAAGCTCGCTTCCCCGACGACCGACGTATCAAGCCCGAGGGCGACGAACTGACCGGCGACCCACTCGCCCGCCACGTCGATCCCCGCCGTTCCCGGCCCCCGTCCCTGGCGCTCGGGGGAGGCCAGCCACTCCACGCTCGACCGGAGCCGATCCCGGCGGGCGATCTCCGGCAGGGTGAGCGGCCGCGGGGGCGGGCTTGCCGGCGCGGCTGCGGGAGTCGCGGCTGCGGGAGGCGCGGCGTCCTGGGCCCATCCGATCCGGTTGCCGGCGCCGACCGCCGTCGCGAGGAGAAGGGCGATCGCCATCGACCGCGGAAGCAGGCCCCGCATTCCCCCTCCGAACAAACACGCAAGCGACGGCACGGCACGGCCCTCCTCGGGACAGATTTCACCGGTTTTTTACACCGCTCACTGGCGCGCCGCCGGTGAAGCGCGGCCCCCGCATCCCACCGGGGCGCCGCGGGGAAATTGTATCCACATTCTCCCCTCTCGCCCGCCCCACCCCCGCAGCGACTGCAGCCGCTTCCCGCCTGCGGGGCGGTGTGCCAGAATCAGAGGGATCTCCGCGGACGGCCGCGTCCAACGGCCCCCCTCCAGAGCGCCTTCACCGTGCCGTCCTTGTTTGTCATCCAGGGCCGCAACCGCGGCACACGGTTCGACCTCTCCGCCCGCGAGGGGGCCGTCAGCATCGGCCGCGAGGCGGGCAACGTCATCCAGCTGGAAGACAACGAGGTCTCGCGGCGGCACGCCGAGATCCGCCAGGTCGGTGAAACCGACGTGATCGGCGACCTGAAGAGCTCCAACGGCAGCTTCGTCAACGGCCGGCGGATCGAGCGGACGGAGCTCCACCACGGCGACCAGATCCTCATCGGCCGCACCCTCCTCTCCTATTCCCGCGATTCCGCCACCGACGCGGCCAGCGACGAGGTCGGTGCCGAGGTCGACATCGTGGGAAAGGCCCCCGAGGAGGGGTCGCGGATTGTCTCGACCCTCAAGGACGACGTCTTCGACGGCTCGTCAGGGGGAACCCACGGCGACACCGACGACCGCTGGCTGGCCCGGGCCCGCAGCAACCTCCAGGTGATGTACCGAACGGCGCTGGCCGTCAGCCACACCCTCGACATCGACGAGCTCCTCGGGCGGATCCTCCAGCTCGTCTTCGAGTGGGTCGAGGCCGACCGCGGATGCGTCATGCTGCTCGACCCCGAAAGCGGCCAGCTGAAGACGAAGGCCCGTCGCGACCGCCGCTCCGCCAACGTCTCCTCGATGGTCATCAGCCGGACGATCCTCGACTATGTTCTCGACCACGGCGAAGGGGTGCTGACGAGCGACGCCCAGGATGACGACCGCTTCAGCTCCGGCCACAGCGTCCTGCGGACCGGTGTCCGCGAGGCGATCTGCGTGCCGATGCGAGGGCGCTACGGGACGGTCGGAATCCTGTATGTCGACACCACGACCCCGCTGGCCGACGCGCTCGGCGCCGGGCAGCGCCGCTTCAGCGACGAGCACCTCAAGCTCATGATTGCGATCGGGCACCAGGCCGCCCTCGCGGTCGAGGACACCACCTACTACTCCGCCATGGTTCAGTCGGAGCGACTCGCGGCCGTCGGCCACACCATCGCCACCCTCTCCCACCACATCAAGAACATCCTCCAGGGGATCCGCGGCGGCAGCTACCTCGTGGAGATGGGACTGGAAAACGAGGATCTCGCCGTCGTCAAGAAGGGCTGGGACATCGTCTCCCGCAACCAAAACAAGATCTCCTCGCTCGTCATGGACATGCTCTCCTTCAGCAAGGAGCGCGAGCCCGACCCGGTGCCGACCGATCTGGTCGCGCTGGTCACCGACATCGTCGAGACCGTCCACCACCGCGCCCAAGAAGCGGGCACGACGATCCGCTGGCACCCGCCGGCCGACCTCCCGCGGATGCTCTTCGATCCGGAGGGGATCGCACGGGCCGTGCTCAACGTCGTCACCAATGCCCTCGATGCCGTCGAGGGACGGGATGACGCCACCATCGAGATCCGCGTCACGGCCGACCTGGGCGGCCGGAAGACCCACATCACCGTGACCGACAACGGCGAGGGGATGTCGCCGGAAACGCTGGCGGGGATCTTCAATCTCTTCGTTTCGACGAAGGGCTCGCGCGGCACAGGGCTCGGCCTGACGGTGAGCCGGAAGATCCTCAAGGAGCACCACGGCGACATCCGCGCCGAGAGCCGGCTCGGCGCGGGGAGCACCTTCACCCTCGAGTTCCCCCTCCTCCTCGCCGGGGACGCGCCGACTGGTCCTGGAGCACCGACTGGTCCTGGAGCCCCGACTGGTCCTGGGGCACCGGGGGACGACAGCGCTCCCGATGACGACGGCGACGACTTTGGCCGCGGCCCATCGACGATGCCCAGCGCCGGTGGGGAGACGTCGCAGCGGACGCTCCCCGGCGGCAATCGCGCTCCCCGGGGCTCTGGCCCCCGCTCCCAGCCATGAGCCCTTCCTCGCCGAGCCGAGCGGGCGCCAGCCTGCCGATCTCGTGTGTCGTGATCACGCGCGACGCCGCCGACCGGCTTGCCACCACGCTCGGATGCGCGGCGGCCTGTGGCGAACGCCTCGTCGTCGACTCCGGGTCGACCGACGCCACCGTGGCGATCGCCAGGAATCTGGGGGCACGGGTCGAGTACCAGCCGTTTCTCGGGTTCGGGCCCCAGAAGCGCCGCGCCGTCGAACTGGCGGCCCACGACTGGATCCTCTCGCTCGACGCCGACGAGGAGCTCGACACCGAGGCGGTCCGCGGCCTTGCCGCCCTCGATCTCTCCGATCCCAAGCGCTGCTGGGCATGGCGACGACGGACGTTCATCGGGGAGCGGGAGTTGCGCCACGGTCCCTGGGGGCACGAGCGGGTGCTGCGCCTCTTCAATCGCACCCGCGCGGGCTTTACCGCGCACTGCGTCCACGAACGGGTCGACGGCGCGACCAGGCCGCTGCTGGCCCCGGGCTCGATCCTCCACCACAGCTTCAGCGGCTGCGCCGACGTCATTTTCCGCTCGGCTCGGTATGCCGGCCCGAAGGCCGCGATCCTCCGCGACAAGCGGGAATCGGCGCCGGCCTGGATGCTCCCCCTCCGCGCGCTGGCCGTGTTCACCAAGAGCTACGGCCTCCAGGGGGGATGGCGAGATGGCGCGGCCGGCTTCGTCGTGGCCCTGTCGCGCGTCGTCGATTCGACGCTCCCCCGCGCCATCGTCAGCGTCGATCCCCCTTCGGCACCGTCTCCCTCTCCCCCGGCCGATCGACCCGACGCCCCGCCCCCTCGGTGAGGACGACGAGCCGGTCGATCCCCGCCACGTCGAACGCCTCCCGTCCGCCGCCGATCCAGCGGACCTCGACGCTCTCAACCGCCGCCGCGGGACCGAGCCCGAAGTGGAGCCGGCTGCCGAAATGCCCCTGGTAGCCCCGGCCGGCATGGACCTCATCGACGAGGACAGCCCCTGGAATGACGACGCTGACGCTGGCCCCGACGCCGTCCCGGTTGGAGTCGCGGCCGACGAGGCGCACCTGGAGCCAGTGATGCCCCCCTTCCCGCTCCCGGTCGAGGTTCCGCAGGAGCGTCGGCGCTTCGCGGGCATTGAGGATCACGCCGTCGAGATCGCCATCGTTGTCGAGGTCGTCGAAGGCGGCGCCGCGGGCGCTGTGCCGCGGCACGGCGTGGAGCCCCGCGGCCGCCGACATCTCCACAAACCTCCCCCCGACATTGCGGAGGAGGACGTTGTGATTGCGGTAGGCGGTCGTGTCGTCGAACTGCGCGACGAGGTCATTGATGTGGCCGCAGGCGATGAACAGATCGCGGCGGCCGTCGTTGTCGAAGTCGACGATTCCACAGCCCCATTTCACCCACGGCAGGCTCCCGGCCGCGGCCCCCGTCCGCGAACTGACGTCCTCGAAACCCTGGCCGGCGAGGTTGTGGTAGAGGACCGGCCGTTCCCCCTGGTAGGAGGTCATCCACAGGTCGAGCCAGCCGTCGTTGTCGACATCGCCACAGTCGACCCCCATGCTGCCGTTGGGCTGCCCGATCATGTCGTAGGCCAGGCCCGCCTCGAGGCCGACCTCCGCAAACCGCCCCGTGCCGTCGTTGCGGAAGAGGAAGTTGGCGGCGACGTCGTTGAGAACGAAGATGTCGGTGTCGCCATCCCCCTCCTCGTCGAAACAGACCACTCCCATCCCCGGCCCGGCCACCGCCGCGATCCCGGAGGCGAGGCTGTCGTCGCTGAACCGGCCATCGCCGTCATTGCGGAAGAACGAATCGGGCCAGGCCTCGTAGTCGCGCGGCCCGTGGTAGAGGGGCACGCCCCGGATCCGCGGCGAGACATGCCCCTCGGGGGAGAAGCGGACGTAGTTGGCGGCATAGAGATCGAGATCGCCATCCCCGTCGGCGTCGAGGAGGGCCAGCCCCGCGCCGAGCTTGTGGCCATCGGCGGTCCCGGCGGCGGTGGTAACGTCGACAAACGTGCCGTCTCCCATGTTCCGCCACATCCGCTTCGGCCCGTTATTGCTCGTGCACAGGTCGGGGAAGCCGTCGTTGTCGAGATCGCCAACGGTTACCCCGACGCCATAGGCCTCGTGGTCGAGCCCGGCGGCCGCGGTGACGTCGTCGAAGCGCCATCCGCCCCGGTTGCGGGCGAGCATGGCGCGCGGCCGGCGCGGGGGCTCGGTGCCGGGAAGATCGGCCCCGTTGGGGAAATAGATATCGATCCGGCCGTCGAGGTCATGGTCGAAGGTGGCGACGCCGGCGGTCACCGTCTCCGGGATGAAGCGGCGCCCGCTCCCGCCGTCGTCATGGACAAACCCGATGCCGGTGGCGGCGGTGACGTCCTCGAGGAAGATCGGTGGACGCTGCGCCGTGTCCGTCGAAGGGGCACCGGCGGGGGGCTCCCCCTTCACGACCACCTCCACGCCCCCCGGCCACGCCAAGCCCGCCAGCGCGATCAACCGGGCCAGAGGTGAGCGGGCCAGTCGACGGGGCATCTCAATCCCTCCCTGCCGAGCCGAGGGGCTGTACCGTCGCACCGGCGCGCTCGAGGAGCCCCCGGGCCTCCCCATCGCGCCCCTGCCGGCGGTAGAGGTCGACCAGTGCTGTGCGGGCCGCGCGTTGTCCCGGTGCGAAGTCGAGCGCCCGCAGCCAGTCGCGCTCGGCCGAGGCCGTGTCGCCGCGGGCCCGGTCGATCCGCCCGGCGATGGCATACCAGCCGGCCATCGCCTCGAGAAGCGCCGGCATGTCGTCGAGCCGGGCCGGGGCATTGGCTCGATCGCGGACAAGGCTCTCCGCCTTCCGCGTGGCGAAGTCGGCGCGGTAGCGCTGGGCAGCCTCCGTCTCGCCGAGCCGGCCGGAGGCGATGGAGAGGCCGTAGAGGGTATGGGCCGAGGCCGGATCGATGGCGAGGGCCCGTTCAAAATCGGCCTTCGCCCCCGCGAAGTCGCCGTGCTGGAGCCGAGCGTGGCCGAGGAGCGTGAGCCGGTTGGGATTGCCCGCCGTGGCCGGCAGGTCGCGCGCGAGGACGGCGATCGCGTCGTCGGCCCGGCCGACATTCGCCAGCGACTCGCCAAGAAGGATCTGGGCCCCGGGGAGATCGGGGCGGGCGTTGAAGGCCTGCTCGAGATGCTCGATCGCGCGCGTCTCCTCCCCTTTCTCCCGGGCATACTTCCCGAGCCGAAGGTGGGCCTCCGCCGAGCCGGGATGGTTCGCGAGCCAGGCCTCCCACAAGCTCGTCGCCGCGGCGAGGTTGCCGAAGCGGTCGTGCATCGTCCCCGCAAGATCGATCGGCTCGGGGGCATCGGGATGGCGCTGGCGGAGCGCCGCGGCGAGCGCCAGCGCCTCCTCGCGGAGGCTCTCGAATACCGCGGGGAGCGGCGGCCGCGGGGCGATCTCACTGGACCGAGATCGGGGTGACTCCGGAGGGCGCGGCGAAGCGCCTTCTCGGGCCGTGCCCGGTGGCCCGGCGACGGGCATTGTCGGCCCCGGGGCCCCGCGCGATGCTTCACCACACCCCGAGAAGGTGAGGGGAGCGATGACAGTGAGGGGAGCGATCAAGACTGCCACGATCCGGAGCCAGACGTCGAGGCGCAGCCTGGCTCCGACACGGGCTTCACGCTCAGCGCTGGTCACGCCGTCGTCTCCCCTCTGGGCTGCGGACCGAATCTGGGCCGGCCGCGGGCACTGGTTCGGTCGTGCCCACGCTGAAGAGTGAGGATACCAGGGGTGGGAAAGGCTCCGCCACGGCCGCCGGTCAGCCGCCGCGGAGAACCGTGAGGAGGCTGAGGATGTCGGCCGGGATGGGGGCCTCGAAGCGCCTCCGCTGCCCGTCGAGGGGATGATCAATGGCGAGGCTGGTGGCGTGGAGCGCCTGGCGCGTGAGGAGCGGCGCCGGATCACCGCGCAGCCTGAGGAACGACCGATCGACGACGCTGCGGCCACTGTAGAGGGTATCGGCGAGGACCGGGCAGCCTATGGCAGCCAGATGAACGCGGATCTGGTGGGTCCGCCCCGTCTTCGGCGTCACCGAGAGCAGCGCTGCCTTCCCGAACCGCTCGAGGACCTCATACCGGGTAACGGCATCCCGGCTGGTGGAGTGATCGCGGCGGACGGCCATCCGCTCGCGCTGGTAGGGATGGATGCCGATGGGGAGACTGATCTCGTCGCGGTCGAAGCGCGGCTCCCCTTGCACGATCGCCAGGTAGGTCTTCTCGGTCGTACGCTGCTCGAATTGCCGGGCCAGCGCGTGGTGGGCTTCTTCGTTGCGGGCGACGATGATCACGCCGCTGGTGTCGCGGTCGAGCCGATGGACGATCCCGGGGCGCGTCGGCCCACCGACGGTGGAGAGGCCGCCGGCCACCCGCTCGAGATGCCACTTCAGCGCTCCGGCGAGCGTCCCCTTCCAGTTCCCCTTGGCGGGATGAACAACCATCCCGGCCGGCTTGTTGACCGCCCCCATGACCTCATCGAGGTACAGAAACTCGAGGGGGATCTCCTCCGCCTCTGGCCCCGCCCGCGCCGGCTCGGGAACGGTGTAGGCGACGACCATCCCCGCCTTCAGTTGGAGCGAGGCCTTCGCCACGACGCCGTCGACGCGGACCGCCCCGGCGTCGATCGCCCGGGCCACCGCCGAGCGGCTCGCCCCGCCGGCATGGCGGACGACGAATTGATCGAGGCGGATTCCCACCGCATCCCCTTCAACCGCGAGGAGGAGCACCGTACCGGGGATCAGCCGCGGCCCCGATCCCCCTGCGGCAACGTCAACGGCCCCACCCTCACCAGGTGGCGGCACGATTGGGGCAACGCCCCCCGCCACCGGGCCCGGTTCGGCGACGACAGGAATGACATCGTCATCGATGTCGTCGCTTTGGGCAGCGGCTTTTGCGGGTATGGCGTCTTTCAGGCGATCACTCCTGGGCGGGAGGGGGGGTGGCCGGCGCGGCTTCAGTGGCCGGTTCGGTAGCGGGAAGTGCGCCACTCCCGGCGGGCGCGGCCGGCGCTGCGGGCGGGTCTTCGAAAGGGATGCCGAGGATCGGGCTGTTGTCGACCGGCGGCGGGGTCGGCTTGCGGTTCTCAAACCAGGTGTACCATTCCTTGACCGTCTCCCCCTTGAGCGCCGCGGCACGCTGTCGGGCCATCCCGGCGACGGCGCCGTTGGGGTAGTCTTGGGCGACCACTTCGTAGCCCTGACGGGCATCATCGAGTTTCCCGAGGCTCTCGTTCGCCTTGGCGAGGCCGAACGTCGCCCGCTCGGCGAGGAGCCCCCTCCCCACACCGGCGAGGATCCCCGCGTAGGCGTCGGCAGCAGCCTGGAGCTTGGGCTTCGCCTTCTCGCGGTCGACAAACACCAACTCGGCCCCTTCGTCGAGCTCGATCTCGGCCTGGGTCAGCCTGGCCCATTGACCGGCCGGCTTTCCGGCATGCTGGCTGGCGACAGCGGCCAGTGCCGCCGGGTCGACCGGCGGCATAGCGGCGAGGTAATCGTCCCAGCTCTTCTCGATCCGACCCGCCTCCTGCTGGCGGGCCCACATCCAGCCAACCGCGGCCAAGAACAGGCCGGCGAGGCCTAACAGCATCGCCCGCAGATGGGGCCGCAGCGCCTCCAGCACCGACGTGATCCCTTCGGCCAGCGCGTTCCCCTGGACCTCCTCAACCACCTCTTCGGACGTCTCGGCAGTGAGCGGGAGCCTGACGGGGCGCCCCTCGCGGGTGGCGAGATTGTCGTCGTCCTCTCCCCGCGCGGTTTGCCGCTCGCTGAAGCGGCGCTCGTGGTCGCGACGGTCGCCAGGCCTCGCCGAACGTTTCTTCATGGCTCTTCCAGTTCTCGATACTGCGGAAAAAACCAAATAGAAACGGCCCCGTCCGGGGCGTCAAGCCGATCTCGGCCGATGGCCCCGTGGGGCTGTGGTACGATCCGGCCCCGCTGACTGCCGGGCGCTTCCCGACATCCCTCCGCACGGACGCTTTTCCACGTGACCGGACTCCCTCCGGACGGTCCCGACACCCCTGCCGCCGAGCCCGACGACGGCGTCCTCGGCCCTGACTCCGCACCGCCGCTGGGTGCGCCGGAGGAACTGCCAGAGGAGGAGATTGACGACGGGCCCGCGGCACTGGGCCCCTTTCCCGGGCCCGCCGCCCCCGTGGCCGGGCCTAGGCACACGCCGTCGCGCACTCTCAGCGGGCTCAATCCGGCGCAGACGCAGGCTGTTCAGGCGCCGATCGGGCCGCTTCTGGTGCTCGCCGGGGCCGGCACGGGAAAGACGCGCGTCGTCATCGCCCGGATGGCCCATCTGGTGTGGCGCGGATCGCGGCCGTCGCGGATCCTCGCCGTGACGTTCACCAACAAAGCCGCCCGCGAGATGATGGCCCGCGCCAAGGCGTATCTGAAGCCGAAGAAGACCGTGCGCGGCCCGGCCGGGAAGAGCCGGGAGGATCTCCCCGAGATCTCCACGATCCATTCGCTCTGTGTCCGTATCCTCCGCCGCCACGCCCCGCGCCTCGGCTACCCGGAGCGGTTCGCGATCATCGACCGCGGCGAGCAGGAGTCGACCGCGCGGAAGGTGCTCAAGGAGCTCAAGGTCCCTGACACGACGCTCTCCCCGGGCGATCTCGTCGACCGGGTGAGCCGCTGGAAGAGCGCCGCGGTGCGCCCCGACGGCGCCATCGAGACCCTCTCGGCCGACGCCCCCGAACACTGGACGCTCGCCGCCGCCGGCTACCGCCGCTACCAACACGATCTGCGGGTCGCCGGGGCGGTCGACTTCGACGATCTCCTCATGCTCGTCGAGGAGCTCTTTGACAAGCACGAGGATCTCCGCCTCGCCGAGGCGGGGCGCTTTGACCACATCCTTGTCGACGAATACCAGGACACCAGCGCCATCCAGGAGCGGATCCTCTCGGCGCTGGCCCGCGATCACCGCAGCCTGTGTGTCGTGGGGGACGACGACCAATCGATCTACTCCTGGCGCGGCGCACAGATCTCGCACATCCTCGAGTTCCCCACGCGCTGGCCGCGAGCGGTGACGGTGCGCCTCGAGGAAAATTACCGCTCCACGCCGGAGATCATCCACGCGGCGAACACACTCATCGCCTGCAACACCCGGCGCCACGGCAAGACGCTCGTCTCGATGGCCCCCTCCGGCCCCGCGCCGGCGATCGTCCAGGCGCAGGACGAGCTCGACGAGGCTCGCCGGATCGTCGGCGACGTCGAGGCCCGGTTTGCGGAGGGCTCGGTCGATCCGCCGGAGGCGGTGATCCTCCTCCGCACCGGCGAGCAAACGCGGGTTTTCGAACAGGAGCTGCGGCGCCGCAACATCCCCTACGAGCTCGTCGGGAGCCGATCGTTCTTTGATCGCCGCGAGGTCAAGGACGTGATGTCGTTCCTGCGGATGATGGTCGATCCCGACGACGACATGGCCCTGTCGCGGATCGCGAACGTCCCCCCGCGCGGCCTCTCCTCCTCGGCCGTTCTCCAGGCGCGCACAGCAGCCCAGTCGGCGGGCCACAGCCTGTGGCGGGAGCTGCTCGGGCGGCGCTCGGGGGGGACCTTGAGCAGCGTGGCGGCCGGCGGGCTGACGGCGCTTGAGAAGCTGATCACGCTCGGCGGCGGCGAGGCGCCCCTTGACCCGGCCGTCGCGATCCGGGCCCTCCTCGATCAATCGGGCTACCGGGCGTTTCTCGAGCGCGAATACGAGGAAGCGGACGAGCTCGAGGCGCGCTGGCAGTGTGTCGAGCAGGTCGTCAACGGCCTCGCCGAGCATCAAGCTGAGCATCGCCAGGAGAAGGATGTCGGCCGGCTCGTCCGTGGCTATCTCGATGACCTCGTCCTCGATGTCAAGGAAGCGGAGCGCCCCAAGGACGACAAGCCAACGAAGCGGCTCCTCCGGCTGATGACCCTCCATGCCGCGAAGGGGCTCGAGTTCGACAACGTCTGGATGGTGGGGCTCGAAGAGGGGATCCTCCCGCACCATCGGTCGCTCGCCGACGGGCTGAATGCGATCGCCGAGGAGCGTCGGCTGGCCTACGTGGGGGTGACGCGGGCCCGCAAGCGGCTCGTCCTCTCGATGTGCCTGACGCGGATGAAGTGGGGGAAGAGCCGTCCGTGTCGTCCGAGCCGGTTTCTCTACGAGCTCACCGGCCAGGCCGACAAGTTCACCGAGGAGCCCCCGCAACCGAAAAACGCCCCGCCCCGCCCCGGCGCCAAGCGCTCCCAGAGCCGCGGCCGCGGCGCCCGCTGACGGCCGAGCGATCCTTGTGCCGCGGAGAGCGGCGCGCGGATCACCGGGTTGTGGTAGCGTGAGGGGTGATCTTTCACCCATTCTGGGAGCATACCCTTTTCCCCCGTTGCGGAGTCGTGCCAGACGGCCCGGGGATCCGTCTCTTGTCGCGCTGGAGTCCGGCGTCATTCCTGGCCGAGCCAGATGCGTTATTTTTTCAGATCGGGATATGCCACGTCGATCGAGAAATACGATGGCGCTGCCGCTGGCGACTGACTGAACCCAAGCCGAAGGTTTATCCATGGTCCGTTTCTTTCGCGATGCCGGCCTCCCTTCCCGCCGATCCCGCCAGTCCGCCAGCCGGCGGCGGAAGAGCGATCGTGAGCGCGATTTGCGGCTCGAGTCGCTCGAGCCGCGTTTGGCTCTGGCCGTCATGACGGGCCTGCCCGACACCATCGCGCCGGTGGTCCGCTCCGTCGTCCTGCCGGCGGCCGGCACCTACGGCACCGACCGGGCCCTGACCTTCAAGGTCAACTTCAGCGAGCCGGTG
>CAMBFA010000083.1 GCA_945865325.1 Candidatus Kuenenia stuttgartensis
ACCGCGGCCGGCTGGATCGCCAGGCGGAAGACGCTCGCCCGCCGGCGGCGGGCCGGATGATGGGATCATGCCCCCGGCGCTGCCTCATCCTCGTGGCGAGCTACCGGCCCCATCGACGGGGTGGTTGGCGCCGCCCCTGCCGGCCGGCGACCCTGCCGACTGTTGAAAGCCTGACGCTGGGTCCACTCGGGCACCAACCGGGATCTGCCCGATGCCGATGGCTTCTCCGAGGGTCTCATGGCTTCGCCACGCGGCGGGGCAACGCTCGCCAAAGCGAGCGCCTGCCCGCTGGAGCACGTCGCCAAGACGGGAGCACGCCATGGGGTGGAGGCAAACGCAGAGCAGGGATCGCCGCCACGGGCGACCCTCGCGCCTCCACGCCCCCGAGGCGCTCGAGTCGCGGCGGGCGTTTTCTGTCGCGCCGGTGGCGCTGCCGGGCGCGGCCTTCGAGCCGGCCTGGCTAGGGAGCGCCGCATCGACGGCGCTGCGGGGTGCAGCTCTGCCGATGGCGGCTCCCGGGCCGACCGGATTCACGCCGGCGCAGATCCGGCAGGCCTACGGTCTCGATCAGATCTCCTTCGGCGGCACGCCAGCCGATGGCCGGGGGACGACCATCGCCATCGTCACCGCCTACGACAGCCCGAACATCGCCGCCGATCTCGCCACCTTCAACGCCACGTTCGGGATCCCCGCGCCGCCATCCTTCCAGAAGGTCAACCAGACGGGCGGCTCAACGCTGCCAGTCTTCAACGCCTCCTGGTCGACCGAGACCTGCCTCGATGTGCAATGGGCACATGCGATCGCCCCTGGGGCCTCGATCCTCTTGGTCGAGGCCACGAGCAACGCCACCGCCGACATGCTCGCCGCCGTCCGCTACGCGCGATCCGCGCCTGGCGTGGTCGCGGTCTCGATGAGCTGGGGCCAGGCGGAGTATGCCGGCGAGACCGTCGACGACGTCACCTTCACCACCCCCGCCGGGCATTCCCCGGTGAGCTTTTTTGCCGCCAGCGGCGACCGGGGCGCTCCGGGCATCTATCCCGCCATGAGCCCCAACGTCGTCGCCATCGGGGGCACGTCGCTGAGACTCGGCAAGGGGGGTGTGGCGATCGAATCGGCCTGGAGCCGTAGCGGCGGCGGAACGAGTGCCTATCAGGCCCGCCCCGCCTACCAGGCGGGGATCGTCACCCAAACGACAAAAAAACGATCGAGCCCCGACGTCGCCCTCGTTTCCGATCCGGCTACGGGCCTGGCCGTTTGCGATTCCAAGGCCAATGGCGCGAAAACCCCGTGGGTGGCCTACGGCGGGACGAGCATCGCTACGCCCCAGTGGGCGGCCATCGGCGCGATCGTCGCCCAGGGGCGCGCCCTCCGTGGTGCCGCCCCGCTGGACGGCCGCAAGGAGCTCCTCCCGGCGCTCTACGCCCTGCCGGCAGCCGATTTCCGTGACATCGTCTCCGGCTCGAGCAACGGCTCCCCCCGGCTCGCTGCCGGCCCGGGCTACGATCTCGTCACCGGCCGGGGGACGCCGATCGCCGCAGCCCTGGTGCGCGATCTCGTCGCCTGGGGAAACGCCGCCGGCGCAAGCTCTCCGGCCGCGCCCGGTGCCCCGGCCGCGCCGACGAGCCTCACCGTCGCCGTCACCTCGTCGACGGCGACATTGACCTGGGGCGCCGTGTCGGGAGCGAGCGGCTATCGGCTCTATGAGACGACCGGTGGCACGGTAACGCTGATCGCGAGCTACGATGCCGCCACGACGTCGGCGACGCTCGCGGGACTCTCGCCCCGATCGACGCATACCTGGCGGCTCGAGGCCTGGAACAGCGCCGGCAGCGCCGCAGCGACGGCGCAAGCGACACTCGCCGCGGGCGCCACGACGCCGACGGGGATCACGATCAAGGTCGTGTCGGCGACGACGATCGATCTGTCGTGGCAGGGGGTGGGAGGAGCGACGAGCTACTCGGTGTTTCTGTGGACAGGCCGTGCGGCCCGGAAGGTGGCCGGGGTGACGGCACCGAAGACGACTGTGCGGATCGCTGGCCTCGCCCCAGGTTCGACGATCCGCGTGGCCGTTCGCGCCGAACACAGCCAGGGGAGCGCTACCTCCGAGTGGGTCTCGTTCCAGCTGCCGGGGTAAAGACCCCTCGTCATCCCCGCCGGCGACGGCCGGCCCCCACCCGCCGGCGACGGCCGGCGCCCCTTGCCGGGACGCCGGCCGTGGCGTTGGCTGATGGTGGGCCAAGGCCATCCGTGGCGCGTGTCCACCCGATCCACCGCCGGCCAGGGGCCAAACGGCGGGCCGCCGCGATTACTTTTTCGGCGCGGCCTTGGGCTTTTCCTGCTTCGGCTTCTTGTTCTTCTTGTCGTTCTTCTGGCTGTTGTTGCCCTTGCCCATCGATCGACTCCCTTCCTGATGACGTTGGCGGACGCCTCGCGAATGCCGCCCGACGACGTGCCGGCTGCGGCGCCGCAGCAAGCCTAGCGGCAATCCAGCCGACGGGGAAAGAGAGACTCCTCGCCCGATCCGCCGCCTCAGCCGCACGCCGAACGGCCCTGCCGGAAGTGGAGGTGCCAGCCCCGCCCGCACGTGGCAAGGGCGTCTCATGGGGGCTTTTTTTGGCTCTCGCCATGGCCCACCTGCTAGATTCCCCGGAAGTTCAACACCGGCCCGACACGGCGGCACGGCCCCCACGCCCCGACTGACGACGCTCTGGAAATCGCTTCATGGGAACAGCTCCAATGGCGACAAGTGACCACTCCGGCCGACCGGCTTCACCCTCGACCGAGTGGCGGCGGCAGGCGGCCGAGCTCCTCCCGGCCTGGTTCGCCGAACGGCTCGCCCAGGATGGAACCCGCTTCGGCGTGCTCCTGGGCACCGGGCACGTCCTCATTATCGACCAGGTTCGCAACGTCCGAGCGGCCTCCGGCGGGCAGGTGTGGCTCGACGTCGAGATCATCGTGCCGTTCAAGAAGGAGGGCTTTCCCTGGGGCCACTTCCCCCTCGTCAAGCTCTCCGCCGACGAGCGGGCCAACAGCTCGATCAACGCGGCGCACATCGTCGCCGTTGTCGAGGTCGATACCTGGGAAGTGCCACCGCTCCAGCCGAGCGACGACTAGCCGCCACTCCTGTGGGGGTGCTCAGGGAGCGAGGCGATCCGGGCGATGAGCGTGGCCGGGAAGAGGATCGCGCACAGCGACTCGAGGGTCGCGATCGCGCAGGCCGTGGCATTCACCGGCGCCACATCGCCGAAGCCGGCGGTGGTGAGCGTGGCGAAGCTCAACCAGATGAAATCGACCCACCGCAGCGGCCGGGCCTCCTCGACGCCGCCGACGAGCGTGTAGCCGGTCCCAGTGCCGATTCCGACCAGCGCGTGGAGGCTCGCGAACACGAAGCCGATCAAGACGAAGCTCGCGGCTCCGCAGAAGATCCGCTGCACCGAGGGCATGCGGAGGGCGAAGGCCGACTTGATGCACAGCCCCGCGGAGGTGAGGCAGGCGGCGACGATCGAAAACCAGAGCTGAAGCCGCACGGGCACCAGGTCGAAAGGGCGATAGACCCACGGTCGGCCCCCCTGGGAGGCGTCTCCAGAGGCGGTCGAAATCCGGGCGGGGATCGTACGGGGAGGAAGCGCGGGGGGAAACACCGAATGCCGGCGGGTCGGAGGCCCACCGTCTTAGCCGGTGGCCGTTAGCCTCGGGGGCCCGCCCGAAAAGCCGCCGTCGCAGTCGCCCCGCCGCATCAGTGGCGGGCGTGATTCGGCTGGCCGTCACTGTGCCGCGGCAAGGCCTCGATCCGGGCCGTGCGATGCTCCGCGAGGAGCTGCCTGTAAATCGGCACGGTGCGGAGCATGTCGCGGAGGTGCTGCTGGCTCCGCAAGAGGAGAATCTCGGCGTGGGCTTCGTGTGCCACCCGCACCGGCAGGTCGACCCACACATCGCGGCCGAGGCTCTGCGGGGAACGCTTGGCCATGGCCGCCCCCCGCTTGCCAGAAAACAGGCCGAAGAGACTCCAGCCGCCCGACGCCGCCGAGGCCTGCTCGGTAGCCGCCAGCGCCTCCTCGGCCACGGGGTCGAAGTGGAGCCGGAAGACGACGACGTCGTTGCCAGGCTTGCCCGAATGGGGGCACGTCCCGGGGACGGGCAGCTCGCGCGTCCGGATCATCCGCTTGATTGTCTGGATCGTGTCGTCGGCGGTGCTCGCCTCGTGCGGCTGCTCCGGGCCGATCGCGGCAACCGGTGGCGGCGTCGGCCGATTCGTCTCCGGGACGGCGACGGCGCGACCGCAGGGGCAGGCGATCAAGCTGCCGGCCCGCGTTGAAGAAACCGAAGAGACAAGTCCACAGGTGCAGGTCACGGAGAGCGGCATCGTTCACCCCCTTTTGGTGGGAAAGAACATTCCGAACCGTGGGCTTCATGCCCAGACTGTCAAAGTCAGAGGCGCTTCCTTGCCGTCTGTTTGCCGGTGATCGTTTCCTGGTGTCGAACTGGTTGGTGCCGAGCCACGGAGCCGAGGAGAGATCCCTCGCTTGCAAAGCATCGTACCTTCCGGCTGTCGCACTCCACAATCCTGATCCCCATGGTCGATGGATGGGGGTGCGCTCCAGATGGGGGTGCGCTCCAGGTGGACCCTCCCCCTAGAAAAAGGTAGGATTTCAGCGGGGAATAACGACCGCTCCGGGCTTTTCCTGTCCGGCACGCAGGCCCGTCCCCCAGGAACACCCCATGGCACCCTACCGAAGGGACGCGCGACCCGTGGCCCCATCCCTTCCCCACAGGTCGCCGGCGGCCGGCACCCCGTCGGCCGCCCGGGTCGGGAGCTGGCTCCTCGCCGCCATCCTGGCCATCGTTCCGCTCGCTCTCTTTGCTGCGCCGGCCCGCGCCGCTTCGATCGTGCCGCCCGAGCGGGCGGTGAGCTTCGCTGCCGACGTCGTGCCGATCCTCACCAAGGCCGGCTGCAACATGGGAGCCTGCCATGCCAAGGCGGGGGGGGGGCAAAACGGCTTCCAGCTGTCGCTCCTCGGCTTCCAGCCCGACGAGGACTACGACCACCTCCTCAAGGAGGCGCGCGGGCGGCGGGTGTCGACTGCGGCCCCCGAGCAGAGCCTGCTCCTTCTCAAGGCGACCGCGAGCGTGCCCCACGGCGGGGGGCAGCGGATCGCCCCCGACTCCGACGCCCATCGAGTGCTCTTGCGCTGGATCGGTGAGGGGGCCGGGCTCGGGCCGGGGGACCTGCCGGCGCTCGACAAGCTGATCGTCGAACCGGCCGGGATGACGCTCGCTCCGGGGGCGAGCCAAGCGCTGCGCGCGATCGCCCGCCATGTCGACGGCAGCACGCGCGACGTGACGGCGCTGGCGCTCTATGAGTCAAACGACCGGGCCAGGGCCGAGGTCGACGGCGCGGGGCTGGTCACCGTTGGATCGATCCCCGGCACGGCCGCGGTCATGGTCCGCTTCCAGGGGCAAGTCGCTGTGGCGACCTGCACCGTCCCCCATGGCCCGTCGCTGGCCGAGCTCCCGACGCCGCGGAACTTCATCGACGAGCATGTCTTCGAGCGTTGCCGGGCCGTCGGCGTGCCGCTGTCACCGGAATGCGACGACGCCACGTTCCTCCGCCGCGTGTCGCTGGACGTCACCGGCTCGATCCCCGCCAACGCGGAAGCGGAGGCGTTCCTCGCCGACTCCGCTCCCGACAAACGCGAGCGCCTCGTCGACCGTCTCCTGGCGAGCCCCGGGTATGCCGACTGGTTTGCCAACAAGTGGACGGCGCTGCTCAAGAATCGGCGCGACGACGCCAGCGACACGGTGTCGAACTTCGCCTTCCACTCCTGGGTGCGCGACAGTCTCCTGGCCAACAAGCCGTACGATCGCTTCGTCCGTGAGCTCCTCGCCGCCACCGGCACGATCGTCGAGAATCCCCCCGTCGCTTGGTACAAGCGTGTCAAGGAGCCGAAGGATCAGATCGAGGACGTGGCGCAGCTCTTTCTCGGGGTGCGGATCGGGTGCGCCCAGTGCCACCACCATCCCTTCGAGCGCTGGAGCCAAAACGACTACCACGGCCTCGCCGCCTACTTCAGCCAGGTTGGGAGGCGCTCGACGTCGACCCGGGGCGAGGATCTCATCTTCCACAAGCGCGGCGTGGCCGCGGCAGTAAACCCGAAGACGAGCGCCAGGATCTCACCGTCAGCGCTCGGCACCCCTGAGGGACCGATCCCCGCCGACGAGGATCCCCGGCTCCGGCTGGCTGACTGGCTCGTCCGCCCCGACAACCCGTTCTTCGCCCGGGCGCTGGTCAACCGCTACTGGAAGCACTTCCTCGGCCGCGGGTTGGTCGAGCCGGAGGATGATCTGCGCGACACCAATCCCCCTACGAACCCAGCCCTCCTCGACGGCTTGGCCGACAGCTTCCGGCAGTCGAAGTATGATCTGAAAAGTCTTGTCCGCACGATCGTTCTCTCGCGGACCTACCAGACCAGCGCCGTGCCGCTGGAGGGGAATGCCGACGATCTTCAGCACTTCTCCCATTTCCTCCCCCGCCGGCTCGCCGCCGAGGTGCTCCTCGATTCGATCGACGTCGTCACCGGATCGAGCACGACGTTCGCGAATCTCCCCGCGGGGACACGGGCGATCGCGCTCCCCGACACGAGCTACAACCGCTCCTCCCCGTTTCTCCAGGTGTTCGGCCGCCCCGACGGGCAGAGCGTCTGCGAGTGCGAGCGGGTGCAGTCGTCGAGCCTCTCCCAGAGCCTCCACCTCCTCTCGGCAGCCGACATCAAGGGGAAGCTCTCCGCCGACGGCGGCCGGGCCGACCGGCTCTCCAAGGACAATTCCACCGATCCCGAGCGGATCCGCGAGGTGTTCCTCGCCACCTTCGCGCGCCTTCCCACCGACGCCGAGATGGCCCAGGCGGTGGGGGTGATCGCCGAGCCGCGCTCCTCCCCCGACGGCCAACCGCTCCCCGAGCCCCAAGCCCGGCGCGAAAACCTCGAGGATCTCCTCTGGGCGCTTCTGAATGCCAAAGAGTTTCTCTTCAACCATTAGCCGTCCGCAGAAAATATCTGCCCGATCGAGGAGCCTCTCGATGTCTCACTTAAATCCTCTGCGTCGCCTCGCCTCCCGCTGGTGCGGCGTCTGGTCGCTCGCCCTGTTGATGGCGGCGGTCTCCGTGGCCGATCTCCGCGCTCAGTCGGTCTGCCTGCCGCTGCCGCGCCTCCTCACACTCGTGCCGGCCGGCGCCCAGAAGCCGGGGGAAGGGGGGGCGACAACCGTCGAGGTGAAGGTGACCGGTGAGGCCCTCGACGGCTGGGACGCGGGGGGCGAGACGGTTCCCCCGCGGCTCCTCTTTTCCCATCCCGGCCTGACCGCCACGCCAGTGCTCTCGGCCGAGGGAAAGGCGGAGAAGGATCGATTCCTCGTGAGTATCGCCTCCGACGTGCCGGCAGGGCTCCACGATGCCCGGATGATGACGGGGCTGGGGGTATCGTCGCCGCGCGTGTTCACCGTCGGGCCCCACCCCGAGACACTCCGCACCGCAGCCAATACGACCCCGGCAACGGCCTTTCCGCTTGGCATGGGGATGGTCTGCAATGCCCAGGCGACCGCGCAGGCCGCCGACTACTATCGGCTCGAGCTCCAACAAGGGCAGCGCGTCGTCGTCGACTGTGCGGCGCGCGGGATCGAGTCGAAGCTGCGCCCCGTCCTGATCCTGGCCGACGCCACCGGCGCCGATCTCGTTGCCGAACGCCGCGGCGGCCTCCTCGACTTCACCGCCCCGACCACGGCCACGTATCTCGTCAAGCTTCACGACCTCTCGTTCCAGGGGGGGCCCGAGTGCTTCTACCGGCTCCTTGCCCACGATCTCCCTGCCGGCGCGCCGCTCCCGGAGCGGCAGGCAGCCGTAGCGCCGGTCCTGGCCTTCTCTTGGCCTCCCCCCGGGCTACCGGCGAAGCCCTCAGTGGAGGAGATCGAGGGGTCCGATCCGGCAGCCACCCAGCAGGTGACGCTGCCGCTCGATCTTGGCGGGCGGTTCTTCCCGGCGGCCGACGTCGACAGCTTCGAGTTCGAGGCCACCGCAGGGGAGGTGTGGTGGATCGAGGTCGCCTCCGAACGGCTCGCAGCACCGACAAACCCCGCCATCATCGTCGAGCGCCGCCTGCCGGTACCCTCCGGCGGAGCCTCCGCGACTTTTGAGGATGTGGCGGAGCTGTCCGACATTGCCGCTCCGATCAAGCCGTCGACGAACCACTACGCCTACGACGGCCCTCCGTACGAGGCCGGCTCGGCCGATTGCCTCGGCCGGCTCGAGATCAAGGAGACCGGCACGCACCGCCTCCAGATCCGCGATCTCTTCGGCGGCACGCGCGATGATCCGGAGGCGATCTACCGGCTCCTGATCCGCAGAGCCCGGCCCGACTTCGCCCTCGTCTGCTGGCCGCTCCACATGGAACTGCGCAACGGCGACCGGGCAGCCCTCTCCAAGCCGCTGGCGCTGCGCGGCGGCGGTACGGTGAGCCTCGAGGTGGCGGCGATCCGCCGCGATGGCTTCGACGGCCCGATCGAGTTGGCCGTGAGCGGGTTGCCGGAAGGTGTGACGGCCACCGGCCTCCGGATCCCGGCCGGAGCAACGCGCGGGCAGATCCTCCTCACCGCGGCCGAATCCCCACCGCGCAACCTGGCCAGCGTCTCGATCACCGGCCGGGGGACGGCCGACGGAGAATCGCTTGAGCGCCCCTGCCGGCTCGCCGGGCAGTGCTGGCCGATCCGCGATGGCTGGTCGGAGATTCCCTTCCCGCGGCTCCTCGCCGACGCCACCGTCTCGGCCGGCGGCAGCGAGCCGTCGCCCCTCACGCTCCGCACGACCGGTCCCGGGGCCACTGCGGCTACGTCGCTTGAGGCTGTCGAGGGGTCGACGATCAGCGTGCCCTTGGAGCTCATTCAGCGTGGCGGTGTGCAGGGCGCGACGCTCCAGATGCGCGTCATCGGCCCCGGCTTCGATCAGATCCCCGGCTTCGAGTTCGAGGTCGCGGCGCCGAAGGCGCTGGCCATCGATCTTGCCAAGCTGAAGATCCCGCCGGGCGACCATGCCTTCGCGTTGGTCACCAGCGCCGTGACAAAGTATGCCCCGGTGGTGGCCGGTCAGGCCACGCCCCCCGCCCCCACCGATATCGCCGAAATCCTCGTCTCGACGCCGATCCATGTGCGGGTGACCCCCGCAGTGCCGGTGACCCCCGCAGCCAAGGAGGCCACGCCATGAGCCAATTCCCCGTCAGCTGTCCCGGTCCGTTTGGGCGGATGCCGATGTTGCACGCCGGCGCGATGGGGCGCCGCGAGCTCCTCCGCGTCGGCATGGCCGGTCTCGGGGGGCTCTCGCTCCCCGGTATTCTCCGGGCGCGGGCCGAGACGCCAGCCGCCGGCAAGCAGCCGACCGCCGTGATCATGGTCTGGCTCCCCGGTGGCGCCTCCCACATCGACACCTACGACCCCAAGCCCGATATCTCGAGCGAGTACCGTGGCCCCTTCCAGACGATCCAGACGAAGATCCCCGGGGTGCAGTTCACGGAGCTTCTCCCCCGGCAGGCGCGGATCGCCGACAAGTTCACCGTGCTGCGGTCTATGCAGCAGACGGCCGGTGGCCATCCGGCCGGTTCGATGCAGATGCTCTCCGGCGATCCCGACACGCGCGACAAGCCGAAGCCGAAATACCCCGACTGGATGACGGTGGCCAACTACCTCCGCGCCAAGGAGGGGCCGCGCGACAACCCGCTCCCCCGCTACGTCGGCGTCAGCCCGCCGCTGGAGTACAACGGGCCGGCTTATCTCGGCGACGCCTACCAGCCGTTTGTCGTCTCCGGCGACCCGAACCAGCCGAGCTTCACGGTGCCCCACATCGGCACCGCCAGTGGCCGCGACGGCGCCCGCCTCGACCGCCGCGTCGCCCTCCGCCGGCAATTCGATTCCCTCGAGCGCGCGATTGAAAAGCAGTCCGACTTTCAGGCCCTCGACCAATTCGAAACCCAGGCGATGACGCTCCTCACCAACGCCCGCACGAAGGAGGCCTTCGACCTCTCGCGCGAGGACGACTCGACCCGCGACCGCTACGGCCGCAACGCCTGGGGCCAGCAGCTCCTCATGTGCCGGCGTCTTATCGAGGCGGGGGTCGACATCGTCACCACGCAACTCGCAGGCCCCTTGTGTGGCCGGGTCGGCAACTGGGACGACCATGCCGTCAATCACCATGTCTTCGACGCCCTCCGCTACCGGGCCGATGCCTACGACCAATCGGTGACGGCGCTCATCGAAGACATCTACGAGCGGGGCCTCGATCAGCGTGTCCTTGTCGTTGTCACCGGTGAGTTTGGCCGCACGCCACGGATCGAGTATTCGCCGAGCACCGGTGAAGGAGCCGCCAGCGCCCCGGCCGGCACGAAGCAGCCCGGCCGCGACCACTGGCCGCGGGCCTATTCCAACATCTGGGCCGGCGGCGGGATTGAGACGGGCCGCGTCATCGGGGCCACCGATCGCAAGGGGGAGGACGTCACCGAGCGCCGCTGCACGGCGGGGGACTTCCTGGCGACGATCTACCACCACCTCGGCATCGATGCCCCGCGGGTGATGATCGACGATCTCAATGGCCGGCCGACGCCGGTCGTCGACCACGGCAAGCCGATCGCGGAGCTGATGGGCTGACGGAGACGTCGCCGAGGTTCGTCTTTTTGGCAAGGGGCACCCGATGCGAGGGAAACGGTTCACGCGGCGCCGGGCCGTCGCCGGCAGCGCGGCCCTGGCGGCGCTGCTGGGGCAGGGGGGATGGTGGCACTCTGGCCAGGCCGACGACGCCGCGGCAGCCCCGCTCGATGAAGTCTCCGTCGCGATCCTCGGCTGCGGCATCCGCGGCCCCGCCCATGCCGAAGAGCTGGCCGGCCGGCACGGGGCCCGCGTGACGTGGGTCTGCGACCCCGATCGTGGCCGCGCCGAGAAGCTCGCCGACCAGATCGCCATGAAGCAGGCTCAGCGGCCGCGCGTCGCCTCCGATCTGCGCACGCCCCTCGACGACGCCTCCCTCGACATCGTCACCGTCGCCACGCCAAACCACTGGCATGCCCTCGCCGCGATTCTCGCGATGGAGGCCGGCAAGGACGCCTACGTCGAGAAGCCGGTCTGCCATTCGATCGAGGAGGGGCAGCGACTGACGGCCACGGCCCGCCGGCTGGGGCGCGTCTGTCAGGGGGGGACCCAGGCCCGCTCGCTCCCCTGCCTCCGCGAGGCGCGGGCCTTCCTCGCCGCCGGCGGGATCGGCCAGCCGACCCTCGCCCGGATGCTTTACACGAGCCACCGGGCGCCGATCGGGGGGCCGGGCGGTTTCCAGCCGCCGCCGGGGATCAACTACGACCTGTTCTGCGGCCCCGCATCCCTCGCTCCCCTGACGCGGCCGCAGTTCCACTACGACTGGCACTGGTTCTGGCCGACCGGCGACGGCGACCTCGGCAACAACGGGATCCATTTTCTCGACGCCGCCCGGACCATGCTCGACCTCTCCGGGCCTGGCTCGGCGACGCTCTCCTTCGGCACCCGCTCAGGCTACGCCGACGCCGCCGAGACGCCCCACACGCAGACCAGCCTGACGCTCTTCCCCGACGTGACCCTTGTCACCGAGATCCGCAATCTCAAAGATGTCGCCGACGTTGACGGGCTGGGGATGGGGATCCAGATCCACGGCCCCGAAGGGAGCGTCGTCTGGAAGGCCCACAGCCCGGAGGTGGTCGTTCTCGACCCTGCCGGCATGCCGGTGAAGACACTTCTCGGCGAGGGGAACCATTTCGAAAAGCATGTCGCCAACTTCCTCGCCGCGGTCCGGGCCCACGATCCGCAGCGCCTCACCGCCGAGATCGGCGAAGGGGTGCAGTCGACGGCGCTGTGCCATCTCGGCAACATTTCCTATCGGCTCGGCACGGAGATCCCCTTCGAGAGCATCGTCGAGCGGATCGCCGCCCGGCAGCCGCAGGATGACCCGGCCCAGCTTGTCGACCGCGTCCGCCGGATGCTCGTGACCAATGGCTGCGAGCCGGCCGGCGGCACGATCCGCTGCGGAGAGTGGGTCGAGACGGCGGCAGGAAAGTCGACCAGCGCCCAGGCCCTCGCCGCCGACAGCGGGCCGGTGCTCGTGGCGGGGCCGGCCCGCGATCTCGAGCGGCTGGAATACCGGGCGCCGTTTCGCCTCCCGCCGGCGCGCGGGTGAGGCGGCCGCCGCCGATCTCCTCTCGGCGTTGTCTAGAAGATCGCCCGGATGGGTGAGCCGGTGGCGATGGGCCAGGGGCGGCCGAGCGGGTCGTGGATCTCCCGGGCCGGGTCGATTCCGAATCGCCAGAAGATCGTCGCGGCCAGATCCCCAGGCTCGACCGGATCGGCCGCTGGAAACGCGCCGCTGCGATCGCTCGCCCCGTGGATCGACCCTCCCTGGATTCCGCCGCCGGCCAAGAGCACCGAATAGCAGTGGGGCCAATGGTCGCGACCGGCCCCGGAATTGATCTTCGGCGTCCGCCCGAACTCCCCCATCGCCACGACGAGCGTCGATTCGAGCAGGCCACGCTCGTCGAGATCGGTGATCAGTGCGGCCAGCGACCGATCGGCGATCGGGAGGAGATGGTTCTTGTGCTGGCTGGCGCACTTGACGTGGGCGTCCCAGTTTTGCCCCTGCTGGCGATAGTCGTAGACATTCACAAACGGCACCCCCGCCTCGACCAGCCGCCGGGCCACGAGGAGATTCTGCCCCCGCATCTGCCGCGCCACCCCCATCTCCCCGCCGCCGCCGTTGACTTCGCCGGCGGGAAGGGGATCGGCTGTGAAGCCGTAGGCTTCGCGCACCGCGGCCGGCTCCCGCGAGACATCGAGCGCCTCGCGGATCGCCTTCGATTCAAGGAGGCCACAGGCCCGCTCGGTGAAGGCTGAGAAGGGATTGGCCCCGGGCACCGCCGTGGTGGCGTTATCGAGGGCCTCGAGAAGGCCGAGGCGGCTGGCACGACGGCCGGCATCGGCGCCCGCGCGGGGGAGGAGGGCATCGACGGGATAGCTCCGCGCCACCGGATCGACGTCGATGAGCAGCGGGTCGTGCGCTGCCCCGAGGAAGCCGGCCCCCTGACAGGGGACAGGATGGACATTGCGGAACACATGCGGCAGCGAGGCGAAGGGCACCTCGCCGACCGAGGCCGGATTGAGCGCCGCGACGACGCTGCCATGGGAGGGATGGAACTGCCGCGTCGGCACGAACAGCTCCCGATCCGGTCCTTCGAGGGGCCTGCCAGTGAGGGCATGGATCGAAGCCGAATCGTGGAGATTCGCCTCGTGGTGCATGCTCCGCACAATCGCGATCTTGTCCATCACCCGGGCCAGCCCCGGGAGGTGCTCGCAGATCTGCACGCCGGGTACCGCGGTGGAGATCGGGGCAAACTCGCTGCGGATGTCGGCGGGGGCCGACGGCTTCATGTCGAACGTGTCGAGATGGCTCGGGCCGCCGTACCAAAAGAGGAGAATGCAGGCGCGGATGGGACGGGCCACCGCCAGCTCGGCACCGGCGACGCGGGCCCGGAGGAGGCCGCCGAGCGTGAGCCCGAGACCACCACCGGCCGCCCCGCCGACCGACAGATCGAGGAACCCGCGCCGCGACATCGCCGGCGGCCGTCGACGGTCGATACAAGGCTCACGCATCGCCACCTCCCGCGGCAAACCGCAGTCGGGCCGCGACCGGGCCGGGGGGGATGAGCCGGTCCCCGGGGAGGAGCCCCGCCGCCCACACCGCCGCCAGCGCCACAGCCCCGCTGATCCCGGCCGGAAGTGCCGGAATGACCGCCGCGAGATCAGCGGCGGAGAGATCGTGCTCGGCCCGGCCAACGCATAACCTGGCCACCGTGCCGGTGCGGTGGACGACACGTCCACCGGAGATCCGATGGGCACCGACGCGGGCAGCGATTGCCCCCACGACCGGCCCGTCGACGACGAGAACCACCCGCGGGCCGACGGAGGCGAGGATCGCGTCGGCCGTAGGGGCCGCTGCGGCGAGGATCGCCACGCCGTCCGGCTCGAGCGCATGGAGGAACGTGGCGGTGGCGGGATCGATCGGCCCCGAGGCGGCGTCGTCGGGACCGGCGATCGGCGCCAGGACAGCGACTTCGCAGTGGAGCGTGGCGAGCCCCTCGACCGCCGCGTCGGCCGGCCGGCTCACGAGGATCACCGCCTCGACGTGCGGATGGGCCAGCAGCGCGATCGCGCGGTCGCGATCGGAACCGGGGAACTCATACGGGGCCTGCCCCGGCACATCGATCCGCGTCCCGGTCGCCATCCCGGCGACGATCCCCCCTCCGCGGAGAAAACCGGCCAGAGCACCAGCCACCTCCCCGGACACCGGACCATGGGCAACGGCGATCACCGGCACGCGACCATCGTCATCCCCCTTGAACATCAAGTCGACGATCGCCTCCCCCACCGGCCGAGGTTTCCCCTGCTTCGGGGCGATGTGCATGAACATCCCCGGTCCGGCGTTGACCTCGATCACCATCCCGCGCTGCTCCCACAGGGGGCGACCGATCTCCTCGGCGACCAGATCGATGCCGGCGATGTCGAGCCCGACGGCCCGGGCGGCGAGGACGGCGTGACGGGCGACGTCGGGATGGATCTCGTCGGTCTCGTCGGTGGTCAGGTCGCCGTTGACCTTGATCGTCACGCGGCGTCCCACGGCGGGGATGCTCCCCGGCTCAAGCGACTGCCGCCGCAGCAGCCCGACCGCCAGATCGTTGAGCTTCATGACCGAGAGGATGTCGGTGTAGTTCGGGCCGCGGAGCGGGTCGCGGTTGGCGTCGTCGACGAGCGCGCGGATCGTGCGCACGCCATCGCCAATGACGACGTCGTTCTGACCACGGGCCGCCGCCACGCACCGCTCCCCCACGACGAGGAGGCGATGGGCAACGCCATGGGCGAACTGCTCGACAATCACGCCGCCGGAGCGGCGGTGATTTTCGCCGATGGCGATCTCGAACGCCTCGTGCATGTCGTCGTTGTCACGGACCCCAAACGAAATGCCGCGCCCGTGATTGCCGTCGCGCGGCTTGACGACGACGGGAAAGCCGAGCTCGGCGGCGGCCAGGCAGGCCTCCTCGATGCTCGTCGCCACCCGGCCGCGCGGCACCGGCACCCCGACCTGCTCGAGGAGCATGCGCGTCATTTGCTTGTCCTGCGCCAGCGCCTCGGCGATGGCGCCGGTGGCGTCGGTCTCGGCGGTCCAGATCCGTCGCTTCCACACCCCCTCGCCGAGTTGGCAGAGGCTGTTGTTCGTGACCCGGCGGCAGGGGATGCCCCGGGCCTGGGCAGCGCGGACGATCGCGCGCGTGCTCGGCCCCAGCCGCGCGTCGTCGGCGAATTCGGCGAACGTCGCCAGCTCCTCCCCGACGTCGACCGGGCCGTCGTCGATCGCCGCCAGCAACAGTTTCCGCGCCAGCTCGAGCGCCGCGGCCGACACCTCCTCGTCGTCGAGCTCGACCGCCAGGCGGAATCTCCGCCCGCCCCCCACCCAGCGGGCGAAACGGGGCACGATCCCGGCCGTCGCCAGGAGCGTGGCCTCGAGCCAGAGAAGGACCGGCCCAGGGCCGGAGGCCGTGGCGAGCTCGTCGAAGGACGGGCCGGCCCGCCGCGGCGGTGAGTCACCGGTCGCAGCCCGCTCCACGGCGACCTCGTGGGGGGTCGTCTCGAGGCGTTCCCGCCATCCGCCGATCCTGCCCATGGCGGCAGCATCGCTGCGGGGAGACCATTCAGCCAGACTCCCGGCGTCGATCTCCACCTCATGGACCGGCAGCGCCGACCAGCGGTTGGGGCCGCGGTAGAGGAGTTTCGCCTGCACGATGAGCCGATCGTCGTCCGCCACGTGCCACTCCTGCGAGCCCGCCATGCCACCGCCCGACCGGCGGAGGCCAGAAAATGTACCTTCCCAACACAATCTGGCGGCAGTCCAAGACTTTCACCCCCGCGCGCTGCTTTCGCCGGTGCTTCCGGCGCGTTCGCTCAAGGCTTGCCGGAGGCTGCCGTTTTGTCGTCCGCCAGGGGAACCTGATCGGGTGACGTCAGGTAGGCGACGAGGTCGCGGACGTCATCGTCCGAGAGCTTCGAGAACAGACCTTCGGGCATGAGCGACTGCTGCTGCACCACCTGCTCGGCGATGTCGTGGCGGTCGAGAACGATCGGCGCCTGGGCGGTCTGGATGGTGAGGGTCCGGTCGTCGGCGGCACTGATTACGCCGGTCAGCGCCCGGCCGTCGGCAAGAATGAACGACACCGCCCGGAAGTCGGCCCCGACACTGGCGCCGGGATCGATGACGTTCTCGAGGAGGTAGTCGAGGTTCCTGCGGTTGGAGCCGGTCAGATCGGGGCCGAGTTTGCGCCCCTCGCCGAACAGGACATGGCAGCTCGCGCAGTCCCTGGCAAACAGCGCCCGGCCGTGCCCCCGATCGGCGGCCGCGATGACGTCGGCCGAGAGCTCGCTTCGCCAGCGCTCGATGAGCTCCTTCTTGTCGGCCGCGCTGACGCGCACCTGCCCCCACAGCTTCCCGAGCCGCTCCGCGAGCGCCTCGTCGCTGAAATCGGCAATCTGCCGGGCATGAAAGGCCGAGATCTCCTCGGCCCGGACCTGCCCCTTTTCGACGGCGTCGAGGAGCTTCGCGGCGTAGGCCGGGCGCGAGGCGAGGAGATCGACCAACGCCGCCCGGTCGGCAGGGGCATAGATCCCCGCCGAGCCGAGGGCTTTCTCCGGGGTATCGGGATGGTCGTAGCGGGCCAGCCCCGCTAGCGCCTCGGCGATCACGGGACGGTCCCCCAGAAGCCCCTGGAGAAGCGCGGCGCCATCTTCGGGCACCGTCGCCACGAGCGTCCGCACCGCCTGGCGCCGGGCCTCGGGCGCGGCTGAGCCGTCGAGGGCCACCTGCCGCACCGTCTCCATGCCGCGCCCCGCGCCGAAGAGGACGTCGAGCTCGCGAACGGCCTGCACGGTGGCCTCGTCGGGAGAGGCGGCAAGCGCCGCCGATAGGTCTGCATAGCCGGCCGGCGGGGAGGCCTGTCGCCAGCCCCGGAGGCCGTCGGCCAGTCCGGTGACGAGGTCACGGCGCCGCCCGGGATCGCCGTCGATGGCGGCCTTGAGGAGCGTCGCCACGAGGTCGGGGCGGTCGTCGACACGGCCCGCCACCCATCGGGCCAGGTTGCGCCGCAGCTGCGGCAGCGCCGCGGTGCCGGCGAGGGCCACCGCCGCATCCGGATGCCGGGAGACCGACGGCGCCAGCCCAAACCACACAAGCTTCGGAAACTGGGCGTCGGTGGCGAAGGTGTCGTGGGCGGCAAGCGCCCCGGCAAGGCTCCAGGCCGGGCCGTCGGCGAGGCGACCGACCGCCGAGGCAAGATGGAGCTGCACCGGGCCGGCCAGATCGGTGCCGGCCAGGGCCACAAGCCTCTCGACCGCCGCCGCAGAGGGCTGCCGGCCCGCCGGGGAAGACTGGTCGACCAGGAGCCGCACCCCCCAGCTGCGCACGAACGGATCGGGGTCGTCGAGCCGCGCCAGCAGGAAGGCCTCATCGAGGGCCACCGCCGGCTGG
>CAMBFA010000084.1 GCA_945865325.1 Candidatus Kuenenia stuttgartensis
CCAAACCAGCGGAGGCTGTCCAAACCAGCGGAGGCTGTCCAAACCAGCGGAGGCTGTCCAAACCAGCGGAGGCTGTCCAAACCAGCGGAGGCTGTCCAAACCAGCGGAGGCTGTCCAAACCAGCGGAGGCTGCGAAAACCAGCGGAGGCTGCGAAAGCTATCGGAGGCTGAAGCGCCGCCGCCCGATCTGGGGCGCGCCGGAGCTTTTCCGAGCGACCACCTCATGGGTCATGCCCGCCTCGAGAGGAGCCCCCGTTTCGGCGATCTCTCCCCGCGCAACAAGCCCTTCCACGAACGTCTGCTCGGCTGCCGCACGGGAGGCTTTCGTGGCCGGCTTCAGGGCTTCAACGGCCGGGCTGGTCGGCAGACTCGAAGCCGCTTTCCTCCGCCCCCGGGCCGATCGGGCCGGCGCGCTGCCGCCGGGAGGGAGTTTGGCCAGGGCAGGGGGAGCCTTGGCCTCCGGGGCACGGGCTGTGCGACGTACCGCCCCCTGTCTTCGGGCAACCGTTTTCTTGGCCATGAGAGGTCCTCCAAAAGCGATTCTAGCAACGGTCCACGCCTCTGTCCCTACCATCCCACCCCGTCGAACCGCAATCGGGACAGCCGCAGATGTCCGTCGGTGCGGGAAAGGACATGCGTCGCCCGACCACCGGCCGCGGGGGCACTGGCGGCGATGCCCTTGGCACGAATCCGGGCCGGCAATTCGATCCGCTGATTCTCGAACAGCACCCCGATGAAACGATCGGCCGAACGCTCCATTGCGGCGGTCGGATCGGTGGCCGCCACACCCCGCCGGCCAGCGGCTGCCCCGGCCCCGAACGCTCGAGGGACATCGACAAGAATCCCTCCGGTCGAAAGGCCATAGGGGGCAGCGTTGATCTCGAGCGTCTGTCGCGGGCCACCGGCGGCCGCGGCCCGCTTCCCGGTGGCAGCGTCGGAGCGATCCCCCGGGGCCGTCGCCGCCGTGAGGATCCGGCGACCGACGAGCACGTCCGTGATCACCGCGCCGTAGCGTCCCGCGAACACCGCGGCATCGACATCGATCAATCGGGCACCGACCTGGGCGAAAAAGTCCGGTTGGACCGGCGCTGCGGCGACGGCATCGATCACCAGCCGGGCGGCGGCAGCGGCGACGGCGACGAGGTCGTCGGCCGACGGCGACGGGCCGGTATCCCGGAGCATCCGCGACAGCAGGTCATGGAAGGCTCCCGTGAAGACCCGGGAGAACGCATGCGGCTCGGCAGACAGCTCCGTCGCCGGAGCGCTCGCCGGCAGCGACTCGGGAGCGACGTACTTCCAGCGATTGGAGGCGTTGCGGAGACAGTCTGACTCGACCGCCGCGGGATGAAACCGCCGCATGGCCCCCCCCAGCTGCTCGGCGATCCGCGACAACGGCGAGGCCTTGTTGGCGACCAGCGCCGGGAGCACCGACTCGCGGACCTGCGGCAGGGCGAGGGCTGCGAGCATCGCCGTGATGTCGCCGAACGACTCATGAAATGCAGCGATCTCGATGAACGGGGCATCCCAGAGATCAGGACGGAGGGCGTCGAGGCAGGCGTGGCCGGTCTCGTGGCAGACGATGTCGGGGCTCTCGCCGGAATAGACCGCGGCCTTCCCCCTTCCGGAGTGGAAAAAAACGAGCTGGGTCCGATCGTAGTAGGCGTTGAGATCGCTCCCCGCATCGAGCGTCACCGGCAACGTCTCCGCCGGTTGCCAACGCTTGACGCGATGCCGCCCGAGCAACGGCGCCCACAGGTCGGCCGTGCGGCGGAGCGAATCGGCGGCGGTCCAGTGGCGGAATCCAGCCGTCCCTGGGTCGTAGACCCCGACGGGGATCGCCTCTCCGCTGATGGAGAAGGCCAGGGGACGGGCATCAAGGACGGGAGCCGGCCGCTCCATCAGCCCCCATGGTGACGCCGGGTCGTCGACCCAGGATTGAATCCGGGCTGGAGTCGCCTCCTCTGAGCCGCCGGCGCCACGCTTCGGCCGTCGGCGACGCCCGGATGCTGCGTCCGCGCGCCGGGGTCTGCTCCGTCCCGACGACTGCTTCTTCCCGACCATGGCGATTCCTTCTCCCTCCCCGTAGCCTGTACGCCTGTTTCCTCGAGAGCATAAGCGGTGGAGCGGCGGAGACAAAAGCTCCGCCCTCCGACCACGGTCATTTGTCGACGGCGGTGTGGGCGAAACGGTGCCGGGCCGCCGGGTCGAGGAGGCCGACCGGATCGAAGGGGGCGAGGCGGTCGCGAAGCCGCTCCGCAGTCGCCTCGCCGCCAGCGAGCAGCTCCGCCCGCGCCGCGGAGAGGGCCGCCCGGAGCGGCCTGTTGCGGGCGGCGAGGAATCCCTGCGAGGTGGTCGTTTCTCCCCGTCCATACCCTCGTTCCGCCGCCACCGTGGCGAGGAAGAAGAGCGTGCTCGCCAACCGGAAACGATCGAAGTCGGGGAGGACTGCATAGCAGGTGCTGACGAGGAGATCGATCCACGCGACCTCGTCGACTACCGCAGCGCCGTAGGCCTCCCAGCCGACCTCGTCGAACGACTCGGCGAGGAGCAGATCAGCGAGCCGCTCGACCCCCGAGAGGGCGTGCGCGATGCCGGTGCTGTGGAGCGGGTCGACGAACCCGGCCGTCGTGGGGAGCATCGCAAAGCCCTCCCCGGAGGCCCGCGACCAGAGCCGGCTGATCCTCGGGATCAGCCCCAGCGGGCGCACCGGTCGGCTCGCCGAGAGGAGGTCGGCCAACGAGGGATACGTCGCCAGGAATCGCCGCCACACCCCTTCGAGCGCACCGGTCCCCCCCGCCGCCCACCCCTGACAGACGCCGGTTGGCTGCACGACGCCGACGCTGGCGAGATCGTCACGGAACCGCAGGATCCACATCCATCCGCCATCGAGGCAATGATGCTGGGCCGCGTCATCTGACCGGAAGGGGGACGTCGTGGAGCGATTGCCGGCCATTTCCTGGAGCCGATCCCACGAGCCGACGCCTGCGAAATGGCCGAAGAGAGCGCCACAGCGCGTGTGGAGCGTGTCGTCGAGGCTTTTGATCCCGAGGGCCGTTGCCGAGGCTCCGCCCCCTCCCGTGGCATCGACGAGGAACGGGGCGCTCGCCTGCTCCTCCGGCCCGAGCCCATCCCCGACCGCCGCGGCGAAGCGCACCTTCCAGCAACGCTCCTGCCGCTCGATCGCCACGACCGCGCACCCTTCCCGCACGATCGCGCCGGCGCGGGCGGAACGTTCGCACAGGAACGCATCGACATCGGCCCGCAGCCAGTGCGTGTCGCTCCCGGCATCGGTAGCGCTGGCGGCGACGAGGAGCGAGGCGGCGTGGTCGGGGGTGTCGCAAAACCGCTCCCCCGGCCGATGGTGGAAATAGGAAAACCCCCGTTTTTTTCCACATCCCAGGTCGGGATAGCGCGCCTGCCACGATCCCCACCGGGCCAGGGGGGCGAGCTCCGGCAAGCGGTGCCGGGCTGCTAGCTCGGCGAGGATCAGGTCGGCCGCCGGCGTGCTCGACTCGCCGATCGCGAACCGCGGATGGCGCCCTCGATCGACGACAAGGACTCGCATCCCACGCGCCGCGAGGATCCACCCCAGCAGGCTGCCGGAAAAACTGCTCCCGAGGATGATCGTGTCATACATCATTAGGGCAACCACACGGCGAACTCAATGGAGGGAGGATTCCGCGATCCCGATTCATGATGCCGATCCGGTCACGCCTGGGGGCCCGACAGACGTCGCAGTGCCCGGTCATCCGATCCCAATCCCACCGATCGAGCGTTACCAGACAGGCCGCGGGGAGGGTGGCGATCGCCCCGGCCAGCGCCGCCTCGGCAGCCGCCGCCGAAACCGGGACGAAGCGTCCGTCGGCGGCGAGCTCGTCAAGATGGCCATTGCCCGGGCGCGTGGGAATGAGACAGACATGGCGACACCCGGCCGCGGCCGCGAACCGCGCGGTGATGATCGCCCCGGCGACCGACTCGCGCTCGTCGAGCCCCGGCAGCCCAAGCAGGACGAAGGCCCGCGCGTCGATGCCGGCCGCCCGGAGCCTGACGGCGGCCGCGGCAAAGTCTGCGGTCGTCATCTGCTTGTTGAGCCAGGGGAGGAAACGAGGGTCGGTTGTTTCCAGACCCAGCGCCACCTCCAGGCGCCCGGTCAGCCCCCCCGCAAACGCCTCGAGTGACGCATCGACAAGCCTGGGATGCGTCTCGACGATCACCCGCTCGAAGCCCTCGAGGAGCGCGGCAATCCGGGGGATGTCGGCTGGCGGGACCGCGTGCGGATCGGTGAAGTTACTGGCGTTGTAGAGCTTGATCCAGCGGGGCTCCCCGAGGTCTGGATCCGCGGGCTGGGCCAGCGCCGTGGCGATCTGCTCCGGCAACGCCCCCAGCGGCGTCGGCCCGTCGAGCGTGTGCCGCCACAGATCGCACATCGCACAGGTGAAAGGGCACTCCGCCCCGGCCAGGAGAACGACGCGGCAGGTCACCAACCGGCCCGCCGCCGCCACCTCCTCCTCGTCCCAAACGGCGATCGGACGTCCGGGATCGACGGCGTGCTTTGGCCCCCGGGTGCGCCGGATTTCCGCCGCCGAAACCGCCGCGGGCAGCGCCGAAAAGCCCCTGCTTCCGTCGGCCGCGAAGGGTGTCATCGGGCAGCGGTCTCCGCGGACCGGGGGTGAGAAAGCTTCACGGCCCGGTCGACCTCAATCCCCGGATGCGTGGAGGTGGTGCCGTCGGGCCAAGCGACACGGATCTCGACCGGCCCATTCGCCGTTCCCAGGCCGATCGTCACCGGCAGCTCGCACTGCGACTGGTAGCTGCGCGTGGGACTGACACGCCGGGCCTCGACCCCGGCCGCCGTTTCCACCGTCACCAGCGCCCCGATCGCATCGGGATTGGCGCCAGTGCCGGCGAGGCTGATCCGCACCCAATGGTGCCCCGAGGCCTGATCATTGCGGAGAAGGCGCGGCTTCGATCCGCTGGCGGTGACGATCAGGTCGGTGTCACCGTCGCCGTCGATGTCGGCCGCCGCCACCCCCCGACCGACGAGCGGACGGTGGAAGTCACTCCCCACGAGGTCGAGCGGCGCCGGCCGGAATTCGGTCGCCTCGCCAACGCCGCAGTTCCAAAACAGCTCCGGCGACTGCGCGTAGAACTGCGTCTTCTGGACCTTGTTGATGTCTTCCTCGAGATGGCCGTTGGCGGCGAGGATGTCGAGGCGACCGTCGAGATCGATATCGGCGAAGAGAACACCGAAGGTCAGCTCCTGCCGCGTCTCGGGGCCGAGGCCGTTGGAGACGGCGTCGTCCTTGAACTGCATCTGGCTCCCTTGGGAGACATAGAGCGCGTTCATCTCGTTGGAGAAATTGCCGATGACGATCCCGATCTCGTCGTCGTTGCGGAAACGGGCGATGTCGATCCCCATCGCGCCACGGGCCTTCCCCTCGACGTCGTAGGCGACGCCGGCGAGGTTGCCCACTTCCTCGAAGACAGCGCCGCCGGTATTGCGGAAGAGGAAGTTCTGCACGGTGTCGTTGGCGACCACGACATCGAGCGCCCCATCGCCATCGAGATCGTCGAACGCCAGCCCGAGTGACTTGCCGACCGGCACGCCGGTGGCAGCGTTGCGGACGCGGATCCCGGCTGCCTCGGAGACATCGGTGAATCGCCCCCCGCCGTCGTTGCGCAGCAGCCGCGGGAAGGCCCCGCCGAAGTTCTGCGGCCGCCCGTAGGCCCGTCCACCGCCGACGAGGCGGAAATCCTGGGCGCGATCGAAGTCGCGCGACCAGGCGACGTAGTTGCACACCAACAGGTCGAGATCGCCGTCGCGGTCGGCATCGAACCAGCCACAGCTGGTCCCCCAATCGGCTTCGTCGCCGGCCACCCCGGCGTCGGCCGTGACGTCGGAAAACTTCCCCGCGCCGAGATTGTGGAACAGCCGGTCGGGGCCGACGGCTGTCACGAACAGGTCACGCCGGCCGTCGGCATCGAAATCCCCCACCGCCACGCCCGTCCCGTAGAAGGGCACGTCAAGCCCCGATCCGGCGGTAATGTCGCGGAAGTTCCCGGAGCCGTCATTGTCGTAGAGCCTCATCGTCGGCGCCGGCCGCTGCGCCGGCCGATCATCCCACGGCCAACGCGATCCCTGGACGAGAAGCAGATCCTGATCGCCGTCGCCGTCGTGATCGAAAAACGCGCACCCGCCCCCCATCGTCTCGGGGAGGAGCTTCTCGCCGGCGGCGCCGTTCTCGTGGACGAAGTCGATGCCGGCGGCCGCCGTGACATCCGTAAACGGCATCGCCGGCATGACGACCTTCGGCTTCTCGCGCCCGGCTGGGAGGGCGAGCTTCGCCTCCCGTGGCGGCGGCGGGGGGGATTTGAGCCCCAGTCGCCAGGCGACCACAGCGCCGATGACGCCGACGGCGACGATCAGCGCCAGCGAACGCCAGAACGCCTTGCCAATCACGGCATCATCGCGTTCCTCGGTCTCATCATCACGATCACGCCTGGAATCGCCGTCTCGGGTGGCCATCGCAAACCTCGCCTCGCTCGTTGCCTGCCGTTACCTGACTCGCGGAACCAATCGTCAGGAGCCCGCGCCGTCTGCCGGCAACGATTGTGGCACCGCGCTCACCTCGTCGCGCTGCTCCCCGGGATCATCCGAGCCATCGGCGGCCGTCCGCTCCCCGGCGGGGAGCTGCGGCGCCCCGGGACGCTGGAGCGGGTAGATCACGAGCGTCTCGGCGGCGAAGTTTGCCGCCGGATACTTCGTCCGCGCCAGCGACACCGCCCGGTCGGCGGCGTTGTCGTCGAGCTTGTAGCGTTCGTGGAGCCGGCGGTGCTCGTCCGACTTCTCCCGGTCCCCCAGCTGCCCGTGGATCAGTTGGAGGTTGTAGTGGGCGGCGACGTTCTCCGAGTCGAGGAGGAGCGTCATCTCGAACTGCCGCGCAGCCTCCTCGAGGACCGCGCGACGGGCCTCGGCCGCATCGGCGCCGCGGAACTGGCTCGCCCGATCGTAGAGCGTCAGCCCGAGAAGGTTGCGAACCTCGTAATCCTTGCTGAAGTCGAAGCCGCGCTTCCGCATCTCCTCGGTCCGGTCTTCGAGAACCTTGCGGAAACTCGCCTCGGCCTCGTCGAGCCGTCCCTGCTGCCGGTTTACGAGCCCCGAGAGCCAGGCCACGGTCCAGGCCGGCGCGGCCGGATCGGTGTGTGTCGCGGCCCGCTCGAGCGCTGCGGCCGCCTCGTCAACCCGCCCCTCCTCGAAGGAGACCCGCCCGAGGTTCAACGGCCCGTCGTAGCGGCCGAGCTTCTCCACCTCGATAAACGCCTCTTCGGCCTGTCGCAGTTCGGCCTTCCCCTTGATGAGCAGACCGATACCGTAGTCGTTCCACCGTTCCCAGGCAGGGATTTTCCGCTCGGCTGGCAGCGCGATCTCCGCCACCACGCCGGCCACCGGGAAGGTGATCTCATCCTCCGCCATCGTCACGATCGGTAGTTCGTCGACGTACGGCTCTCCGGCCACATGACCGCGGAGTGGGAAATCCCCGGGCCGCGCCTTGTCGGCGACAAACCGCATGTACTCGGCATCGAACTTCCGATAGCGGAGCTTGACGTTCACCGTTACCGGCTCCGTCACGTCCGCAGGCACCGCAAAGCCGTAATGGACCGTCCACGCCGCTCCCGGCGGGATCTGGTGGTTGTAGAGGGGCACGAAGATGTCCTGGGGGTTGCGCCGGTTGATCCGGTTCCCCTCGCGGTCGAGCATGAAGATGTTGATGAAGTGGGCGTAGCGGTCGACCTCGTTCCCCTTCGCCGCATCAATGCCTCCGCTGCGCCCGATCACCCGGTCGCCGGAGGTGACGGTGACGTCGAGCCAGACTTCGTTGGAGTCGGCGGTGCCTTGCGTGAACAGGTGGCCCAGCTTGAGCGTCCGGATCACCGTCTCGAGGAGATACGGCTTCCCCGGCTCGAGCGTCGGCACCTCCGGGCGGAGCGGCGCATGGAGCGGGCCATCGATCCCCGCGCCATCGCGGATCCCGAAGATGTCGACTCGGGTGATCTCCTGGAGAAACTTCGCGTGGGCCTCAACCATGTCGCCCCGGTCTTTGAGCCACGCCAGCCCCGTGTTCGCGGCGGGGAAGAGATGATCGTGGACGGTGAGGCGGCCGGTGTCGTCGTAGCGCTTCGCGCCGAAATCGGTCGACTCTTTCAACGGCATGTGGCAGGAAGCACAGCTCTCCTTCGCTTGGGGCGGGTAGTAGAAGCTCCGCGCCCCATGCCCGGAGACGCCGGAGAGGAGAAAGGGATCGTAGTGATTCTGGCCGCGCAGAAAGTCCTTGTAGGCGGTCAGCTCCTTGGGGAGGTGGACTTTGTGGCAGGTGGAGCAGAACTCGGCGTCGCTGTGGAAATCTTTCAGGAAGGTCTTCTTATGCATCGCCGGCTTCGCCTTGACGAGCTGGTTGTTGACCCACTGGAGGAGCGCGTTGTCACTCTTGGCGAAGGGGTAGTGGATCGGCTCGTCGATGGTGTAGTCGGCATTCCCCTTCGTGCTGTTGATATGCGTGATCGCATGGCAGACGGTGCAGGTGATGCCGGCGTGGGCCGTCGGGTGGTGGACGTCGTCGTAGTCCTTGTCGTCGAAGGCGCCGCTGTAGAACGGCACCGGATCGTGGCAGCCGGCGCACCACCGGGCCGCCTTCACGCTCCCGTCCCGCTCGAAGGAGACAAGCCTCGTCTCGCGAACGCTCGCCAGATAGGCGGGGTTGTTGAAGCTCGAGAAGTGGTGGCTGCTCCCCTCCCAGCCCGCATGGACGTCGGCGTGGCACTTCTGGCAGTAGTTGTCCATCATGAGCGTGTCGGCGGGGATGTAATTGCCGGTGGCGGTGCGAGCCAGCGACGGCTCGAAGTACTGCTTCCCCTCTTCCGGCCCCTTGGCATGCCAGTGGCGCGGATCCTGGGCATGGAGGAACACCATCACCCCGATCGCGGCCGCCACCACGCCGGCGTACGTCAGCCCCATCCGCCACTTGATCTTCGGCCCCACGAGCCGGTGGAGCCAGTAGAGCCACGCCGCCGCCACCGGCGCCGCGATGTGGGCCCAGTAGGTGGCCTGCGTGAGGAGCGGCGTCCGCGCGCCGGCATTCGTCGCCCTTAAAGTCAGGAGCAATCCCCCCGAGACGAGGACGACCAGCGACGCCACGAAGAGGGCATAACCGACGCGGACCGCGCGGCGGTTCTTCCGGTTCTTCGTGTTGAGCATGTGGACGACGCCGAAGACAACAAACGGCGCCACGAACACGAACCCGAGCACGAGGTGGACGAGGAACATCCACTGGTAGAGCCAGTTTTGATAGGTCTCCTCCGAGGCCCACTCGAGGAACGTGATCGCGGCGAGGTAGGCCGAATTGGCCCCAATCACCGCCAGCAGTCCGAGGACGACATTGAGGAGGATCCGCAGCCGCGGCCCCACCGCAGGGACGTGGGGCTTGCGCGGTGGGCGCGGGGAGAGCGTGACGGCGTCGGAGCCCATGGAACGAGGTCCTCTTCGGGAGCGGGCACGAGCAGGCGGGCGACAAGGGAACCCCCCCAAATCCGGCGGCACTCGGCGACCGAGAAGAAGGGAGGGGCCCACGGAATCCTCGCCTCCATCCCGACCGTTCTTCCCCGGGAAGACCGGGGGAGCCAACGGGCGAGTTCGAGCGGGGTACCCGATCGACCACGGCCGGTCACGCCCCTCTGCGGAGCTGTTCGGACGACGGTGGCAAACCGGGCGACGTCAGGCCTGGAGAGAAGCCCACCTGGGAGGACGGATCGGCACCGCAGCGATCACGGCCAGCGGCTGGCGATCGTTGGCGGCAGCGAAGAGACGACCGACGTCCCGGCAGCCGAGGGCTACCACGGCCACCCGATCGGCAGGGTCGGGACGGGGGGCGTCTGCCGAGACGTCGCGCGGCAGGCCCGGGATGAACGGTGCTCTGCGGCAGGCCGGGCCGCCGCACTGGGGCAGACGCGGAGCGTCGTCAGGCCGCGGGGCAACCGGCCCCCCCGCTTCACGGTCGGCACGACGGGCTTGCGGATCCTCGGCCGACCGGTGGTGGCCAGCCAACCAATCGCCGCAACTCGCCTCGGCTCCGGTGCATCCCAGAAACAAAACGGCAACCGCCACGAGGGCGCTCATGACAGGGCTCATGAAGCGGCCTGGAGCGAATCGAAAGTCGAGAGTGCGGCCGCGACACATGGGACGAAAAACCCGGGATCAAGCTGGGCCCACGAATCCGTGGCCACCCCACCGAACACCATCTTCCCCGCGAACCCTAGAACTGTAGACCGCTCCGTTGAAGGCGTCAACGAAAGCGCCGCGGGGCGCTGGAATCACTCTGCAGCCGGGTGCAGCGGAGTCAGTTTTCCCTCGCTGTCCGCCTCCCAGACCGTCTTTGCCTGCGGGTCGGCGATGAGGACTTTCCCGGCCCGGATCGCGAGGCCGACCGGGCCTTTGAGCGGCTCGCCGGTGATCCATTTGGTGGCCGTGCCGTCCGTCGCCACTTTCCAGACGGCCCGGGCATAGTTGTCGCTGACATAGGCGGTGCCGTCGTCGGCCACGACGACGTCGTGCGGAAACTCAAACACTCGCTCCTTGACCACCGGTTCGATGCTCCCGTCGGCGGCGATCCTCACCAGCGGTTGCTCTCCCGCAGCCGCCACGGCCCACAGTCGCCCCGTCCCATCGACAAACAGCCCGCGGGGGGCAGCCAGTCGGGCCACCTCCTGCGGCTCGCCACCGGCCGCCGGCACCCGCCAGATCCGCTGCGTTTCGAGGTCCGACACGAACAGATCGCCCGAGGGATCGAAGGCGATGTCGACCGGGATCCCGATCTTCCCCTGGGTGAGCGGCACCGGTTTTCCGTCGACGAACTTGAAGACATCCCGGGTCGCCGAGTCGGCGGCATAAACGGTGCCATCGCTGGCGACTGCCACCGCGCGGACGGCATTGAGCGGCGTGCGAAACGTCTTCTTTCCCTGGAAAAACACCTCCGCCTCGCCAGCCTGGAGCTTCAGCAGCCCCGGCAGCATCCGGTCGGCGACGAGGACGGCGTCGTCACCGGCCACTGCCACCGAGAGGGGATAGAGCATCTCCTCCGCCCGCCCCCGCGACGGGATCGCGGAGAGCGTGATCAGCCCCAGCCCGAACATCCCGATCAGGCCACTGCACTGCCTCGCACCCGCGCCCCTCATCGCTCGCTCCTCCTCGTGTCGCGTCCCCCGCCGGGCCCGCCCTCGCGGTCTTCTCCCAGCCTATCACCATCGACCGATCAACGGCGGATCGCCCGCCAGAATGCCTCGTCCTGGCGACGGGTCTGGTCGTCCCGCAGCCAGGCTTCGCGGGCCGGGGAGGTTTCGGGCTGGTCATCGTCGGCGGGGGGGTAGGCGCGCATCCCGCGGAAGGGGAGCGGCTCGACCGTTTGCCCCTCGGCGGTGGCGAGGTTGGCATCTTTGTCCCACCCGACACTGTGGAGGAGAAAGCTCCGCTTCCAGCCCGCCGGCGGCCCGGGGGGCACCGGGAAGGCGACCGTCATTTCGTCCCCCGCCCCCATGATCACCAGCCGGTCGTCCCCCTCGGCGACCAGCGCGCAGACATCGCCGTAGCGGGTGAACCGGCCCCGCATCGGCGGCCAGCGTGGCTCCTCGAGAGGCTCGCCATAGACGAATCGCTCCGGGGCATCGCCATCCTCCTGCTCGATCCGCGACCGACCCCGCCAGTGGAGATCGGCCGAGACGGGATCGAGCTCCACCGTCGCGAGTGTCGGCGCCTCCTCCCCCGAGACGAGAAAGGCTTCATCCCAGTAAATCTCCATCGTCGTGTCGATCCGCAGCCGGGCGTGGGCCGGATCGAGGAGCCCGGAGAGATCGATGACGATCGACTTCGTCTTGCCCCCAGGGAAGCCGGTGAAGGGGATCACTTCCCGCCAGCCCCCCGCGCCATCTGGCACCGACAGCGACGGCGGCTTCGGCAGGCTCAAAATCGAATCATGCGACAGGGCGACGTTCTCGCTGACGGTCGTGGGATAGGTCCAGCCGGTGAGCACGAGTTTTGCCTTAAGGGCGTCGGGGATCGCCGCGAAATCGAGGACCAGCGAGTTGTCGGCGACGAGCCCCTGCCGGAGCTTCCGCGCGTACGATCGGGCGAACCGGCCGTCGGCGGCGATGACGGCTGAGCGAAGATCGCCCCCCTCTCCATCGGTGGCCGCCACCGGCCGGATCGGGGTGCGCACGGTGTGAATCCCGAACGCGGCGATGTCGGGGGGGCCGACCTTCTCGTTGGAGAAGATCTCCACGTCGGCGGGATGATCGACGACGACCAGCCGAAACGTGTCGAAATAGGCCGCCTCCCACAGCTCCTCGGTGACCTGAATCACATACCGGCCATCGCGCGGCACCATCGGCGTGTCGATCTTGAGATACTCCCATTCCCGCGCCGGCATCAGCTTCCCCTCGGCCCGCTGCAATCCCAGCGGCGCGGCCCAGAGGAGATCGGTGGCAAACACGAACTCCCGGCCGTTCCAGCTGTAGAGGTAGGGGCAGGAGCCGAGAAGGATCTGCTCCTCGCAAATCAGGCTGTCGGCGGCCGGTTGGATCACATTCTGCGGAACCCCATTGATCCAGGCGACCCGGACGACGTCAGCCACGGCGAGATTCCCCAGGCCGAAGTGGGTCGTGCGGCGGCGGACGGGGCGCGGCTGATAGAGCGCTCCGGCCTTGAGCTCGAGAAGGCTCCCCAGGCCGTGAGCGTTGACGCGGCCGCTCGGCGACATCGCTGTCCCCTTGATCTGCTGGGCCTCGAGCGCCACGTCGATCCAGTGGTTCGTGTTGCCGCCGATGTTCTCGAGCACCTCGAAGGCACAGTCTCCGTCACCGACCACCACACCGTCGAGGTCGCCGTCACCGTCGAGATCGGCGCTGTCGAAGCTCCGGGGGCGGCCGGTGGGGCAACGTCTCGGCGTCTGCTTCTCGAAGCCTCCGGCGGGGAGACCGAGCGACACTGTCATCGCGTTTTCGTCGAGGGCGACGAGGTCGAGGAGGCCGTCGTTGTCTTGGTCGAACGCATCGACCGCGGCGCTCGCCGTGTCGATCACCACGACGCCCGGTTCATCCGCCGGGCGGACCACGCCCGTCGCCGACCTCCGGCTCGGCACCGTTGCCACGCCGAACGGACCGGCCACCACGAGATCCCAGGCCCCATCCGCATCGGCATCGATGCAGTCCATAGCCGAGATCGGCCCTGGCACGGTGAAAGTCCGTGGCGCGACCGTCGCGTCGCCCCCACGGACTGCAAAGGGGACAAACCGGAACTGACCATGGAGGAGGTTCTCGAGCCATCCCCCGCCGGCATCGCTGCCGAGCATGACGTCGACATCGACATCCCGGTCCCAGTCGAGGGGAAGCAGCACCCGCACCGGCGCCCCGACGGCAAACTCCGCCGTGCCCGGCCAGGCGACAAACGCCCCGCGCCCGAGATTCCGCCACAGGCGAAGCGTCGTGTCGTGGCCGGAGACCAGATCGAGATAGCCATCGGCATCGAGGTCGGCAACGGCCGAAGTTCGGGTCGGCCCGGCAGCGGCGAATGCCTCGGCGGGGAAGGGGCGGAGCGACCGAGTCCCGGTGGCGGGATCGAGGAGGTTTTCCAGAACGACGACGCCCCCCTCGCCATGAACCACAAGATCGAGATCGGCCGCCGGGCAACCAGCGGCGAGCTTCTCCGCGACGATCTCGGACCCGGGTTTGTCGGTGCCGGGGCGGGCCGGGGTGCCGGGCCGCTTCGCCTCGTCGAAGTCGAGATCGAGATCGGCGGCCACCAGCCCCGCGGCCCCCGCCGGCACGTTCGCCGAGGCGATCTCGTGCCACGGAGTCTTCGTGCCCTCGGCGGCAGCGACCGTGAACGTCACCTCCCCCGTGGCGCGGCGCCCGAACACCCGCACCCTGCCGCTCTCCAAAAGGAGAATATCGGGACGGCCGTCGAGATCGAAATCCTCGAGAAGGACGGCCCGAAACGGGCCAGGCCCATCGGCTCCCCACACCGCTTCTCGCGCTTCGAGGCTCGACTCGATCCGCGGCACTTCCGTCGCCTTGTCGAGCCCCGTCTCGGCATAGAACTCCGGTCGATACCGCTCGATCACGAACTCCAGCGGATGACGCTCGATGGCCCGCCGGTCGGCCTCCGACTGGGGCACGAGAACATTGGCCAGCCCCCGCAGCCGCCCCGCGACGCCGGCAGCATCGCCGGCGTTGGCTGCAGCCACTCCCTTGTCGAGAACATCGCGGATGTCGACGTTGGCGAAGGTCTTGATCGACGGCGCGAAGGGCTCCATCGCCCCCCAACGCGATTCGATCTTCGCCGCCAGGCCGGCGGGCACCTCCGGCGGCGGGCGCTTGCCGAGGTCGAGCGCCACGGCGCGACACCACTCGATCACGAGCCACAGATTCCGCGGATCGAGCTCGCAGGCCCGGTCGAGCGACGCGGCCACGACGCCGGCGCTAGACACGGCGCCTTCGCTAGACACGGCGCCTTCGCTGCCCTCCGCGCCGCTGGTCCACTCGCGGAGCGACTTCCAGCGCTCGTACCAAGCCGCCGAGTCGCCGGGGGCCGCCTCGACGAGGCGGCGCGTGACATCTTCCCAGGCCCCGGCGTCGCGGGCGACTTGGGCGACGCGGGCTGCGAGCCAAAGGTGTTCAGTCGTCGGCCCCTCCCCGCGCTCCATCGCCTCGAGCGTCCGCTGCGCCGCTTGAATTGTCTCCTTGTCTGGCTCAAGACCGCCGTCGCCGAGGGCGACTGTTCGCGCCACGGCGAGGTTTCGAGCTGGAAGGGGGTCGCCTGGCACCTCGCCTACCAGGGCTGCGAAGGCGGGGATGGATTCGTCGAGCGCCTGGTTCTCCAGATACCCCAGGGCGACGTTTGTCTTCGACACGATCGCCCGCGCGCCCTCGACCCCCAGCCGGGCTACCGACCGCGCCCCGCCCCCGGCACCGATCGGGCCCCGCAGCCACCAGGCCACTGCCAGCCCCACCAGCCCGAGGCCCACCAGGAGCCCGAGGAGCGGCCGGGGGAATCTCGCACTTTGACTGCCCACGCCTGGGGTCTCCGTCGGAATGGTCGCGGCGAGGGGAAGGATTGGTCACCGGCGGGGCACTCGGCAGCCGATCGCCGGGATTCCGTGACCAGGTCTGTTCGTCCCCTGCATCACAGCATCGTCGCCGCCATGGCCCGCTCCCGCAACTCCGCCGCTCCGAGCGGCCGCCGGCGAGGTTCTCCATAGGCACCCTGCGCAAGGCCGGCAGTCTACGCAGACTCATCCGGCGTCGGGGTTTGTGCCGATACTCCTGGCGGGGGCTACCCCGCGCTGACGTGAAAAACACGAGGCAGTTCCCCGAGCTTCGAAGGCTCTCCTGCGGGTGTGTCGTGCTCCCCTTTCTGCGTGCATGGATTGACTCAATGGCCCGCGTGGCAGTCGCCACGTCGTGCCTGCTCGCGCTGCAAGCATCCGTAAACGCCCAGGTTTCCGTGATCGCGGAGGAGATCCCCCCCCCCACGACGGTTGTCGAGGGGCTGCAGAAAGACCTCAGCCGTCTCGAGAAGGAGATCGAGGCCCTGCGCACGCAGCAGGACAAGGTCGCCGACGCGGCAGAGAAGAAGAAAACCGACGACGCCAAGAAGCCGCTGTTCATCCTCAGCGGGCAGATGCAGGCCGACCAGATCTACTTCGGTCAGGATCAGGTCAGCCGCGACGCCGTCGGCGACCTCCAGGACGGCGCCCAGTTCCGCCGCCTGCGGATCGGCGGCCGCGGCACCTTCCTCGAGGTCTTCGAGTACGCGCTGGGAGTCGACTTCGCCCTCGCCAACCAGCCGAGCTACCTCGACAACTACATCGAGTGGAGGCAGTTGCCCAATCTGCAGAACGTTCGTGCCGGGCACTTCTTCGAACCCTTCTCGCTCGAGCGCGTCACTCAAAACCGCAACAATACGTTCATGGAGCGGTCACTCGTCGACACGTTCGCCCCGGCCCGCAACATGGGGATCATGGCCTACGGCAATACCGAGGACGAGTCGGCGACCTGGGCGATCGGCACCTTCCGTACCAACAGCGACAACACCGGCAACGACTCGTTCGACAGCGGCCAGGCGCTCACGATGCGCGGCACCTGGCTGCCGTGGTGGGACGAGGCGAGCGACGGCCGTTCTTACCTCCATCTCGGTTCGGCCTACAGCTACCGCGATGCCGCGCAGAATCAGGTCCGCTTCCGCAACACGCCGGAGATCCGCAAGCAACAGCCCAGCAACGTCCTCGGCCCGGTGGGCCCGCCGTCACCGAGCAACTACCAAAACGGCTCCCCCAGCCCGTTCGCGCCGATCTTCGTCGACACCGGCAACATCAAGGACGTCGACCACTTCCAACTCTTCGACCCCGAGTTCGCCCTCATCCTCGGTCCGCTATCGCTCCAAGCGGAGTATGCGTTTGCCGCGGTGCATCGCAGCGGCCAGCCAGACCTGTTCTTCAACGGCTCGATGGCCCAGGTGAGCTATTTCCTCACCGGCGAGCATCGGCCCTACGACCGCAAACTCGGCATCCACAGACGGGTGCAGCCCTTCGAAGACTTCTTCCGGGTGCGGACGAAGTCGAAGGGGATTCAAACAGGGCTGGGCGCCTGGGAGGTCGCGGCCCGGTTCTCGAACATCGTCCTCAACGACAAGGACATCAACGGCAACAACCTCACCGACTTCACCATCGGGCTGAACTGGTATCTCAACCCCTACACCCGCTGGAAGGTCAACTACGTGCGCGCGTTTCTCGAGGATGACCGTGTGGGCAACAGCCTCACCGATGCCTACGGCATGCGGTTCGACTACGACTTTTGACGCGAGGTCCACAGGGCGGAGATTCCCACCATGCACAGGCCGATCATCACCATTCTGCTCCTCTTTGCCGTCAGCCTCGCCTGCGGGGCCAACGACAAGGAGCCATCAACCGCCGACCCGATCGCTGTCGGCAACCAGCAGGCTCCCGGGAAGGCGAAGGGCGACCAGGGGAAGCCGGCCAAGAAGACGGCGACAGCGGACAAAAGCTCTGCCTGCATGCACTGCGGCGCGACGTGTGGCCTTACGGCGATCTGCGTCTGCGAGCCCGGCACAAAGAAGCAACCGAAGGTCGAGTTTGACGTGGAGTGCGAGCCGATCTGTATCGCCGGCTGCGGCAGTCGGCCATGGCCGTGGGGAACATGTGGGAATCGCGTCGGTTGCACGAATGGCTGCGAGGACCGATGCCGGTGCCCGTCGTGGGTGCGGAGCCGCAAACAACTGAAAAAGGAGACCGTTGACGAAGACGTGCCGACGATCAAACGGAAGGTGGCCTACGTCTGCGACTGCTGCGCAGGTCGGTGCACCGACGGCGGCTGCGCCGTGGGGCCGTGCCCCCGGCTGGCGTCGTGGTGGACTCGCCTCGGCTGGTGGTGAAGCGGCCGCGCCGGCAG
>CAMBFA010000085.1 GCA_945865325.1 Candidatus Kuenenia stuttgartensis
GGCCGCGGCCGGGCGGGTCGCCGGATCGGCGCCGTCGGAGGCGAGGCAATCGCCCCACACCTGATCGAGCGGGCGATCGGCCACCAGCGCCGTCATGAGGAACTCCCGCCAAGCCGCCGCCATGTCGGCGGCCGGAGCCTTCCGCTCCAAGAGCATGCCATCGAGGAGGAGCGCGAAATGCCGGGCATGGGCCGGCGCGGCGAGGAGCTCATCGATCAGCCGGGTGCGTTTGTCGGGGCTGGAGTCGGCCAGAAACGCGCGGACGCGGTCGACGGGGGGGATCGCACCGACGAGGTCAATCGAGACGCGGCGGAGAAAATCGGTATCGGAGCAGACCGGGGCCAACGGGCCGACGGCATTCGCTTCCACGATTGAATCGATGGCGGCTTCGAGAGGGACCAGCGCGCCCTCATCGGCGCCGGCGGCAGGCTTCAAGCAGGTCAGGAGGGCGACGGCGAAGAACGCCATCCGCCTCATCGGTCGGAGCCGAGCGCGCCAACCATTGATCGCACCAAACTCCGCGTCGACTGTCGACATGCGAGTCTCCTCGGCCCCCCTCCGGTGCCCACCGTAACGGGCCCGTGAGCCGTTCATGATACCTCCCCCCGCCGTGGGTGAACTATCGAGGCGGGCAAAAAAGGTCCTTTCAAAGTCGCGCAAAGCCTTACCTTCAAAAGACTTCGAGCATGACAGCAAAGGGTGATTCCAGCCGCTGCCCGGGGCGATCATCGGCCTGCTATCGCCCTCCGGTAGGCTGTTGGCAGAGTCGATCTCCGGGGGAAAGCCTCCTGGCCAGAGGAGTTGCCGTGCCATGCCACGTTGCTGTTTGACGCCGGTTGCTGGGCTCTTGCTCCTGACGCTCCTGCTCACGCTCTCGTCGTCGGCCGACCAGCCTCCTCCGCCCCCGCGGATCGGTGAGGCGGGGCCGCGGACCGGCACGACCAATCGCTATGGCTCGGGGTCGCTCACCCGCCGCTCGGATGGCTCGAGCGCCCAGACTCGCCCCTTCGGCTCCGGCTCGATCACCACCGAGCGCCGTCCCGACGGCAAGACCGTGACGGGGAACACGCAGAAGTTCGGGTCCGGCACGATCACCCGCTGGTCGGATGGCACGCAGACACGCACCCGCCCCTTCGGCTCCGGCTCGATCACCGAGGAGCGCGGCGGGGACCGGAAGACGACCACCGGGAACACGCAGAAGTTCGGCTCCGGCACGATCACCCGCCGCTCTGATGGCTCGTCGAGCCGCACGCAGCCCTTCGGCAGCGGCTCGATCGAGCGCGACCAGCCAGGGCGGAAGGGCTCCTCACGCCGTCCATGACAGGCGCCGCCCTGCCGCGCCTCACGCGAGCCGCCGCCCCTCCGCCTCGAGGGCGGTGAGAAGGAAGCAGATCGCGTCGGAGGCGACGGAATCGTAGTAGGCCGGGCCGTGGCCACCGGCTTGGAGATCGAGGATCGCGGTGTGCGGGATGCCGAGGGCCACGAGCTTGCTGTGGAGACGCTCGGCGCCGTCATGCCACTGCCAGTCTTCGGGGTCGCTGGCAAACCACTGGTGGCGCGGCCAGTTGAGCGGGTGGACATGGAGAATTGCCGTGTCCTGCCGGGCCCGTTCGACGTCGCCGTAGATTTGATAGAGGTTTGCGAACAGGTCGCCGTCGGGGATCGTGTGGAGATCCCGCAGCGCCGTGTGGTAGTCGATCGCCGGGGCGATCGCGGCGGCGACGGGGAACATGGTCGGATGGCGGTAGGAGAGCCGCAGCGCCCCCTGGCCCCCCATGCTCGTCCCCACCAGGCCGATCTGCGGCGGCTTGACACCGAAGCGGCGTTCGACCTCGGCCACCACCGCGCCGACCACAAACCGCTCCGGCGTGATGACGGGGTCGAACTCGGGGATGATCCGGTCGAGCCACCACGACCGGCCCGTGCGCGGCGCCAGGGACCGCAGGCCGGCGGTCTCGATCGCTTCGCGCAGCCCGGTCGACTGGTGCAGCGTGCGCTCGCGGACACCATGGAGATAGATCGCGGCGATCCCCGGCGCGGCCCCCGGCGGATCGAAGCATTCGCACGGATGGCCGGCGACGTCGATCATCGACCAGTGGGGGGCGCTGTCGGTGGTGGGCATGCGCGTGACGGGAGGAGATGGCGAGAACGGAAAGGGGGAGCGCGCTCCGCCCGACGACTGGCAACGGAACTACCTTATCAGGGTCTTGGTGCTGGCCTGCTGCGACCTCCACGAAATCGACCGGCACTCCGAGCGAAACCGATATCTTCCCCGGTTCACATGGTGCATACTGTTCTGGAGGTTTTCCCATTCAGAGAGGGGTGGAAGCAGGGAGTGCACGATGAATCACCGTCTTCGGTCGGGCAAGGCATGGACGTTCGTCATGGCGATCGCTGGAGCGATTGTCGGTGGTGCGGTGGGGGCAAGTTGCTCTCTGGGGGTGCCGCTGCCGCCCACGTTCGCGCGGCCGATTGACCAATCCCGCTTGAGGATCACTCCGTTCGCCACGGGCCTGGCAAATCCAACGAGCATGGCGGAGCTCGCCGACGGCTCGCTTCTGGTGGCCACGAGCAATGGCGCCCAGACTTGGATCGCGCACGACCTGTTCGGGTCGACTTCCGGGGCGCTCGTGAGGCTTGTCGATACCGACGGCGACGGCCTAGCCGATGGGGCACCGCAGGTTCTCGCAGCGGCCGGCCTTCCCGGCCTCGTGACGTCGGTTCGCCGTGTCGGCAATCTCGTCGTGGCACTTTCGGCACAGAGCGGCGGGCCGGCGATCACGGCGTGGCGCACAGGTGCGACCCCTTCCGATCCCCTCAGCGCCGCCGGAAAACTCTCGTTTTCGTTCCCGGCCGGTTGGGAGCACACCACGTATGCGTTGGCCATGCGGCCAGCAACTGCGGGAGGGATCGAGATTTTTTTCAACGTCGGTTCGAAGCTCAATAATGCCGCGACGTCGGCCTCCGAAACGGTGGGCTTGAGCGCGTCGGGCGGGGCCTCCTTCGTCGGCGTTGGCGGTGACGTGCAGATGGCCGGTGATTCGATCCAGAGGGTTGTGGTGACCGATACCGGGAGCTCACTGTCCGTGGTGGCCCCGGTGCCGATCGCCACTGGGCTGCGGAATGCGGCAGGGATGACGTTCGATGGAGCTGGAAACCTGTGGTTTGAAGACAACGGAATCGATAACCCGGCAAACCCCTCCGCTTCATGGTCTGCCGACACCCTCCACGTCATTTCGGCGGCGCTGATCGGTGTTACCGTTCCGGATTTCGGCTTTGCCGGGACGTATGTCGATTACGCCACCGGTGCGATCGTAGGACCCACCGCCGGCGTCACGCTGCCTGTGGCCGACTTCCGACCGATCGGCGGTGAAAAGAGTGAGGGCGCTGTTGAACTGGCCTTCGCACCGTCGAGCTTTCCCGACGACCTGGCGGGTGGAATCTTCGTGCCCTTCTCGGGGGCTTGGAACGCCGGCGGTCAGGCAAACACAGAGAATCCCGTGTCGTGGGTCGATCCAGCCACCGGGCGGTCGTTCCACTTCATCGAGAACCAGATCATGGGGCATCCCAACGGTGTTCTCGCCACGTCGTCGGCCATCTTCCTGTCCGATCTCAACTTCACGGGAGCGATGGTCGGCACGGTGGATGGCATCGCTGCCGACCGGGGGGGGGTGATCTACCGGATCTCTCCGCTTGCCGTGCCTGAACCATCTTCGGCGGTGACATGCCTGATGGCCGTTGTCTGCGGCATCGGTGTCGTTCGCGCACGGGGCCGACGGCGCTTGTCGGTGTCGGCCCGCAGCCGGTAGAACCCCGAGATGGCCGGTCGTGTTTGACTGGCGATGTCCCGGTGCGTTCTCCATGCGTGTCCTCCTTTCCGCCGCCGATCTCGCCGCCGGCATCGACCGGCTCGCCGCCGAGGTCCGCCGCGAAGCCGGTGAGACCCCGCTGGTGGTTGTCGGTGTGCTCACCGGGAGCATCGTGATCGTGGCCGATCTGATCCGCCGCCTCGACGGACCGGTGCGGGTGAGCATGGCCTGGGCGAGCAGCTACCGCGGCACCGCTACCGAGCCGGGCACCCTGCGGCTCCACCTCGATCTCCTTCCCGACCTGGCCGGCCAGGATGTCCTCGTCGTCGACGACATCTTCGACACGGGGCGAACGATGGAGGCGATCGTCACGGCTTTGAAGGGGCGCGGGGCAGCCAGCGTGCGGTCGCTCGTCCTCCTGCGGAAGCGGGGCAGGGGGGAGGTGGCGATCGAGCCAGACTTCGTCGGCTTCGAGATCCCTGACGTGTTCGTCGTCGGCTACGGGCTCGACTTCGACGGCACGCTCCGGCAGCTCGATCATGTCGCCGCCCTCGACGAGGCCGACATCGCCGCGGTCCGTGCCTCGAAGCCCCCGCTCGGCGTGCCATGACCAAGCCCGACCGCCGACCGATCCTCCAGCTCATGCGCGGGCTCGACCCCGTCGGCACCGGCCGTCAGGTTGAGCTCGCCGCCGAGGCCTGTCGCGCCGCTGGGCACGACGTGCAGATCGCCGTTACCGCTGGTCATGGCAGCTGTGCCGGCCGCCTCGCCCGGGCCGGGTTTGTCGTTCACCCACTTTCGCGCCGACCGCGGCCGGGGTTCACCTCGGCCCTGGAGCTGGCCCGGCTTGTCCGGGAGATCCGCCCCGCTGCGATCGTCGCCTGGGGAAGGGGGCAGGTGGCGATTGCTGCCGCTGCACGTCGGGTCGCCCCTGGTCCGGCGGTCGTCGCCGTCGTCGGCCTTTCCCCCCGGGCCGGGCTCGAGACGTGGTCCCTGCGACAGGCCGACCGCGTCGTCGCGACGACCGCCGGCGTGGCCGAGGCCTGTCGTGCGGCCGGCGTGTCGGCGACGACGATCGACGTCGTGCCACCGGGGATCGAACCGGTCGCTGGGAGTGGCCTGTCGCGCGGGCAGGTGGCGGCCCGCCTCGGACTCCGCCCCGACACGGTGTGGACGCTCTGTGTGGCCCCGCTCGATCCGGCGACCCACGTCGACCGGCTCCTGTGGGCGATCGATCAACTCGGCGTCGTCCACCGGGGGCTTGAGCATGTTCTCGTCGGCGCCGGCCCCCACTTCGCCCGCGTCCGCCGCCGCGCCCGGCTCCAGTACTGCGCCGAGCGGTTGTTCGTCTATCCGTCGCTCGATTGTCTCCCCGATCTCCTCCCCCGCGTCCGCCTCGTCTGGCAGCCGGGGGAGGTGGCAGGCGCCGGATGCCTCCTCGACGGGATGGCCCATGGTGTCGCCGCGGTGGCGGTCGAGAGCGACGCGGCAGCCGCCCTCGTGGCCGATGATCAAAGCGGTCGGATCGTGGCGGCCGATCCGTTCAGCGAGCTCCCCCGCCGCGCCCTCGGCATCATCGAGGACGATTCCCTTGCGGCCCGCTACGGATCGGCAGCCCGCGCCCGGGCGGTGGCAGAGTTCCCGGTCGCCCGCTCGACCGCGGCATTGCTTGCCTCGATCGAGCGGGCGGTGACTCTGAAGCCGGGCCGTGGCTGACGACGGATGCCGTCAGCCTCGCCGGAAGCCCCATCTCACGCAGTGCTCAGGCATCGAACGCCGCAAAGATCTTCGCGAACTCAACCGCGCTTTGAATGATCCCGGAGTCGGTCGCTGATCACGCCGGCGTCGGGATTGCCGCCATCACGGCACCGCGGGGGCGGGCGCGGATCTCGCCATCCTCGGCGACCAGTTCGCCCCCCTTGTAGACGCGGGCCGGCACCGCGAACATCCGCGCGAGGTCGGCATCGGGACGGTATAGGACGACATCGGCATCAGCGCCGGGGCCGAGATGCCCTTTGTGCGGCAGTCCCGCGATCCGCGCCGGGGCTGCCCGCGTCAGGATGCACAATTCTTGGAGGGAGTACTCGCGCGTCAATCCCCCCAGCGGGCTGCGGTTGCGGACGGCCGGGTGGATCCGCGCGAAGGCCTCGCGCCGAAACGGCTCGTCGCCGAGGAGCTTCATGAGGAGCGGGTAGGCGAGGAAGTGGGCGCCGTTGGGATGATCGGTGGAGAGCGCCGCGCGCCACGGGTCGGCGAGCCGCAAATACCACTCCAGCCCGATCGCCCACTGCCAGGCATGGATCAGGCTCTTCTCGCGGTAGCGGATCGGCATCACGCCACAGCCCCCGGCGAGATGCTGATCGTGGCAGGCCCAGGGAACGCCGGTGGCGTGCGCCAGATGGGCCGCCGCCTCGGAATCACCCGTCATCGCCACCGTGTCGCCAAACAACACCTGACCGACGTCGAGCGTCAGGCCGGGCTGGCCGTTGAATATCTCGGCGAGTTGCTCGACCCCCGACCCGAACGAGTCCTCTTCGAGGTCCCCCCCGGTGTAGCTGTGGAACTGGACGTGGGCGAGATGGGCTCGCCGCCCCTCAAACGTCCGCATCGTCTCCTCGAGCGTGCGCCAGTTGCCGGGGAGGCCGAGATTGGCCGTGTGGACATGGAGTGGGTGGGGGAGGCCGAGGGCATCGACGGCTGTCGCGAGCCGGTCGAGAAGACCCCGCGGCGAAAGCGTTAGCCCAGGCAGCGGCGTGTCGAGATCGTGGTGATCGCCCCGGCGGCCGTGGCGCCAAAACAGGTTGCCGCCGGGGTTGGCCACCTTCACCGCCCAGCCGCGCCCGGCATGGATCGCCGTGGCGACGAGCCTCTGCAACGCCTCGTCGTCTCCGCGGGCTGCCGCCTCGATCACCCTCCGGTCGTCGGCGGCGAGGAGATAGATCCCCTTGTCGAGGATCGGGAGGTCGTCGAGCTCGAGGTGCGCCAGGCGCGCCGCCCCGGTGGCGATCGCGGCGTCGAAGACGGTCGTGTAGCCGAGCGCGGCGTACAAACAGCCGGTGGCGCCGATCGTGGGGACGGCGCCGTGGCCCTGCCCGGTCGGGGTCGGAGTCATCTGCCGCCCGAGGTTCACCTTGGGGCCGGCGATGTGGCTGTGGAGATCGACCCCCCCCGGCATGACGACCAGACCACTGGCGTCGACGACGGCGAACCCCGCGGTGATGGCTGGCCGGGGCACGATCGTGCCGCCGTCGATCCACAGATCGTCGACGACCCCATCCCGGTCATGGAGCGGATCGTGGATCGTTCCCCCACGGAGCACGAACCGCGGTCGGGGGGGCACGGGGATCATGCCGTGCCCCCTTCCGGTCCCAGCGCGATCGCGGCGACCAGCCGCTCATGGATCGCCGCGAGGAGCGCGACGGCCGATGGCAGCGAGTCATCGGTACCACCGGTCAGTTCGACCGTCCGGCCATCGGCACGGAGGAGCGTCCCCGTTTCGTCGAACAGTTCCCGGCAGCGGAGAAAGACCCCGTCGCCGGCTCCGTCCGGGATAGCGGGAGCGATCCGGATCACCCCTCGGGGATCGATCTGCCCCCGGAAGAGGTCGTCGAGGCGGGGCGGGAGCCGGCCGACGGCGAGGATCGCATCGACCCCCCCGGCAGTCACCAGCCCGAGGGCGTCGACGGGACGGCCTTGGGGGGCTGGGGTCGCGCCGCCTGCCACGGCCCGGGGAGCTCCCGCTGCCGTGCCATACCGCCATGTCAGCGCCATCGCGGCCCCGGCGGCGTTGGGCGCCAAGGGGGGGGCATCGAGCGGGATCTCGAAGGCCGGCAGCCGCCGCGACAGCGCCCGGACGATCTCGATCACCCCGCAGCGCGAGAGGCCATGGGGATCGGGGCGGCCGGTCACGAACGCCACGCACCGGGCTGCGTCGATTGCCGCGTGGAGAGTGGCGGCGGCGGCTTCGAGTCGTGGAGAGACGACCCCCCGGGGGCGATCGAGGATCGAGGCGAGGAGGAGCCGGGCGAGGTCGACGTCGTCGTCGTCATCATCCAGCGGCAGGTGGACATGATCGGAGGAGGGGGGATCACACAGCGGCGTTGTCCCGACAGCGATCGTCCGCCGGGGGGGGGAAAGCGGGGGGGCGACGAAGCGTTCCACGAACCGGGGCTGGGAGCCGGCGGGATCATGGCCCCAGAAGATGACGAGGTCGGCCCGGTCGCGGAGCTCCTCCCAGGCGGCCGTGATTTCGCCGCAACGGGCGATCGTCGGTCCCCCCGGATGACGCGAGTCTTCGTCGGCCGGGGCGAGCGCCGCGCCGAGCGTTTCGGCCACGTCACAGGCCGCGGTCACCCCCTCGATCGTGACATCATTGAGCCCCGTGACGAGCACGCGTCGGGCGCCGCCAAGGCGCCTGGCCGCGGCGGCGATCGCGGCGGCCACGGCGGCCGGTCGGCCGTCGATCGTCGCCGCCGGGCACGTGGCGGCGGCGGCGCGACCGAACGCGTCGGCGCCACGCTCGCAGAGGTGCTCGAAGCGCCCCTCTGCCCGGTGCACGACCCCGTCGTCGCAGAGGAGGGCACAGGCCGTGCAGACCGTCGCCCCGGCGGGAGGGCCCGCCGGGGCGATCGGTGCGTGCGTCGACGGTGACACCGAGCCCGGTTTGTTCACGGCTTCGGCTGCACCCAGATGTTCCGGTAGCGCACCGGGTTGCCGTGATCCTGGAGGTGGAGAGGTCCCTTCACCCGCTTGTCTTCACCGCCGGTTCCACCGGGGGTGATCTGGTTGACGGCGACGTTGTCGTGGATCACGACGCCGTTGTGGCGGACGGTCATCCGGGCCGGAGATGTCTTCTTATCGCCGTCGTACTTCGGGGCGGTGAAGTCGATGTCGTACGTCTGCCACTGGAGCGGCGGGTAGCACATGTTCACCGCCGGGGCGGCGACGGAGTAAACGCCACCGCATTCGTTGTTGAGCCCTTCCAGCCCGAAGCTGTCGAGCATCTGGATCTCGTAGGCCCCCTGGAGGTAGGCGCCGCTGTTGCCGCGCCCCTGGCCACGGTCCTTCGGCTGGTAGGGGAGGCGGAACTCGATGTGCCAAGTGGCATCGCCGAAGCTGTCCTTGCTCGTCACGCCCTGCATGAGGAGGCCATCGGGGGTCGTCTTTCCACCCTCGAGCTTCTCCACCCCCTTGCCGTCGAACACAACCGTCGCGCCGGCCGGTGCCTTCGTGCCGAGGGTCGGGCTCTTCCGCTCCACCTTGGGAAGCTTGGCGTTGCCGTCGGCGGCGACGACAGCGCCATCCTTGATGACCGCCTTGTGGGTCTTCCCATCCGGATCGGTGATCTCGAAAGGGAGACTGGCGCCATCGCGCTTTCCCTTCCCCTTGAGCTTCGTGGGGGGTTGCCAGCCGTCGCCCGGGAGGCCACCGGGGAAGACGACGATGTCGAACTGGCCGTCACCGAGGGCCACGGCCTGAACGCCGAGCTTCATCGGGGCGCCACCGACCGGGACCTCCCCCGAGTACTCCCCCTGGAAGGGAAAATCGTCGTCGGTCTTGGCCGGATCGGCGTAGGCCGGGTTTCCGGTCTCGGCGGCTGGGAGGGAGGCCGAGGGCACCAGCGCGATCCCGACGGCAAGCGGGCCGAGGAGCGCGAGGCGGTGGGTGAGGGAGCGGAGCGGACGGATCATACGAATCTCCATGAAACAGCGTGGCGGGGCGCTTCAGCCCCGGGCGTTGAACGGAAAGGGATGTTTCCCCCCCAGGGGAAACCCCGCTGGAAAATCGTAGCGAACTTCGCGGGGGCGTGCGCAAGAGGGGCAAGAGGGGAGGATCGCCCTCCTCACCCCCGCTGATCGTCGGGGCGGGCAAAGACGAGCCGGCCGGCCGGTCGCTGGAGGGTGCTGGTGACACTCACCCCCACCGTCCGGCCGATCTGATCCCGTCCTCCCTCGACGACGACCATCGTGCCGTCGTCGAGATAGCCGATCGCCTGCCCATGCTCCTCGCCGGGCTTCACAAGGCGGACGGTGAGGAGATCGCCGGGGACGTAGGTCGGCCGGAGGGCCACCGCGACATCGTTGACGTTGATCGCCTGGACGCTGCGGAGGGCGGCGATCTTCACGAGGTTTGGGTCGTTGGTGATGATCCGGCCGCCGAGCTTTCCGGCCATGGCGACGGTCCGGGCGTCGTCGGAAACCTCGGCATCGACCTCGTCGTCGGGGGGGAGGACCTCGATCTCGATCGCCTTGCTCTCCCGGAGACGATTGAGCACATCGAGCCCCCGCCGGCAGCGGAGCCGGCGCTGGCGATCGGCCGCATCGGACCCCGACTGAAGATCGTCGACGACGAACGACGGCACGACAAACCGGCTCTCGAACAGCCCCGCCTCGGCGAGCTCGGCGATCCGGCCGTCGACGATGGCGCTGGCGTCGAGGAGGTTCGGCCGCATCCCCTGGATGTCGCGGGCGAACTCGACGTACGGGATCAGAAAGCGGAAGTCGTTGCGGGTCTGGAGGAGGAGGCTCGTGCAGACGTAGCACAGCACCATCCCGAGGACGAGCGGGATCCAGTCGAAGATTGGCATCCGGGGGGGTGGGGGGAGGATTGGCGTCAAGACGAGGATAGCGACGTAGGTCAAAAACACCCCGACGAGCATGCCGAAGTAGACAGCCGTGATGACCGTCAGGTCTTTCCGCTCGATCGACGAGTCGATGCCGATCACCATCAGCGGGATGACCGCCATCCCGATGAGCACGCCCCACGGCACCCAGGAGGGGGCCTGCCGCATCCCTTCCGAGCTGAAGATGAGGACAGCGATCCCCATCGCCACCATGAAAAACAGGGCACGGAGGATGAGAAGGGCCAGCGGCGACGACCGGGACTGCATGGGACGGTGCTCTTTTCCTGGGGGAGAACCTGGCGATTCTACCATGCCAGACGACCCTCCCCATGCCCCTGGCAGGATCCCACAGTATCCCCGATGGAGGGGGTTGGGAGGGGCGTGCGGGTCGTGTGGGTTGGGGGGGGCGTCCCGATGCCCCGGTCAGCCCGTCCCCAGGCGGCGGCGGTGGTCGAGCTCGAGGTAGCGGTCGGTCATGCCGGCGAGGTAATCGGCGGTGCTGCGGCGGGCACCGAAGAGCTCAGCCCGGCCGCGGAACCCGCGGGGGAGCTCCTCGGGGCGGGCACAGTACCAATCGAACAATTGCCGCAGCCGCTGCTGGGCGGGGAGCCTGACGGCGAGGACGCGCTCGCAGCGGTAGACCCGCGTGAACAGGAATCGCTCCAGCTCCCGCTTTCCGGCGGCGATGTCGGGAGCCGGGGCGAGGATCCTGCCGGCATCGGGGCCGGCCCCTTCGAGGTAGGCCCGGCGGACGTCGTCGGGGGAGCGGATGGCGAGGGCCTCGATCGAGCCCCGCGCCCTGGCGACGAGCCCGGCGACCTGGAAGTCGACCAGTTCGAGGAGGACGGCACGCCGCAGATCGACGCCGACGATCCGCCCGTGGCGCTGGTGAACCCGCTCGGCCGCCGCGGCGACCAGCGGCAGCTCGAGGAGCTCCTCCAGCGGCACCAGGCCGAGCTCGACGGCGTCATCGGCGTCGTGCGTGTCGTAGGCGATCGAGTCGGCGGCATCGACCACCTGCGTCTCGAGGATCGGCGGAGCGCCACTGCCGTCCTTGCGGCGCGTCGCCTGCCCGTCGAGCACCTCGCGGGAGAGATTCAGGCCGGTGAAACCCGGATAGCGGCTTTCGAGGAGCTCCATGATCCGCAGCGCCTGGGCGTTGTGATTGAAGCCCCCCTGGTCGGCGAGCAGCTCGTCGAGAACATCCTCGCCGGCGTGCCCCAGCGGGGGATGGCCGATGTCGTGGGCCATCGCCAGGGCCTCGACGAGATCCTCGTTGAGGGCCAGCGCTCGGGCGAGCGTGCGGGCGATGCTCGTCACCTCGAGGGTGTGGGTCAGACGGCTGCGGTGGTAATCGCCGTGGTAGCCGGTGAAGACCTGCGTCTTGTGGGCGAGGCGGCGGAAGGCAGCGGAGTGGAGGATCCGGTCCCGATCGCGCTGGTAGGGGCTGCGGAAGGCATGGGGCTGCTCGTCGTGAACGCGCCCCCGGGAGTCGGCCGCGTGCATCGCCCAGGGGGCGAGGATTATCGCCTCCCGCGCCGGCCAGTCGGGGGGCCAGGAGCCGGGGGACGGAGTCGGTCGATCGGTCATCGGCGCTGGGGCTCCTCTCCGCGCAGCTGGTGCCAGAGGGCATCGAGCGACTGGGGGAGCACGTTGACCCCCGCCACCGAGGGCATGAAGTTCACATCCCCCGGCCAGCGCGGCACGACATGCCAGTGGAGGTGCCCTGGAACCCCCGCCCCGGCGACGGCCCCGACATTCAGCCCAATGTTGAAGCCGTGGGCTTCCATCCTCGTCTCGATCCGCCGGCACCACGCGACGAGGAGCTCCTGGAGGTCGAGGAGTTGCCCGCGGTCGAGGTCGGCCAGCGTCGCCCGGTGGTCGAGCGGTGCGACGAGGAGGTGGCCGTTGGCGTAGGGGAAGCGGTTGAGGATCACGAGGCTCGTGGCGGTCCGCACGACGACGCCCAGTTCGCGGTCGTGTTCGGGCGCAGCCGAGGCCGCCCGGCAGAGGAAGCAGCCCCGGTCGGCGCCGGCCCGCCAGATGACTGGCTCTCCCGGTGCGGGCCGGGAGGCGGGATCCCCCTCGATGTAGGCCAGCCGCCACGGGGCCCAAAGAATGTCGCGGTTCATTCCCGACATCCTACCCCACCCCCGCACCTCCCGGCATTGACACGGGGGGCGTTTCTCCGGCAAATGCCCGGAGGAGACTTCGGCACAGCGGGCTTTTCCGCACCGCCCCCCCTTTCCCCCACCCCCGAGGCCGGCGTGCAGTTCAAGGTTGCCACCGACGTCTTCTCGGGGCCGATGGACCTCCTCCTGTTTCTCGTCAAGCGGCAGGAGGTTGACATCACCGAGGTGCCGATCGCCGTCATCGCCTCGGAGTTCATCGCCTCGCTGGAGGTGCTCGAGAGCTTGGCGATCGATCAGGTCGGGGAGTTCGTGGAACTGGCCAGCGTCCTCCTCGAGATCAAGGCGCGGGCCCTCGTGCCCCGTCCCGAGGAGACCGAGGAACCGGTCGAGTTGGTCCGTGAGGATCTCGTCCAGCGATTGCTCGAATACAAACAATACCGCGACGCTGCCGTCCTCCTCGAGGACCGGGCCCGGCGCTGGGATCTCCGGTTCGCCCGCGTCGGCTCCGATCTTCCGACGGGGCGGGGGCAGGCGGCCGAGGTGTCGATCGGCGATGTCCATGTCTGGGATCTCGTCGGTGCGATGGCGCGGGTGCTGCGCAAGCGGGAAAATCGCCGTCCGCGGCAGATCGTCCACGATGACACGCCGATCGAGACCTACATGGAGCGGATCGAGGGGCTCGTGGCTGGGCGCGGGAAGGTCGCTTTCTCGGAGCTGTTCGAGGAAGCTATGCCTCGGTCGCGCCTGGTGGGTATGTTTCTGGCGATCCTCGAACTGGTCCGTCGCCACAGGCTGGCGGCCCGACAGGAGGCGATCTTCGACGAGATCTGGCTCGAGCCCCCCCCGGTCGTCCCGGAAGCATCCTCCGCCCAGCCCCTTCCAGCGACCGGCTCCGCGCCCTCCGAGTGCTCCACCGCCACGTCGGCGCCCGCGCCGGCTGATGCGATGTCGCACCGAGCCGATCCCCCTCCACCTGCCGACCACCCTGCATGATCGAGAACGCCCCCCTCCGCTCGCTCACCCACAAGGGGCTCACCATCCAGGGCTATTCCCGGGCGGCCGTCCAGAGTTATTGGCGGATCCCCGAGCTGAAGCTCGGATTCGATCTCGGCGCTCAGCCCTGGGCGTTCATGGCGACCGGGACATGGTTCCTCTCCCATACCCATCTCGACCACATCGCCGCCCTCCCGGTCTACGTGGCGCGGCGGCGGATGATGAAGATGGAGCCGCCGACGATCTACGTCCCAGAGGCCTCGATCGAGCCGATCGAAAAGCTTCTCAAGGCGGTGTCGCGGCTCGATCGCGGGCGGCTCCCCTGCACGCTCCTCCCCGCCCGTCCCGGAGAGGAGATCGAACTGTCGCGCGAGCATGTCGTGACCGTCTCGGAGACGACGCACACCCTGCCGAGCGTCGGGTTCGTCGTCTGGGAGCGGCGGCGGAAGCTCAAGCAGGAGTACCACGGGCTCCCCGGGGAGCGGATCCGAGATCTGCGGCTCTCCGGCACCGACGTGACGCACGAGGTCCGCACGCCGCTGGTGGCCTACCTCGGCGACAGTTCCCCCGAGGGGCTCGACCGCTGCCCGGCGATGTTCGAGGCGATGGTCCTGATCACGGAGCTGACCTTCGTGGCCCACAATCACCGCAAGGAGCGGATCCACAAGTTCGGGCACATGCACCTCGACGACTTCCTCGCCCGCCGTGACCGGTTCCGCAACGAGGTGGTTATCGCCAGCCACTTCTCCACCCGGTACACCGACGAGCGGATCCTGCGGATCCTTGCCAAGCGGCTTCCCGACATGCTCGGTGGCCGCCTCCAGGTGTGGCTCTGAGGGGGCTGTGGAAAAAGCGATTCATGACCCTATCCGGCGGTGGAGCACTTGATCCACCGCCTCCTGATCGTTGCCGATCAACCCCGTCGCCCCGGTGCCACCATGCCAGTCGCCGCGGCGTCGCCTCGGGCCGCCTATGTCCATGTCCCGTTCTGCCGGCACCGCTGCGGCTACTGCGACTTCGCCGTCGTCGCCGGGCGGGATGATCTCGTCGATCGCTACCTCGCAGCGCTGCGGCGGGAGCTCGACCGTCTCCCTGCCCCGCTCGACCTCGACACGCTCTACGTCGGCGGTGGCACCCCGTCGCACCTCGGCGCCGAAGGTCTCCGGCGGCTGTGGGGGGCTTTCGCAGGCCGGTTGGTGCCCCTGGCCGGCGCCGAGGTGACGATCGAGGCCAATCCGGCCGACGTCGATCGGGGGCTCGTAGCGGCGGCCGTGGAATGCGGCGTGAATCGGGTCAGCCTCGGGGCGCAGTCGCTTTCCGCGGTCACCCTCGCCGCCCTTGATCGCGATCACTCCCCCGACCAGGTCCGCCGCGCGGTCGATCTCCTCCGCGGTGCCGGCCTGGCCGTAAACCTCGACGTGATGACGGCGGCCCCGGGCCAGACGCTCGCCGCCGTCGGACAGGATCTCGACGATTTCCTCGCCCTCGCGCCCCAGCATCTGTCGGTCTACTGCCTGACCTGGGAGCGGGGAACGCGCTTCATCGGGCTGCTCAACCGGGGGATGCTCCAGCGCGCTGAAGAAGACCTCGAGCGGCGGATGTTCGAGGGGGCGATCGATCGGCTCGAGGCTGGAGGATTCGAACACTACGAAGTCTCAAATTTCGCTCTTCCGGGGCACCGGTGCCGGCACAACGAGGGCTACTGGGATTGCCGCCCCTGGGAGGCCTTCGGCCCGGGGGCCGCCCGGTTCGACGGCCGGACGAGGATCACCAATCACCGCAGCCCGTTCACCTGGATGCGGCGGATCGACGCCGGGCTCGATCCCGCCGCTGATCACGACCGGATGACGGCGGAGGGGGCAGCCCGGGAGCGAATCGTCGTGGGCCTGCGGCGGCGCGATGGGATCGTCCGCGGGGCATTCCGGGCGGCCACCGGGTTCCAAATCGACGAACTGGTGGGGGGGGAACTGCGGGAATGGGTGGACAACGGTTGGGCCGTCGATGACGGCCTCCGGATCGGGCTCACACGCTCCGGCCTCCTTCTCTCCGACAGCCTCTGGGAAGAGGTCCTCGGCGGCGGCCACGAAGGGGGGGGGAAGGGGTGAATCGGCCACTTCCCGCGGCCGGCGGAGGTCGCTTGCCCGGGAAGGCGGGCATTGGTATCCTCCGGGGCTTCCGTTGAGAGGGTTCGCGCCTGCAGAAACACGAGGCTGCGGTCCCCGACGAATCGCAGACACAGAGGACATCGGGATCAATGAAGACGTTCATGGCGAAGCAGGGTGAAGTCGAGCAGCGCTGGTGGCTGGTCGATGCGACCGACAAGCGGGTGGGCCGGTTGGCCAGCGAGGTCGCGATGATCCTCATGGGCAAGCATCGCCCCACCTACACGCCGCATGTCGATACCGGCGATTTCATCGTCGTGGTGAACGCCGACAAGGTGCAGTTCAGCGGCAAGAAGTGGCAGCAGAAACTCTACCGCTGGTACACCGGCTACCAGGGCCTCAAGTCGGAGACCGCGGCGCAGCGTCTCGAACGCCGGCCGGAGTTGATCCTTGAGGAGGCGGTCCGTCGCATGCTCCCGAAATCCCGTCTGGGGCGGCACATGCACGACAAACTGAAGGTCTACGCCGGGGCGGAGCACCCGCACCAGGCACAAATGCCCGAGGCGCTCGAACTGGCGGCTAGCTGAAGCAGACGCCCGTCCCTCCTTCTCTTGAACTTCCCACACTGACCCCGGGTCCGGACGCTGAATCCGGATCCTGACACGAGGACTGAATCGATGACCGAGCAGGGAATCAGAAGTGTGCGCAGCAACGGCGACGTGCTCGCCACCGGGCGCCGCAAGACGGCGGTGGCCCGGGTCCGGTTGCGTCCGGGCACCGGGACGATCAAGGTCAATGGCCGGGAAATTGGAGCTTATTTCCCGTCGATCAAGGACCGTGTCCTCGTCTCCGGGGCGCTCGAGGCTGTCGGCCGGCAGTCGGCCGTAAACATCGACATCAGGGTCGATGGTGGCGGGCCGAGCGGCCAGGCTGGTGCCTGCCGGCTGGGGATCGCCCGGGCCCTGAAGTCATTTGACGGCGAGCTCGCCGAACCGCTCCGTCAGGGGGGTCTCCTGACCCGCGACGGTCGCATGAAGGAGCGGAAGAAGTACGGTCTGCGTGGCGCCCGTCGGGGAACGCAGTTCTCCAAGCGTTGACGCGAACCTGTCGGATCCGTCGGATCCATCGGATCCATCGGATCCATCGGATCAAGGACCTTCCGAGACGAATCACGAAAAACCCCAGGGGAGTCCCCCCTGGGGTTTTTTTGGCTCTTTGACCGGCATCATCTCCCCGACCGGTAATTCTTCGGCATCCCCTGTCGATTTCCCTCCCCGGAATCCGAAGGCATACTGGATGGGAAGGGGAGAAGGCAGCTTCCGCGGCTGTCTCGGCGCTTCCCCTCGGATCCTCCTCGCCCCGGTTCCATCCCGGTATCAAAGGGTTTTGACATGGCCCGCTCGCTGACCGCTTTCTTCGGCCTCCTCACGCTCTCGTTGGCTGCCGTGGCGGCGCAGGCCCGCGACGCCGGAACGCCGAAGCCGCCCACCGGCCGCCCCGCCGTTGAGGTGCACGATGTGCTCGACGCCGAGACCGCCGGCCTCGTGACGGTCAAGTTCATCCCCAACGACTCGCGCTCTGCGCAGGTCCTCGTCACCAACAAATCGAACAAACCGCTGACACTTAAGATGCCGGCGGCCTACGCCGGTGTGCCCGTGCTCCGACAGATGGGTGGCATGGGCGGGATGGGTGGCATGGGCGGCGGCATGGGTGGCATGGGCGGCGGCATGGGAGGGGGAGGTCAGGCGATGGGTGGCGGCGGGATGGGTGGCGGCATGGGCGGCGGCATGGGTGGC
>CAMBFA010000086.1 GCA_945865325.1 Candidatus Kuenenia stuttgartensis
CCCAGACCACCAACGGCCAGCATCCCATGAAAGACCCCACCGTCCGCGGCGTCGTCCACCTGATCGAGGAGACCAAGTCCTTCGGCCAGAAGGGCTTCCGTAAGCGTCTGGTCGTGCTCGAGCAGTCGAAGGGCGCGTTTACGAACTTCATCCCCGTCGAGTTCGTCAAGGATAGCTGCGACGCGGTGGACGATCTGGCAGAGGGCGAGGAGATCGAGGTCACCTACCGCTTGAGCGGCCGCCGCTGGCAGCGGGACGCCAGCAGCGAGGTCAAGTTTTTCTTGAGTGCCGAGGGGATGTCATTCAAGAAGGTGTCGGGGAGCGGGCGGGCCAGTGAGGGCCCGGATGACGCCATCGACGTCAACGACGACTATTCGCAGGCTGGCAACGACGACGTTCCGTTTTGAGTCGCTGTTTTTCGATTTCCGGCGACGCTTGAAAGGTCTTGGCTGGAGACCGCGTCGCAGCCCGGCGTAGCAGTTGCGTCAGCGGTGCCCCCGTGGCGGCCGCTTCGCGGTCTGGCGGATGGCCTCCTCCTGAGAATCCATCTCCGGTGCCGGCCGGTGGGCTTTCCTGGTCCCCTGCCGGGCCGTCGATATCGAAGCAGCGGCCGGTGGGGGAGAAGGTGCCCTGCTTCCACCAGCGGCCACAGCACCGCATCTGATCGGCGGAATCGTGGCCGCCGCAATCGATCATCGATTCGGCCAGGCAGAGGGCCATCGACCTGTCGTCGGTCCATTGGCCAGGCTCGGGCCCAAATGGCCCGCCGCCGACCACGTCGGTGAGCGGCATGAAAGCTCCCGGTGGGTGAAACTCCACCCTCGTCCCGACAGCGTCCCCCGCAGCGAGGCCGAGCAGCGCGCCACGGGCCCGGTCACGGGCCGCGATGTCAAATGTTGCCCGCGTGATGATGTTCCTCTCCTTGGCCATCCCGTTCCCCTCGTCCGTTCGGCAGTCTCAGCCACGCGCTTCGCCGCGGGGCACGAGGAACCCGAGGTGGTGCGAGGCGTGGATGAGCATCAGATCGGCGTACGATTCCCGATCGATCCGATCGAACGCCGGATGGGGTTGGTAAGGCCCTGTATGGGCGAGGAAAGCCTCCACCTCGGCGCGGAAGCGAGTGACCGCGGCGCCGTCATCGGCGTCGGCGGGGACCTGCGGCTGCCACCATTTCGGCGCCGGAATGCCCGCCGGGATCCACCGCCAAGCCCGCATGATCGGCAGGGCAAAGCTCCGCGCCGACATCCGCATCACCCACGGCAGCCGCTTGGTCGAGCCGGTGAGGGCGACGCGGAGCCCGGCGCCGACATGATCGAGGACTTGCGCGAGCGACCATTTTCCGGCCCGGTCATAGCCGCGCTGGGCGAGGTCGTCAGCATCGGCAAGGAAGTCTTCCCAGGAGCGGAAGTCGAGCCGGCGGCGCTCGACGGAGGAAGCAGGCATATCGTCTCCCCGGTGGTTCCCAAGAGCCGTTCAGGAATGGGCTCCGAGCCGCAGCATACCCCGCACCGTGATCTGCCGCCGTATCCAGCGGCGGACAGGTTGTTCACAGCTTGCGAGCCCTGCGGCAGACACTGGCAGAAGACGGCAATCGGATGACTGAGAGTCCCTGGTATGGCGGCCCAAACCGCGATTGGCGCAGCGTTCTTGTCAGACCTAGAATCCCCCCCCCCCCCGCGGCAAGGCCTTCCGCGGTAAATCCTCACCGCGCACCCGCGGTCAAGACAAGGATGTCCGAAGTATGAAACTCCGCTACGCCACGGTGCTTGTCCAGTGATTCTTTCTTGCCCTCACGCTCCACACGGCGACGGCTGAGCCCATCAGCGGTCTCTTCATCTTCGGCGACAGTCTTTCGGATCCGGGCAACAACGCCATTCTCTTCAATCCACCCCCGCCACCCCCAAACAACGTCACCCTCCAAAGCGCCATCACGGGGAACTCCTTCATCCCGACGTTTCCCTACGCGCCGTCCTACCAATACAGCAACGGCAACGTCTGGGCGTATCAGTTCGCCACCATGCTTGGCCTTCCCTCCGCGGTGGCCGGGCCGGTGCTCGGAGGCGGTCTCGGGTCCAACTTCGCCTTTGGCGGCGCGACGACGGGGCCATTGAACAACGTCGGTTTCGTGCCGAGCCTCCTCACGCAGACGGCGAACTTCGTCACCGCGCTGGGGCCGGCATCCGCGCCGGTCAACGCCCTCTACGTCGTGGCTGGCGGAGGCAACAACGCCCGTGAGGCGCTGACCGCGATCGCAGGTGGAGCCGATATCACAGCGACGATCGGGGCGGCCGCGATTCAATTCGCGGCCGACATCGGCAGCATCGTCGATACCCTTCAAGCCAAGGGTGCCGAGCGGATCATCGTGTGGGACGTACCGAACCTAGGTCTCGCCCCGGCCATGACCGCGAACGGTCCGAATGCCGCTTTTCTCGCCTCCACGCTCTCAAAAGCGATGAACGATGCGCTCGGGTATCGCCTCGCGACCGAGACGAATGTCTTCACGTTCGATCTCTACGGTCTGATCACGTCGATCGACGCGAATCCCGGCGAGTACGGGCTCACCAACACCAGCGCCGCTGGTGGGGCCATCCCCGGCGCTGATCTGTCGAACTTTCTCTTTTGGGACGGTGTTCACCCAACCGCCGCAGGGCATTCGATCCTTGCCACATCGATGGTTGCGTTGATATTGAGTGTCCCGGAAATCGATCCAGCCGGCAGCAGCAGCGTCGTGGCCCTCGTGGTCGGCGTCCTTGGCCTGATCGAGCGGCGTCGCCCGAAGGAGGCCCGCGCCCCAGCAACGCATCGATCGCCTGCGATCCCGTGCTGACGGCCACGATGCGATCGCGTGAGGAAACTGCGCGACGATCTGCTCCAGCGTGAGCGTTCACCACAACCACTCTTGCATGCCGGAAAAGCCTCCGGAAGGTGATCAAGGATCCCGTTCAAGAGGAGGCGATTTATGGGGCGGCAGTCGGATCCACGGAAGGCCGCGGCGAGTGGACGGTCGGTAACGATACCCGCCTCACATGACATACTCGCCGACGATTTGGCTCAGCCCTTGCGGCAAAACTCCGCGGAGTTTGCTTCTCAACCCCGACTTGAACGTCTGCGTCGAGAAACGCCCCGCCAACCCTTCCTCGAGCGGTTCCAAGCGAACCCGCGCCTTGCCTTCGACGAACTCCTTGGCATTCCGCAACCACCGCTTGTCGTCATCGGCTGCCCCGGGACTGAATGCGTACCAGACGCAGGCCACGCAAAACACCATGCTATCTGACTGCACCGCTTGAAGGACCCTGAGAGCATCCTGAGTCTGGGTCGAAGTATTGCTGAGCATGCCGCGTGACGTCCGGTACTCGGCGACCGAGCTTTGGAGTCGGGCACTGTTCCTCTGAATCCACTCGTTACAGATCGGCGCCCCCATACTACCGGCCAAGAAATCAGCGGCCGAGGGCCACAGCATCACGAGGCGGCCACTTTCATCCCGCCGATTCGTGCGTGAGACGTCTTCGCAGTAGAGGTCTTTGAGCGGGACGCCCTGCCTGTCGAGTTCTCGAATCCCATCGCGCAGTCGTTCGGCCGATGGCTTGTAGTGTCCGCTGCCATTGTCGATTCCGACGAGTTTTCCCTGCTTGACGAAAATCCTCCCGGCGCAGATGACCGCTGTGCCCGCCATGTACGACGAGTGATAAAAGGGATGTTTGCCCACGCATTGATCGATAGAGTAGTTTTCTGGTGCGTGGGTGCCCGAAAAAAGATCTCCCTGCAGGTTGAGCACATACCCCGCCGAGCCAAGTGTTTCGCGAAATGGCCCTTCGGTGTCCCCGGCCCAGGGATCACAGGCTGAGGTATCCAAGAGTTGGCCATTCGTAGCAAAATAAAGGAGTCCTCCACGGATCAGAATCCTGTGCTTCGCTGCCTCCTCGTCGTGCAACCATACGAGGCTCGTGCGCTGCCTTTCCGGGGGGTAACCCAATTCGCTGACGAGATAGTCGTTGTCGATCTTGCTGCCGTGAGCGCTCATGATACAGCGGTTGATCTCAGGTTCGCCGACGTCTCTCCCCCTGGCGGGTGCTGGGAGTTGGACTGACTTTCCCCCGATAAGACGCTCGAGTTCTTGGGCTGCCGTCCAGTGGACGGCTCTCGCAAATTGATATGCCACGCAATCTCGGAGGGTGCTGTGTGTCATGTTCCGCGAAACGCTCCGCATAATGTGGCCCGATTGTCGATAGATGCCTTGGAGCGACACCGATTTGTCCGCAAGGCTGAAGACATCGTCACGCCATGGGTGTTGCGCGTGAAAGGTGAGGAGGCCACTCAGCTGTTGGATCTCGGCGTGATGATAAGCCCTCGATCCGTCTGTCGGCGCGGACAACCGATGAACGTGTGCGCGTGGTGGAAGTGCAACGTAGTGTCTCACACGACAGTCGATGTCACTGCTGAACGTTTGACCTGTCGGAATCGTGGAGTAGGCACCGTTGATTAAGTGGGAAGCAACGGCTGCCTCCCTCATGATCTGTTTCTTGAAAGCGTCGAAAGCGTCCATGGTCCATGCGTCCTTATGTGGATTGAGAATCAAATGCACCCGCCCATGGATTCGGTTTCAGGCCGGGCAACTAGCCGCCGATCAGCACCGTCATGCAGCCTTCGGCAGCCGAACAAAGAGGTCCATCCGGGTTTTTTGTGGGTGAATCGATGTGGGAGAATGCCTCTTCCCCCCGGAGGCTCTTCCTATGTTCGACACCGATCTCTACCAGAAGGTCCTGGGACTTTCGGCCCCTTGGAGGGTGGCTGATGTGAAGCTGGACGTCGCATCGACACAGATTCACGTCCACGTCGAGCACGCCGAGGGGAGCCAGTGGGCCTGCCCGTATTGCCAGAAAAAACTTGCCTGCTATGACCACGCCCCCGAGCGAACCTGGAGGCACCTGAATACCTGCCAGTTTCAAACGCTCATTCATGCCCGCATCCCGCGTGTCGAATGCCCTGAGCACGGCGTCGTTCAGGTGAAGGTGCCGTGGGCGGAGCCACATGGTCGCTTCACCATCCTCATGGAACGATTCGTCATCGACGTCCTCCAGGCCTGCCAGACCGTGAAGGGTGCCTGCGCGCTGATCGGCATTTCGTGGGATCAGGCGTGGCATGTCCTCAAGCGGGCGGTGGTCCGCGGGATCTCTCGGAAAGAAGCCGTCGCGATCGCTCGCATCGGCGTCGATGAGAAGGCATTCCGCAAGGGGCATCGGTACATGACCATCGTCAGCGACATCGATCGCGGCACGGACGAGTTCGTCGCCGAGGGCCGCGAAAAAGCGAGTTTGGCAGCTTATTTCAACACTCGGACGCCGCGGCAGATCGAGGCCATCGAGGCGGTGGCCATGGATATGTGGGAGCCGTACCTCCAAGCCACCCTCGAAGCGGTCCCACTCGCCTCTTCCAAGATCGTCTTCGATCGCTTCCACATCATGAAGCACATGACTGAGGCCGTCGACGTCGTGCGGCGGCGCGAGAACCGCTTGCTCGTCGAGAACGGAGACGACCGCCTCAAGAGGACGAAGTACCTCTGGATCACCTCCAAAGAGAACGTGCCTCCGAAGCGGCGTGCGGAACTGCGTGAGCTTCGCGAGTCCGACCTGAAGACGGCCCGGGCCTGGTCCATCAAGGAAAACCTGCGGTATCTCTGGTCCTACCAGACCGAAGGCTGGGCGAGGCGATTCTTCGATGGCTGGCACGCGTGGGCGATTCGCAGTAGGCTGGAGCCGGTCAAGGCCGTCGCGCAGATGCTGGCGAAAAAGCTCGACAACGTGATCAGGTACTACAGCCATGCGATCACCAATGCGGTAGCCGAAGGCCTCAACAGCAAGATCATGTCCATCAAGCGACGGGCCGGTGGCTATCGGAACCCAAACAACTTCAAGATCGTCATTTACTTCTACTGCGGCGGATTACGGCTTCACCCATGAAGATCCCGGATAGACCATGAAGTTAAAGGCTTGGACTCGTGTCCCCGCCTCGTTGTACCGCGTGACAGCAGTCGCCACGAGTCGGCCAAGTTGATCAAGGGCCGGCGTGACATGATTGGATTTGGCAGGTGGTCTTATAGCACAACCGAGCCCCAGGAAGGCATTGATGGGTTCATTCACAAAGCCATCGTTGCGACAAAAACGTGCAAACGCGTCTGGGCTGAACACCTGCTTGTCGTTCAGCCACGAAGCGAACTGCCGCAGGTTGACCTCCGACGGCTGGTAGTGCCCGCTGTTCGACGAGATCATTTCGGCCTTGCCGCTGGCAAATTGTTTTTCCAGCCACAGAAAGTTTCCAAAAACCCGATGTCGATTGCGGTGGCCTTCACCTCGCGGACGGCGAGCACGATCTGCCCGAGGGCCAGCATGGCATTCAGCCGGTCGCCCTTCGGCTTGGCGGCGATATAACTGCCGATCTGCTGGAAAATCAGCTTCATATGCTCGAGCCGCTTGTCTGCGCCTCCACCGTCCCAAGGAAGCTGCGCATGATACTGGCCCAGGAGCCGATCGATTTCGCCGTTTTGCTCCCGGCGACGCGACAGTGCTGCGAACGTCACGTTCGCATCGCTCATTCGCTTCCACTGGTCAACCGTGGGCAGTTCCTTAGTGGCCGTCGGCGGATGCATGTGCATCTCCCTGCGATTCCGCGCCTGCCACTCGAGCTTGGACTTGAAATAGCGGTTGTAATCGCCATTGGCACGGATGATTTCCGTCTTCAGTGCGGCGGCATAGTCCGCCACGTCCCGCGGGGAAAAGGAAAACCACGCGTCTGGAGTCTTCAGAAAGAAGGCCGCCTCCCCGGCAATCAGTGCCCGCATGACGATGCTGGCGCAGTTGTGGAGCTTGCTCACGAACTGGTAGCCGCTCTCCCCGTGCAGGGCCTGTTGGTGAGCGGTTCGAAACGCTCGCCACCACGTCAGCATGGCGTGGGAGTTTAGGCCGAGTTCGCCATTTCCCTCCGTATGGAGGCTGACGATTTCTGTCGGGAACTGCACCCATTGTTTGTGCAGACCGCCACCACCAGCCACGTCGGCGGCGAGGAGATCCATAAACTGCTGATGCTCGGCAGCGCTGGCGTGATCGAGAACACTCAATGGGCCGGAACTCACGTCGAGCGGCTCGGCGTAAAGATTCACCTGCCCCGAACGCGCTGTGAACCGCCCCGCCTGCAAGCCGAGTTGCGTGCTGTTGCCGATCTCGTTCCGCATGTCGCTGAGCAACGTCCGCTCGCCGCCGGGACGCCTGCTGATGTGGGTGGTCGGGCCCTTCAGGGCGGCGCCCGCCGGCCACCAACTGATATAGGTTTTCGCGGCAGCGTTGGCGGCCGGATCTGCAGACTCGACCGAACCATCCATCAGGATGGCTGCGTGGCCATTCGTTTGGCCCCTATCGCCGACGTGCGTCCAACAGAGGATGTCTAGATGTCGTGGCATGATTCACCCTCGCGCCAAGGTCGTGTCATCGTGCGTTCTCCTTTGGTTTAGCCACCGATCAAAACCGTCATGCAGCCGAGCACGATCACGCCGCCGTGGCTCGTGCTGTCGCCCATCCTCGCCGCCGGCATGCCGCCCACCATGACGGTGGCGCTCCCCTTGATCACCGTGCACGGGGGGCCGACGCAGATCCCCATCGTGCCCACCTGGGCCGCCGGCAGGCCGCCGATCAGCACCGTGAATGCTGCCGGTGCGGCCAGAACTCCCCCAACGTGCGGCACCGGCCCGGTGAGCATCGGGCAGACCTGCATATCAGCGACTCTCGCGGCTGGCTGTCCCATTGTTCAATTCCCTTCCCAGGTGTCGCTGCCTGCGGCAATCGCAAATCCGGCAGCGAGCAAGCGCGACAGTTCCTGCGTCGTGTCCGCGGCGGCCCGTCTCGCTGCGGCCAGCTTGACGGCCCCGGCCGCCGCCATACCGGCCAGATGGGGAAGCGGCGGCAGCGGATCGAGGTGCGGCGGCGCGAGCGATTCACCGGCCAGAAATGCGGAGAGTGCCGCGCAGCCCGCCGGTGACGCGAGGCCCGCCACATTGGCCCCGTTTTGGGCCGCGTAGGCCTTGAGTTGTTCCGGCTGCCGCACCCAGGCCTCGGCCGCCTCGAGAGCTTGCAGTTCTTTGGGCGAGGGGCTTCCACCGGCCTCAAGACGGGCCACCCGGCAGGCCCACCACGCGGCCCCGCGGCGCGACAGCGACTGGGCCAGCACGCTCACGGCGTCCTCCGCCATGCCGGCCTTCAAGAGCGCCCGGGCGCATTCCTGCATCGATCCGCCCGCGATGGTGCCGTCGGCCTGCTCGACCAAGGCCATGGCCGGCTCGGCGAGTTCGAGCTTGGCCAGCCGTATTCGGGCAGCCTCATGCGTCGGATAGTGTTCGAGCGTGCAGACTGCCATGACGTTGGCTCCTTCAGTCAGTTCCTCAACCGATCATCGTGATCGCGCCTTGCGCCTGGAGCATGGCGGTGCCCTTGATGGTGGTCTGCAGCCCCTCGACCTGCGTCGATGTCGTCCCTTTGACACTCACCGTGAGCCCATTGATCGTCACACCGGCCGGGCCGATTTCGATCGAATTGCTGCCGACTTTGAGCGTGATCCCGGTCTGCCCCTCGATCGTCCACGACATCGCCTTCATCGTACCGCTGCCGGCGCTCACCTCCACGGCGTGAGATCCCGACGAGACCGTGAGCGAATGGCCCTGCTTGACCGTGTTCGATTGCTTGCCCCCCACCGTGACGGTGTGGTTGCCTTGGGTGACGGCGTAGGTGGCGTTGCCCTTGCTGACGGTGTGCGTGTCGTTGCCGTTGGACACCGTCGTTGTGTTGTCGTTGTAGACGGTGAGCGTCTTGTTCCCAGCGCTACAGCCGCTCGCCCCGATCTCCTCGGTGAGGTTGTTGTAGACCTTCACCGAGCGGTCGCCTTTGTCTTTTGCGACAAAGCCGACCTCGAGCGTGTCGTCATTCTCGACCGTCCGCGAAAAGTTCTTCTCCGCGTGCAGCGTGACCAGTTCTGCCCCCTTGGTATCGTCGAAGATGAGCTGATTGGCCTTGCCAACCGCTCCGTCCTTCGTACTCCGAGTCTGCAGGCCGCTCTGGGCCGCCTTCGACGGCAGATCGAAGGGAGGCTTGTTCGTGCCGTTGTAGACAACACCCGTCACGAGTGGGCGGTTGGGATCGTCATCGAGGTGCGACACAACCACTTCCATGCCGACGCGGGGAACGAACTGCATCCCGAACTGCGGGCCGGCGAGTGACTGAGACACCCGAATCCAGCAGGAACTCTGCTCGTCGTTCCGGCCGTAGCGGTCCCAGTGAAACTGCACCTTGATACGACCGTATTGGTCGGTGTAGATCTCCTCGCCGGAGGGTCCGACGACCATGGCAGTTTGCACGGTGCCGGTCGGCCAGGGCGTTCTCCGGGCCGGCCTCCACACCGTTTCCACCGGCACCGACTCGAACGAGTTCTCATACTCGAAGGCCATCCCTGCCGCCGCCGATGCCTCGTAGGCCCCGCGAATGCTCGCCCGGTGGGCCACCTTCGTGAGCAGGTATTTCTTGCCACGCTCCGCCGAGTTCGGATGGGATTTGATCTTGAACGTATATCCCGGCGAAAAACTGCGGCATGTGCTCGTGCCGGAGGCGATGCTGGCCGTCGTCTCCTCCGCCTCGATCCGCACCTTGGCCATGGCATCGCCGGCGGGCTTCTTCTCATAGAAGCCGGGGTACTCGAAAAGCTCGGCTTTGGCGGCGTTTGTGTAGGACGACTTGCCATTCCCCGTCGACAGCAGGCTCGACGTCGGCTCCTCAAAGAAGTAGTCCGTCTGCACGACTTTCCCGGGGCGGAAGGCATACTCATGCCGCCAAGACGTGATCACGCCGGCCGTGGCCGGCGAACCAAACCCTTGGGCCGTCTCGACATCGGCCTCCCGGCAGTCACTGAAGGCTGTGTTGGCGTCGGAGAGCACCATCTTGAGCGAGCTCTGGGCGTGCTCGAAGTGGTACCCTATTCCCTCGTGTTCCATGAGCCGGCTCACGAAGTCAAAGTCGGTCTCCCGGTATTGAACGCAGTAGTCCCAGGGGGAGTGGCTGCCGGTGAGTTTCTTCGAGAGCGTGATTTCGGACGTGTCTCCAAGCACGGCCCCGACGACGTCGGGCACCGACTTCTGCTGAAAGATTTTGCAGTCGCTGGTGAGCGAAGCGAACCACAGGCTCGGAACTACCTCGACTCGCCACCGGGTGAGCAGATCGTCGCGGCCCATCCACGAAAAACGGCTGACGTAGCCGGTGAACCAGCGCGGGGTGTCGCTTGCGTCATTGACACGGAAACTCACCTGCTTGCCGACGATCGCGGTGTTACTCAACGTTTCCGCGACGCTCAAGCACTCGAGGCGAAAGACGAACAAGCCCCCAAGGACTTCCTCGCCGTCGAAGGACTCAAGCAGCAGTTGGTCCTTTCCGAGCGGCGTCTCGATCGCCAGCGGCTGGCCGTCCTGGGAATAGCTCGGCATAAGGGCACCTTGTTCCTATTTCTTCGCGGCCCCAACGGTGAAGGATTCAGTGACCTTGCCCTGGCTCGAGCCGTCGGTCCCGAATTTCCCGTAGGTCCATGTCACCTTTCCGTAGGTGAACGACACACGCTCGGTTGGCTGGAGATTCTTGGAATCGGCTGGGTCCTCGAGGTCGTAGGACGTGACGACCACGTCCTCCAACTCGTAGGCGAGATAGGGCTGCGTCTCCCCGCCGGTCACCGTGCAGAGCTCCACTTTGACCTTCGACAACTTCTGACCGGTCACGCAGGCCTTTTGGATCTTCACCGTGGCGGCGTCCAAATCCTTGACCACGGTCACCTTTCCCACTGTGGTCGCCCCACCGCCCCGCTCGCTCTGCTCGAAGCCGCCAGTCGCCCTCGTGAGGGGCGCCGAGAGGGTGTGCATGATGCTCCAGCCCTTGTGCTTGGAGTCGGTGGCCTCGCCCTCGTAGTCGCCGAACTTGACGAATCCGCTGCGTGTGCTGGCCATCATGCTTTCTCCACCGATGGAATGCCAAACGAGCCGGCGGGCCCGTCACCCCGAGGCGTGAGCCAAGGGGCGACGGCCACCCGACGCGCTCCGAAACGCCAATTACGACTTGTTGGCGCCCACTTCGTACTTCGTCTCCACGTTGCCCTTCTTCGTCCCCTTTTGGTTGTCGAATTCGGTGTACGTGTAGGTGATCTTGGAGAAGTTCATGCTGCACTGCTCGCTCGGGAGCGGTTCGCCCGAGCTGTTGCCGTGCACCGAGTAGCCGGTGAAAACGACGTTCTCCAGCTTCCACTTGAGGTAGGTCTCGGTCTTGCCCCCCAACGTCGTGGTGAACTCGACCAACACTTCCTTGTTGAACTTGCCAAGGGCGCAGGCTTCCATCAGCTTCGGCGACGACTTGTCGAGTTGCCGGGTGAAGGTGATGTCGCCGAGCGACGTCTCGCCCTTCGTCCTCTGCTGGTCGACCGCGCCGCCCGGAATCGAGCGGAACACCGGCAGCGAAGCGGAATCGGCGAGGATCCACTTGGCGTGTGCCGAGTCGGTGGCTTCGCCCTCGATGCCGTCAATTTTCACAAAGAGTCCCATGGACGCACTCCCTTTCGTACACAGCGAGCCGTTCGTTCCGCCCCGAGCACCGTGCCAGGGGACTGGTCTCATCGTACCGGGGCTGCTCGCTACAACCTCGGCCCGACGTAGTGTTGTCGTGAGAAATCCCGATTTGTTGCGTGGAAAATCGGAAATCCAGTGGCCTCTTCAGCGGCACCGGCAAAAACAGGTTATTTTTCGGCCGAACGGCAGCGGGCAGCCTCGGCGTCATCCAATCCGATAGCTGAACTCCCCCGCTGCTTGGTCCCAGCCAACCTCGATCGTCTCGACCGGCTCCCCCTCGGCCATCCGGGCAAGCAACCGCGTGGAGAGCTCCGGCAACATCGTTCCGGAAAGCACGCGGTCGATGATCCGGGCTCCGCTGTCGACCTCGTGGCAGCGGTCGACCACCGCCCCGACCACCTCGGGCGTCCAGGTGAATCTCGCTTTGTAGGCGTTTTCCACGCGGCGGCGGATGCTCTTGAGCTTGAGTTCGCAGATGCTCCGCATCACCTCGTCAGCGAGCGGGTAGTAGGGAATCACGTTGACGCGCCCGAGGAACGCCGGCTTGAAGACCTTGAGGAGGTCGTCATGAAGGGCGTCGGCGAGAGGGCCCGGATCCGGGCGCGTTTCGGGATCGGCGCAGAGCTTCATCACCGTGTCGGTGCCGGCGTTGCTCGTCATGATGATGACGGTGTTCTTGAAGTTGATGTCGCGCCCCTCGCCATCCTTCATGGCCCCCTTGTCGAACACCTGGTAGAAGATGTCTTGAACACCGGGATGGGCCTTTTCCATTTCGTCGAGGAGGACGACGCCGTAGGGCCGACGGCGAACGGCTTCGGTGAGCACCCCCCCTTCGCCATAGCCGACATATCCCGGGGGCGATCCCATGAGGAGCGACACTTTGTGCTCCTCCTTGAACTCGCTCATGTTGATGACGGTCATGTTCGATTCGTCGCCGAAGAGCAGTTCGGCAAGCGCCAGTGCCGTCTCCGTCTTCCCCACGCCGCTGGTGCCGGCCAGCAGGAACACCCCCGTGGGACGGTTGGGATCGGTGAGCCCGGCCCGCGACGTGCGGATCCGCTCGGCGATCACCGCCATCGCGTGTGACTGGCCGACGACGCGCTCCTCGAGCCGCTTCTGCAGTTCGAGCACCCCGCGGATCTCGTCCGACACCATCCGGCCCACCGGGATGCCCGTCCACCCGGCCACCACCTCGGCGATCGCCTGCCCATCGACGCAGGGGCTCACCAGCGGCGTCTCCCCCTGCACCTTCCTGAGCTGCTGCTCGAGGCCCACGAGCTTGGCCCGCAGCGTCTCCTGATCCGCTTCGGGGAGCACCGCGACACCGTCGGCTGGCTGCACGGCCGCCATCAGCGTGGCCCGCTCCGCTCGGATCTGCTCGACGAGTTTTGATTCCTCGGCAAAGCGTGTTTCCAAGGCCGCGAGCGTCGCGGCCGTCTGGTTCTTCTTGGCTTCGAGTTCGGCGATCGTGGCGGCGTGATCGGCCCCCGCCGCCTGCTCCCGCTTAAGAATATCGATCTCGATAGCGAGGGCGTCGATCGTTCGCCGCGAATCCTCGATCGCGGGGGGCGTGGAAGCCTGCCCGATCGCCACCTTCGCACAGGCCGTGTCGAGCAGGCTCACCCCCTTATCGGGCAACTGCCGGCCGGGGATGAAGCGGCGAGAGAGCTTGACGGCATCCACCACCGCCTCGTCCAGAATCGACACCTTGTGGTGTTTTTCCAACGTCTCGACCATGCCGCGAAGCATCCGGCAGGCCATCTCGTCGGTCGGCTCCTCCACCTTCACCACCTGAAACCGCCGGGCCAGTGCCGCGTCCTTCTCGAAATACTTCTTGTATTCAGCCCACGTCGTGGCGGCGATGGTTCGCAATTCACCGCGGGCGAGCGCCGGCTTGAGCATGTTGGCCGCATCCCCCTGCCCCGCCTGTCCACCGGCCCCGATGAGCGTGTGGGCCTCGTCGATGAAGAGGATGATTGGCGTCGGCGACTTCTTCACCTCGTCGATCACGCCTTTAAGCCGGTTTTCAAACTCCCCCTTCACGCCCGCGCCTGCCTGCAGCAGGCTGAGGTCGAGGGTGCGGAGCGAGACGTTCTTCAGCGGCTCAGGGACGTCGCCGTCGGCGATCCGCTGGGCGAATCCCTCGACGACGGCTGTCTTGCCGACGCCCGCTTCGCCGGTGAGGATCGGATTGTTCTGCCGGCGCCGCGTGAGGATGTCGACGATCTGCCGCACCTCCGCCTCCCGTCCGCGAACGGGATCGATCTTCCCTGCCTTCGCGCGGCCCGTAAGGTCGATCGTGTACTGGTCGAGATTTGGCGTCTTGGTCGGCCCGCGGGGCTTTCCGTCGGCTCCCGAGGCCGAATCGCCAGCAGACGCGTCGCCTGAGGCCGCTCCGCCGGGCATGAAGTCGGATTCGGTCGACCGGGTGAACACGCGCGATGCCTCGCGGCGGAGCACATCGGGAGAGATCCGGCGAAACTCATCCGACGCAGCGAGAAGCCGCTGGGAGAGCGATTCATCGGAGAGCAGGGCCACGAGCAGCCAGGCGCCGCGGACCTTCTCGTCGCCAAAGTCGACGCTGGCGATCAGCCAGGCCTGCTTGATGAGGTCGCAAACCTCGGGCGAGAGCAGCGGCGGACGGGCGTTGCCGGTCTTGAGCCGATCGATCGCCTTCGTGAGATCGGTGAGCACCCTCCCCTGGTCGACGTCGAAAGCCTTCAGAAGCAGGCAGATGTCGTTGCCGGGTTGCTCGAGAAGCTTCGTGAGCCAGTGCTCGACCTCGACGTTGTAGTTGGTCCGCGACAGGCACAGCCCGGCGGCTCCCTCGAGTGCCCGCTGGCAAACGGGGTTGAGCTTGCCGATGAGTCCCTTGAGATCGAGTCCGGCCATGCCTGGGGTCCCCTGACGCCTGCAACCGAACCCCTCCCGCCCGACTGAGCGGCGAAGAGCTCGCTGTAAAAAGGGGCAGCATATCAGCCACTCCCCCCGGCGGGAAATGGCCGGGCCTGCAGTCCGGCCCCTGCCGTGCGCGGCGACCGCCGTGCATGCCGGAAACCGCCGCGACGCGAGCCTCTTCGCTCCCGTACCCCGGCCGCCAATCTCCGGCTGCCACATCGGCTCTCCTGCTGTTACCGATTTGTTGAGGTGCCGCTGACGCCCGTCGGCCACTACGGCGGTCCTTGGGCCGCACCGCGATCAGTTCCGACGAGTGTGGATCCCGTGGATTGAAGGGCATCGAAAGCTGCTCCCTCAGGGGCTTCGCCCTTCACGCCGGCTGGATCACGATTACCAAGGCAAGCCACTTGCGACCAAGTTCCTAGCGATGATCGCACGGTGCATCACAATCGCGATCCAAAGCAAAACTACCCATCCATGCGAGACGGCGGATGAACCTGGCTGCGACTGCGAGGGATTGCGCGAACCCCGTCGAGCTGTTCCCAGCCCGGTTGCTCTTCAAACACCACATCCGCGTACTCAAGGTCGCGGGGCGCGACGATCCACTCGTCGCCCATGAAGAGCTCGTGGAACTCGGCGTCGGAGAAAGCGAGAGAGGCGTATTGGGCTCGCTCAGCTCCTATCCACTCACCATCATCCTCCGGCAGAGGGTTCTCCACGAGCCGACTCTCCAGCACCTCCCAAGCCTTGGAAATAAGGTAGCTGACGGCGTGGCTCCGATCGCTCTTCGGCTTCAAGCGGGCATGCTCTTCAGCAGATCGCATGATTTGACCCAGTGCCCTCGCTTTTTCGTCGATCTGGTGTGGATCGTCCCAGCGGCACATGTGATAGTGCGCGAGCTCGCGGTCCATGACGGCAATCTGGTCCATCCGGCGGGCAAATACCCCGACATGGCTGATTCGCTTCCACTCCTCGACGGTTGGCAGATCCTCCGGATTTTGTTGCTGGTTGCGGCCGATCTTTCGCTCAAACTCGGCGCGCTTCGCCGCATACCTTGTCATGGTCGTCATGGCCGCACGATTCACTTCTTGGACGGCAGTCCCGACCTCTCTGGCCCACTTCAAGACGCCATCGGGAGTCGAATAAAACCGTGTAAACGTTCGTCCTTTGAAAAAAGTCGCTCCGCCGACACGAAGCGCAAGATAGACGGTGCCCGCGCAGTTCAGATGCGTCGAAAACGCTTTGTATCGGTTATTGATCTCCGCTGTTTCAACCCCCGTGCGATATTGCCTCGTTCCCCGGCCCGCATAGCTTTTCCACCAATGAAAGATCTTATCCGTGTCGATGCCCAATTGATCGGGAGTGAGCACAGGAAGTTCGATAATTTCCGTGGGAGGACGGTAAATCTGGCCCTGCGCAAGAAGAAGGCTTGTTTTAAGTCCATCGCCTGGTCCTGCCTGTCTGATCGACACGCGTCTGGCCACCGGCGCCAAAGGGGCATGGATGTCTCCGTCCGGGGCCAATACCACTTTCTGGCCATCCCTTGGTGCGAAACGGGGATTCCGTCGCAGTTCCTCATGGCGGGCCATTCCATCGCTGTCGAAAGCGCCTCGAATTCCGGTCATGTTGCGTAGATCATTTGGGAGCGAAGGGGCAGAGCCTTCGTTCTCCCTAAATAAATTATTCTCACCGTTGTTCAGCATGGTGATGTAGGTCTTGTTCCCATTTGGCGTCTGCACGACCATCCCGAGATGCCCATGAGCTTTTTTGCCGGCGAACGCCCAACGGTAGATGTGGACAAAGGCCATAGTGAGCTTCTTTCCTGATCTCAAGATAACCGCAACGACAAAGGCTGGCCCGGGTCAAACACAACACGGTGCTGCCGCCAAGTACAAGCAACCCACTGCCCACCCGCCGCGTAATGCTCTCGGGCGGTAAGAATCACGGGGAATCACTGTGAATCATGACGCCGATTCGCCAGACCCGATGGTCTCTGGGCTGATCTGATCGCCGCTGGCTCTTGCCGCCGCCTCGTGAACAAGCGTCTTCAGAATGGACAGGGCCGCATCGTAGTTGGGCTCACGCGTCACTTCTTTGGGAACTTCCGCATAGCGGAGGATACCGGCGCTATCGATGACGAACACGGCTCGGGCCAACACAGCCGAATCCTCGAGGAGCACGCCGTAGGCACGGCCGAAGTTTCTGTCGAAGTAGTCGCTGGCGCCCACGGTGGACAGGAGTTCCTCGTTCCGAAAGGCCCGGTTGATCGTGGACGGCAGGTCGGACGAAATCTGAACGCCGAGGACCTTTTCTCCGAAAGCTCGGAGCCTGTTGTCAAACACCTTTGCCTGCAAGCGACTGATCGGCGTGTCGAACGATGCGAAGACGCTGAGCAGAAGAGGCACACCGCTGGCAAGAAAATTGGAAAGCGAGATCTCCACACGCTCGGCATTGAACCACGAATACACCAAAAACTCGGGGGCAGGCGAACCGATTTCGGGAATCACGCCTGACAGGGCGTAGGGCTCGCCGCGAAACGTGATGAAGGCCCGCTGCTTTCGGGCAGCCGGTGCAGACGCAGGGGTCGAAGTGTCGCTATCGCTGTTGGTCATTTTATAGCCTCACAGGGTCGGATCCAGATCCCCAGTCACAGTTCCTCTCGAACGCCTTCCTGAAGAACGAGGCAGGCAACCCGCGCTGGCGGGGCTCAGCCGATCGACACGCGCCTGACGCTGACCGATTCCACGGCATAGCTAAAACTGTACGCCTGAATCACATGATCGATCCACAAATGCCCCATATCCAAGGGCATCTCACCCGTGCCG
>CAMBFA010000087.1 GCA_945865325.1 Candidatus Kuenenia stuttgartensis
GATCGTCGTCGGCCTGATCGGCGCGAGTGTGGCGGCCTCGATGGCCTTCCCGGGGAAGCATGGCGGGCATGGCGGCGACCTCGCCGACGGCGCTGACGGCCCGGGGCATGACGGCAACCAGACGTGAGGGCCGGCCATGCCCCTGCCCCAGTTCCTCCTCGCGATGGCCTGCTTCGGAGTGGTGGCGATGGCGCGTGCGGCTGATCCGCCCTACGACCCCCTTGTGGTCGAATCGCCCCCTCGCCTCCCGGCGCCGCTCGATCTCGACGTCATCGACGATGGACGCGAACGGACGATCCCCGTCCGCGTCTGGCTCCCCAGCCACGACCGACCGGCGCCGGTGATCCTCTTTAGCCATGGTCTCGGCGGGGCCCGCGAGGGCAATGCCTACCTGGGCCGCCACTGGTCGGCGCGGGGTTTTTGCGTTGTCTTCCTCCAGCATGCCGGCAGTGACGAGGCGGTGTGGCGCGATCTTCCCTTCCCCGAGCGCCTGCCGGCGCTCCGTAAGGCGGTCAATCTCTCGACAACGCTCGATCGCTACCGCGACGTGCCGGCCGTCCTCGATCGGCTCGAGGCGTTCAACGGCGAGGCGGGCGGGCCCCTCGCTGGCCGGCTCGATCCCGCCCGGGTCGGGATCGCCGGCCACTCCTTCGGCGCCGTCACGGCCCAGGGGGTGACCGGGCAAAGAACGGCTGACGGACGGCGGCCGTTTACCGATCAGCGGATCGGTGCGGCGCTCCTCATGAGCCCGTCGCTGCCGCGGATCGGCGACGGGGCGACGGCCTTCGGGGGCGTCGCCATCCCGTGGATGATCATGACCGGCACGGAGGATGACTCGCCGGTCGGGAATGCCACGCCGCAGTCGCGCCGGGAGGTTTTTGCGAGCTTGCCGCCGGGGGAAAAGTACGAGCTTGTCCTCTTCCAGGGGGAGCACCAAGCCTTCGGCGACCGCGTCCTGCCGGGGAGCAAGCGCCCGCGCGACCCGAACCACCACCGCGTCGTCCTCGCCCTCTCCACCGCCTTCTTCGACGCCGTTCTCCGCGGCGATGCGGCGGCCCGGGCCTGGCTCGAGAGCGATGCCCCGCGGAGCGTGCTCGCCGCGGGCGACCTGTGGCAGTGGAAGTGACGGCTCGCAGGGCGGTCTCGCGAACGCGTCACTCCTCGACGACGATCTCGAACGGCTCGGTGAGATAATCGCCAACGCCGACGAAGCAACCGGGGGCCGGAACCGCTCTGACTCCTCGTTTCAAACGCACCACTGCCGGCGGCATGCGGTACCGGCCAGGTAGCGTTGGCTGCACTTCGACCGCGATCATGTCGTCGGATGTCTCAGATATCCGCTCCGCGAAGATGCGGTCGGGGCGGGCCCGCCACATCCCGCCCTCCTGCTCGTCGTCGGCCTGAATCGGCCACGGAACGACCGGGCCCGGGACGGCCGAGACCGGCTCCAAGCCTGCGGCGAGCGGGACCTCGATGACGGCACCGTTCATCGCGGGGCATCGCAGCACGACGCGCAGCATGTCGTGGAGGGCGACTGTCGCGCCCGACTCGACCGGCTCCCACCGCTCCTCCCGGCCGCCGGCGGCGATCACACGCCTCTCGATCGTCCGCCGCAGCAGCGGCTCGGCATCTTCCTCCGAATCGCCGGCGGTCGGCGTGTAGGCCAGGCCGCGCAGGGTGAGCGTCGCGCCGAAGCTGCCGGCATCGTTGGATCTCAGGGTCAGCGTGTTCTTGCCGCGGCGGAGCGCGCGGGTCTTCAGCCGCAACGAACCACAGGCGTCGACGACCGCGGCCTCGCCGTTGACGTCGAGTGACCACCGTCGGGAATCCTCGTCTCCAGACCGATCGGCGAGCAGGATAGCTGTTGCGAGCACGGCGAACGGCTCCTCCTGCCACGCCCGACGGAGGATCCACTCCGCGAGCGGTCCGATCGCGTCGCTGTCAGGATCGGCGTGGGTGATGGCGCGGAGCGCGAGCCCCGCCTCGGCGGCGGAACGAACGCTCCTCGCTGCCCCCTCCCCCGGCGGCGCCACCGGGAGGAGCGGCAGGAGATCGTGGCGGCCCGCGAGCACGAGCCTGGCGAGCTTCTCTCTCGGTGAGACTGGCTTGGATGAACTCCAGCGAAACGTCTCGTCGAGGTCGTCGACGAGGTCGCCGACCGGGGCTTCCCGGAGCGAATCCCGTGCCCGGTCGTCTCCTCCCAGCGCCCGCGTTGCGAGCGAGAAGGCATCCGCCCCCGAGGACTCGAGATGCGTCATCGCGTCGTCGATCACCCTCCGATCGACACTCACGCCGACGTCCCGTGCCGCGAGGAGACATTCCAGGATCGTGGCGGTCCGGTCGGGGCAAGGCTTCCCGTCAACCCGCCAACTCCCGTCCGGATGCTGCTTCGCCACGACGCCGGGAAGAAGGATCTCGACCTTCTCCCGAGCCAGTCGTTGGAGAGATCGATCGGCGAGCCCCGCGTCGGTTAGCACACGCAGGGCCTCGACCGCTCGGCCGAGGTATTGCTCCGAGTCATACCCAATATTGGTGTTGGGAGTATCCAACTTCTCCCACAGAAGCCCCTCGATCCTGATCAGTCGCTGCGGACCGACGACGACGTCGATCTCAGTATCGGCCTCCCCGTCGGGCCAATCGATCTCCCCGTCGGGCGGCTCCGGTAGGCCTTCCCAGGATAGGCCGGTGACCACGACGCGATGCTCCACGGCCGCAGGCCGCACCGGCATGTCGAAAACTGCGGTGGCCGACTCGTCCTCCGCCTCCGCCTCCGCCTCCAGCCGCGTCGCTCCGGCGGCGCCGGCCTCGAGATCCCATTCGATCCGCCGGCGTTCGCCCGGCTCCATCCGTTCCACCCGCTCCACGCGCGTTGTGCCATTGGCGCGGAGCCGGAGGGTGACTTCGGCCGTTCGGTCGAGGGCGCTGGTCACGATCGCCGCCGCGATCGAACGATCGCCGACATGGAGGAAACTCGGCGCGACGAGGCTCACGTCAAGGGGCCGACGTACGACAAACTCCGTCTCTCCCATCCCCGCCTCCCCCTCGCGCGTCACGGCGCGCGCCACCAGGCGATAACGGGTTGACCGATCGGGAAGGGCGATCGCCGCGCGGGCCCGGCCGTCGGCGCCGGTGACCACGATCCCCTCCAGCATCGCTGCGGGCTCGGCTGGCTCCGGATCGGGCACCGAGACGGCATGACCGCCTCCCGCGACGATGAAGAGGGCCGGTCCGCTCCAGCCGAGGTCGCGGCGATCACCCCGGTAGAGCCCAGTCTCCTCGATCGCCCGCGTCGCGCCGGCGCCGTCGAGCGGCCGCCCCGCGAGTTGGTCCGGTCGGCCGGGCTCGGCAGCGAACGTCATCCAGGTGCGCCCGCCACAACTCGAATTCACGGCCTGGATCGGGTCGAGCGAGGCGAGCGGATGGATCGGGGGGGCATCGACGAGCGACGCGAGCGCCTCGTCCACCAGTGCAAGTTCCACCTCCGCCCGCCTCGCCGCGCCGTCGTGGCCGCGGACCTCGACGTCGACGGAGACCTTTCCGCCAGGGCGGTGCCCGTCGCCGTCGACGTTGACGACGACGTCGAGCAGGTGCCTCGACGGATGGATGAACACGTCGCGCTGGTCCCATTCGAACTCCCTGCCGCTCCAGGATCGCACCCAGATTGTCGCCAGCCCGCGATCCTCGGCGGTGACCGGGAGTTCGATCACCTCCATCGGCCGGTGGATTTCGAACGTCGCCTCGCGCCGGCTCGTCCGTGTCTCGATGCCGGCGACGACGTGGCGCGACGGGTCGACGCCCCGCACGAGGAGGCGGATCGTCTCGCCGGCGGCGTAAGAAAAGCGGTCCGGGGTGATCCGCAGGCGTCGCGTGCCGTCTTCGGTCTCCAGCGGGAACGCCGCCGGGTCGAGGCGTCGGGCCCCGTTCCCCGCGGCGACTGGATCGTCCGCCGCGTCATGGTGGAGATGCTCCCCGCCGAAGAGCTGATCCTCATCGTTGAGCCATCCGTTCCCCCCTGCCGACCAGAGATCGGCCCGGGCGACGACGGCGTCCTTGGTGCCGCCGCCCGGTGGGAGCGCCTCGGCGCGCCAGCGGACGCGCCCTGACTCCGGCACGCGCGTCTCGAGCCTGGCCCGGCCCCGGGCATCGGTCCGCAGCGTCCGGCGGAGAAACTCCCGGTGGGATGGGGGGGCATCGGATCGACCTCCGGCCCTTTTCAGACTGTCGATCAGCCCCAGGAGCGTCACCTCGACACCCTCGAGGGGAGCGCCATCCGGCCGCGACGCGCGGAGCCGCACCTCGAGCGGTTCGTCGGGAAGCGTGAAGAGCCGGTCTGTTCCTACCTCGAGCCGCAGCGGCCCGCCGGATGGGACGATCTCGGCCTGCCCGTCGGCAGCCAGTCGCGAGGCGTCGCGCACTCGGGCGTGAACGCGGACGCGCGGCGGCCTCGATCCGTCGGCGCGCCCGGTCCAGGCGATCAGCGCCGAGCCGTCGGCGCCCGTGCGGCCACTCCCCTCGGCGATGGGCCGCTTCCACGATGGCGCCGTCCACCGCATCCGCGCCGAGGCAAACTCCCCCCCGAACTCGTTCGGTCGGAGGTTGCGCTCCCGCTCCGCCGCGTCGATCCGGGCATCGACCAACCAGGCCCGGGTGTCGTCGAGCGGGGAGAGTTGTTCGAAGGAGCGACGCCGACGTGTGTGGTCCTCCGCTTCGCCCTCGTCCTCGACAGCGACGACACGCCAGTGGACATCCGCGTCTGCCACCGCCCCGCCGGTGAAGAACTCGGCCCGGACAGTCGCCGTGTCGGGCTCTGTGCCGGGAACGACGCGTACGGCGAACTGCGGCACGCGCACGTCGGCCACCTCGAAGATCGTGGCCGACCGCATCGGATCGATGCCCGCGCCCAGACGTACCGGCGGGCCGGTGACCGCCACGCTGCAGGTCCCGAGGGACGCCCCGTCGGGGACGGTCCAGACGCCTGTCAGCGAGCCGAACCGGCCCCAGCGATGGTCGACGGCATGGCACAAACGCCCGTCGGCGTCGCGGATCTCGACGCGCACCGGCTCGTTCGAAGACGCGATCAATCCGCCGCCGGCGTCGCGGACGACTGCCCGGTAGCGGACGGTCTCTCCGGGCCGGTAGAGCGGCTGATCGGTCGTCACGAAGAGGAACGGCTGGCGATCGAGCGGATCGCCCACCGCGGGAGCGGCGGCGATACACTGGCCCCGCGGGACGTCGATCGGACGGCGGTGGATCTCACTGCCACGGCGCCCCTCGATCTCCATTCGGTCGCGACGGCCGGTGGCGGGGAGCACAGCGGAGAGGAGCCCGCGGGCGTCGGTGCGGCCCAGCTTGATCGAGAACGGTTCCCGCCCCTTGTCCCGTTGATCTTCGCCGAGGAGCGTCACCTCGACATCGGCCATCCCCCGGCCCGTCGCGTAATCGACCGCCATCAGCGTGTGCGGCCACCCGTGCCTTTCCAACCACCGCACATCGAGTCGGAAGGTTGGGATGTCGATCGGCTGGTCATAACGGATTCCGTCACGCTCCTGGCGGAGGACGTACATCCCCGGGCTATCCAGCCGCACCGTGGCGGAGTAATCGGCGACCGCCGTCGTCCAGGATCGCGCCTCGGGCGGCCCCCAGACGATCTCCCGGTCGATCTCGACGAGATCGGCCGGATCGAAGCGATGGGGAACGCATTCCGGGATTCCCGTTCCACGAGTCTCGTGGAACTCCACCTTCTCCGGTCGAAGCAACCGGAAGAGCCGAGTGGCGGGGGCGAGATCCGGGTTTCCTTCGGCCCGGAGGCGGACCTCCGGTGCGAAGGGGACGACGGTCTTTGGAAGGAGAAACCGCGGCAACCCGTCGGTCGGAGGCGATCGGTGCAACTTCTCCCAGGAATCCTCGAACACCCTGTCGGGCCGTCGCGCGAGCACGACACCGATCGCCTCGCGCGCCAATCGCACGCGAGTCTCGTGATCGGCCCCGCCGGAAGCATCGCGGCAGATGTCGACGAGGCGATCGAAGAGCCGGCAGTCGTCGGACCATTCGTAGTATTCGTGGGAACCCGGCTCCGCTTCCCGGAGGTGGTCGTCGAGCAGCCGGAGTCCGTCCTCGGTCCGGGCCTCCGTCACGGCCGCCACGATCGCCTTGCGACGCTCGGTGAGGAGGCGGGCACGGGCTTCGCGTTCCTCACGTGGCGAGCGGTTCGCCGCCGCGACCGTCGTGGCGGGCCCGTCCCCGGCGTGCGTCACATCGACATGGCCCCGCACTGCAAGCCCGGCCGCAAGGAAAAAGAGCACGACAAAGCGTCGCATGGTCCATGAGCCTCCGGACGATCCCGTCGGGGCACTGGGACGCCGCTGCTTCCTCGCCCGCCCGGAGGAACAACGGCGCCGACCGGTAGGGCGTTTCAACTCGCACCATCAGACGGGCCACGCGGACATCCCCCCTGGGACATCCCCCCTGTCTGACAGCATACCTCAGTGGAATTGAGCGACGGGAGGCAAGACTTGTCGACGGTCAACGCGACCGAGTGGCGATCGCCCCGGCATAGACCTGCTCGTGGCCCGCGGCCATCGCGGCGGGGCTGAAGCGCTCCCGGGCCGTGGTGAATGCATCGCGCCCCATCCGCGCCGCCAGGGCTGAATCGTCGGCGAGGAGGAGCAGCGCCGCGTGGAGCGCCGCTGGGTCGCCCGGCGTGCAGAGCAGCCCGAGCCGGGTGGCGGGATCGCGGCCGAGATATTCCGGAAACGCGCCATGATCGGAGGCAACGACCGGGAGGCCGGCGGTGAAGGCTTCGAGGACCGGGATCCCCTTCGCCTCGGGGTGTGTCGTCGGCATCGCAAACAGGTCGACCTCGGTGAGGAGCGCGAGCTTCCCGGCCCGGTCGACCTGCCCACGCCATTCGAAGCGGTCGGCCAAGCCGAGCTCGGCGGCGAGTTGCTTGCAGCGATCGAGATAAGGGCGCTCCGCCTCGATCTCGGCCCCGGCGGCGACGAGGGTCACGTCGTGCGTGGCAGCGAGCGTCGCGACGGCGCGGATGAGGACATCGAGCCCCTTCTCTGGACAGGCCCGGGCAAGCGACCCGATGCGGAGCCTGCCGTCCCGGCCGCGCCGTCGGGCCACGAGATCAGGGGGGGTGGCAGGGAAGCCGCTGGCATCGACGCCATGGGGCACGACGGCGATGCTCTCCGCGGCGACCCCGAGCACCGGGGCCATCTGGTCGGCGAAGGCTTGGTTTAAGGCGACGAACCGCTCAACGTCGGCCGAGCGCTCGCGGAGGAGACCGAGAACCCGGGCGCGGTGCGCGGGGGGGAGCTGGCCGATGAAGATGTCCTCGCCGGACAGGCTCGACACGATCGCCGCACCGGTCGCCGCGCGGATCGGTCGCGCCAGCCCGAGGAGGAGGATGTTGGAGAGATGGACGACATCGGGCTGAAGATCGTTTCGCAGGAGGCGTACGAGCTTCTCCACCTCCTTGCGCTGGTGCCCTTCTTCCCCCTCGAGCGCCGAAACGGTGATCGTGCCGAGATCCTCTGGCTTGGTTTGCGCCGTTTGCCCCGCCAGCCATGTCAGCAGGCGGCGACCGTCGAGAAGCCGGTCGAGAAACCAGGGGGTGTGGCGGAAGAAGGGAACGAACTCCTGCAGCCAGATGTTCACTCCCCCCATCACGACGCGCCGCTCGGCAACATTCTCCTCGTCGGTCGTGGTGGGAACGTAGGCCGGAAGGAGGATCGCGTCGCGGCCGCGCTGCCGCAGCGCGCGGACCAGCGCGTTGTCATGGAGGCACGATCCGCAGATCCTCCCCCCTGCCCCGGCGGTGATGTGAACGATGCGCATCGGTGGGCTTCCGGGAGGGAGTCAGGCCTGGTCGTGCGGGGTTCTCTGCCGGAGGCGCCCCTGGAGGTGAACGAGGACCAGGGCGAGGTCGGCCGGGGTGATTCCACTGACGCGCCCGGCCTGGGCGAGCGAACGGGGCTGGATACGGGCGAGCTGCTCGCGGGCCTCGGCGCGGAGATGGCGGATGGTGGCCCAGTCGAGCCCTTCCGGAATTGGCCGGTCCCCCTCGGCCCGACGCTTGGCGATCCGCTGGCGCTCCCGCCCCAGATAGCCCTCGTAGCGGATGTCGCAGGCCACTTGGCCCGCCACCTCCGCCGGCACCGTGGCCAGGGACGGACAGGCCACCACGGCGTCTGTCCAGGAAAACTCGGGGCGGCGGAGCATGTCGAGGAGCGACACGCCGCCGACTCGCCCCGCCCCGAGCACCTCCCGCGTCGCCTCGATGGCGGCGAGCTTCGCGGTGAATCGGGCGACGCGGGCGGGCTCCGCGAGCCCGAGGCGGGCCGCCAGCGGCGTCAGCCGTCGGTCGGCATTGTCGTGGCGGAGGGCGAGACGGTGCTCGGCCCGGCTGGTGAACATCCGGTAGGGTTCGTCGACCCCGCGGGTGACAAGATCGTCGACGAGGACGCCGACGTAGCTCTCCTCCCGGTCGGGGATGAAGGGCTCGCGCCCCGCCGCGGCGAGGGCAGCGTTGGCCCCGGCCACGATCCCCTGTGCCGCCGCCTCCTCGTAGCCGGTCGTGCCGTTGATCTGCCCGGCCAGGAACAGGCCGGCGACCCGCTTGCTCGAGAGCGACGATGTGAGCTGATCGGGGGGGGCGTAGTCGTATTCGACGGCATAGCCGTAGCGCATGATCCGGGCGTTTTCGAGCCCCGGCACGAGGCGGATCATCGCGTCTTGCACATCCCGCGGCAGGCTCGTCGAGATCCCGTTGACATACACCTCCTGCGTCCGCCGCCCCTCCGGCTCGAGGAACAGCTGATGGGAGTCGCGGTCGGCAAACCGCACCACCTTGTCTTCGATGCTCGGGCAGTAGCGCGGCCCGCGCGACTCAATCTGGCCGCTATACATTGGCGCCCGATGGAGATTGGCGCGGATCAGGGCGTGGACGGCGGGATTCGTCCGCGTGATCCAGCAGTCGATCTGGTCGACAGGGAGGGCGTCGGTGAGGAACGAGAAAGCCTGTGGATCGGCGTCGCCCGGCTGACGCTCGAGGCGGGAGGTGTCGATCGACCGGGCAGAGAGCCGGCAAGGGGTGCCGGTCTTGAAGCGCTCGAGGCGGATGCCGGCCTCGGCGAGGCTGCGGCTGACCCCCGACGTTGTCCCCTCCCCTGCCCTCCCCCCGGGAGTCTTCGCCTCGCCGGTGTGCATGACCGCCTGGAGGAAGGTGCCGGTGGTGAGCACGATCGCCGGCGCCCGGTACTCGGCCCCACCGACGACCCGGACGCCGACAACCCGCAGGGGCGGGCTTCCTGCCCCGGCGGCCGGCAGCGGCTCGAGCAACAGCCCTTCGACAAGCTCCTGCCGCAGATCGAGCCCTTCGGTCTCCTCCACCAGCCGCTTGACCTCGAATTGGTAGAGCCGCTTGTCGGCTTGGGCCCGGGGGCCGTGCATCGCCGGTCCCTTGGAGCGGTTGAGGACGCGGAAGTGGATCCCGGTGGCGTCGATCGCCCGCCCCATAATCCCCCCCAGGGCGTCGACTTCGCGGACGAGCTGCCCCTTGCCGACGCCGCCTAGGGCCGGGTTGCAGCTCATCTGGCCGACGGTGTCGAGATTCCCCGTGAGGAGGGCCGTCTTGGCCCCCAGCCGGGCCGCGGCACAGGCCGCCTCGACCCCGGCATGGCCAGCGCCGATGACGATCACGTCGTAGTCGTAGCGGCAGGTCATGGGGGCGACCCAGCAGGTAGTGAGGGGGCAGCGGCCAAGAGCTGGCGGCATTCAGAGCCCCAATGTATTCTCCACTCCAGCGAAGGGGATGGGCATGGGCTCGTAATCGATGGGGGCGTCGTTACCGCGACAATCCCTCCAGACCGTCTCGCCCTCATTTTTAGGGTGTCCGGGAGTCGATGGGCCAATTCAGAGCCAGTTTTTTCCTCGGCGTGATCGAACCTCGGCCCCCCGAGCAGCGTAACGGCACCCGTGGCGAATGGTTTGCCAGAGCCACGACACCATCCAAAGTCCCAGTCTCATCCCCTGTACCGATAGGTGATCCTCATGTTTCGGAAGCACACGCCGAAGGGTCGACAGAATCGCACGACGTCGGCCGTCCCTGGGATCGAGAGACTGGAATCGCGGCAACTCATGGACGGTGCCGGGCTGCCGTTGATCTCCGTGACGGCGCCAACGCAGGTGTCGCGAACCAGCGACGCCGATTTCTGGATCCGCCTCGACCGCCCTGTGGCGCCCGGACAGACCCTCGATGTTCAGTACTCGACTCGCGGCATTGGTGCTGTCGCATCCCGGGACTTCCACCCGGAGACCAAAACGGCCCACTTCGAGGCGGGGGAGTCGTCCAAGGTCATCAACGTAGCCACCCTCGCGCTGCCGGCGTCGGCCGCCAAATCAGCCAAGCCGTACACCTTCGCCCTCGACATCACCGCGGCCTCCAGCGGCAAGGTCGTCCAAAAGACGGCGGTCACGCACATCGTCAACGAGGCCGCCGGTTTCCAGATCGACATCAGCTTTTCCGGCAACGTCTCTGACAGGACGAAGGTGGCGGCCCGCCTGGCAGCCGACAAGTGGCAGAGCGTGATCACCGGCGACCTCGCCAGCGTGGTCGTCGATGGCGAGTACATCGATGACTTCAAACTCGTCGTCAAGGAACAGCAGGTTGACGGACTTTATGGCGCCTTGGCGTACGCCGGCCCGACGCGGACCAATTCCAACGGCCAGGCCGTCATTCAGAAGCGCGGGTCGAGCAACACGTCGTACGGCGGCACGGCCGTCGTCGATATTGCCGACCGCAACAACGAGCAGATCAAGGACATCATGGTCCACGAACTTGGCCATGCCCTCGGCATCGGACCGTTCTGGAAGCTCGAATACAACCGCTCGTCTTTCAAGCCGCTCGGCCTCGTCAAGAACCTGTTCACTGACAGTCCGATTTATGTCGGAAGGTATGCCCTGGCGGAGTATCGGAAATTGGCTCCCGGCGCTATCGGCGTGCCCCTGGAATCGGGCGGCGGTGGGGGCACCAGGGGTGCTCACTGGAGCGAGGATGTGTTCGGGCCCGAGCTCATGACGGGCTACCTCTCCCCCACCATGCCGCTGAGCCGTGTCACGGTCGGGGCGCTTCAGGATCTCGGGTATTCCGTCAACTACGCCAAGGCCGATCCCTATGCCCTGCCGACGCTCATGGCCGGTGCCTCAGGGCTGACGACCTCCAACGGGCTGTCGACGTGGCTGGTGGATTCTTCCCTCTCGCCAGAGATGAACTTCGCCGGCAGTTCGACGACGACCGGCTCCGGGGCGACGACGACCACCGCGACCGCGACGACCACCGCGACCGCGACGACCCAGCAGCCGGCCACGGAGCAGAGCCCCCTCGCCACGGCGACGCGACAGTTCGTCATCGTCCGTTCGGGGCAGGCCCCGGTGACGGCAACGAAACCTGCCACGGTTCGTCCGACGGTGGCAGCCGGGTTTGCCAAGTATGGGAAATGACGGTTGAGTGGCCGGTCCGGTGGGGGCTTCAGGCCGCCGCCGACCGGCTCGGGGTCGGCAGCTTAAACAGCGCGAAGAGCTCGTCGACCGTCAGCCCCGTTTTCCCTGCTTCTGGGGGCTCGGACTGCGAGAGAATCAGCTCGGAGAGGTCGCGCTTCTTCCGCAGCACCTCGTCGATTCGCTCCTCGATGGTGTCGGCGGCCAGGTACCGGGTGACCGTGACGGCGCCGGCGGCGCCGATCCGGTGGGCCCGGTTCACTGCCTGATCCTCGACGGCCGGGTTCCACCAGCGGTCGAAGAGGAAGACGTACTGCGAGAACTGGAGATTGAGCCCAACGGCGCCGGCGCCGTAGGAGAGGAGAAGTACGGAGTGGCGGCGGTCGGTCTTGAACCGCTGGATCGCCGCGTCACGGGCCGCCGTCGACATCCCGCCGTGGTACTGCAGCGCCCCGAATGGCATGAGCTCCTTCTCGAGCTTCCCGAGCGTCTCAACCCACTGGCTGAAGACCAGCGCCTTTCGGCCGCTGGCCTGGACCTCCTCGAGATCGGCCTTGAGGCAATCGAGCTTGGCACTCTCGCCGGAGTGGGTGTCGAAATTGCAGACCTGCTTGAGCCGGAGGACGAGCTCGAAGACGTGGCTGATCGTCGCCGAGCGCCCCATCTCAGCCAGCCGGAGGACGCCATCCTCCTCGGCCTGCCGGTAGGTCTCGCGCTGTTCAGCCGTGAGCTCGATCCGTTCGTCGCGGTTGAGCCGCGGGGGGAGATCCTTCAGAACCTTGTCCTTCGTCCGGCGGAGGACATGGTCGGCCGCGGCGGCGCCGAGGGCCCGCGGTGACATCCGTTCGTCGAGGTGCCCCGGGGCGACGAACTCGAACAGCCCGACGATGTCGTCGGCCGAGTTCTCCACCGGGGTGCCGGTGAGGGCCCAGCTGCGGCGCCGCGACAGGGCGCAGATGGCGTGGCTGGTCTGGCTGGCGGAGTTCTTGATCCGCTGCGCTTCGTCGAGGACGACGAGGTCGAACGAGGCCTTCAGCTCGGCAACGAGCTCCCGATCGCGGACGACGCTCTCGTAGTTGGCGACCTTCACGGCGACATCCGCCAGGGCCCACTGCCAGCGACGTCGCTGCGGATCCCCCTCGATCACGGTCACCGGGATCTCCGGAGCCCAGTCGCCGAACTCCCGCACCCAGTTCGACACCAGCCCCTTCGGACAGACGACGAGGACCCGACGGGCCTCGCCGGCGTGGATCAGGAGGCGGATCGAGGAGATCGCCTGCATCGACTTGCCCAGGCCCATCTCGTCGGCGAGGACGGCGGCGTGCCGCGGCATCAGAAACGCCATGCCTTCGAGCTGGAAAGGGAACGGCTGGCGGGGGAAATCGAGGTGGCAGGAGCGGAGGAGCGTTTCCAGGTCGGGCTGGAGGAGGAACCACAGCCGCTCTTCCATCCGCACGACATCCCCTGGCGGGGCGATCCGCGTCCGACCTGGCCGGGGAGGTTTCCCCGCGGCTGGCTCGGGGGCAGCCGGCGCTGGCACGGTAGCCGGCTGGGGGAGGAAGGGCCGGGGAGGAGCGATGGGGGCGGGGCTGGCCAGCCGCGGGAAGCGGTAGCTCGAGACCTTCGGGGGGGCATCGAGGAGACCGATCGATGTCACGGTCGCCGTCGTACCGGCCAGCGGAAGCCGGAGCGTGCGGGGCCTTGGCAGCGCTTCGATCGACAGGCGGGGTCGGATCGTCGCCGGCGCCAGCGCGAGATCCGCGCTCCGCAGGGCGTGGGTCCCGCCGCCGTTGGACGGGGTCGGCTCGGCGCCCCTCGACGGGATGTCGCGTTCGCTTGGCAGTGCCATGGCTGTTCCCTTCCGCGTCCCGATCGATCGATCCGGGGGTGTCCCCGTGACAGTGGCCGTCGCGGCCGTGGCTCGGGCCACGGGTCAGTGCCGCTGGGCCTCGTCGATCGCCGCCCTGATCCGCTCAAACGGCTCGCTGAGGTCGACCGCACCGGCCAGGGCCGTGAGCCCTTCGATCACACTGCCATGCCGGTCGGCCGGCAGGCTGATCGTCGTCGTGCCGAACCGCATGAAGGCCTCGTCGCCGCTCGGTGCCAGCTGGGCCGAATCGGATCGGCGGACGAGCCCGACCGGCAGGGGCGTGTGCGGGCGAACATGGAGAAGCGACTCGGCGTCGACGAGGACGGCCAGCGGGCGGGAGGTGGCTTCGCCGAGGAGATTGGCGCCGATCTGGCGGCCATGGAGATGGCCGGGGAGTGTCGCCCCGTAGAGGATCTGCTGCGCTCGCGACACCTTGACCGGCGTCGTGCAGTGGAACTCCAGCGGTCGTCCCGTGGCGTCAACGACGAGATAGCCGCCGAAAACACCGTGGGTGGGCGAATCGACGGTGGTGAGGAACCCGAAGGTCAGCGTAGCGTCGTTGGTTTCCACCGTTCCCCCCATGCCTTCGCCCGCCGTGAGGCGGTCGTTCCGCGGTTCGTCGGCCGCGGATCCGCAGGGAACCGGCTCCCCGCCCGCCCCTTGCATCGGGTGACGGGACGCGCTACTTGAGAGGCGGGAACGCTCCCCGGCCGCCCGAGGGGGACGGCGACCCCGCCGCCGTAGGCTGGGGAAACCCTGACGGGAATCGGCCCCGCCCGGCCGAACGGGGGCCGGAGGACTACCATTCCCGTAGGCCTGGGTAGAATCTTGCTCAGTTGCCTCTTTCTCCATCGGCGGGCCGTGCCATGAGCGATTTTCCCCCCGTGTTCACGCAACTCGACATCTCCGCCAATTCGATCACCCCGGGCGGGGCCGCGCCCGACCCACAGACGCGGCATCTGCTCGGGGAATCGATCCTGCTGCAGCAGCGGCAGATCGAGCTGCTTTCCCGCCAGTGCGAGTTGCTCACGGAGCTCGTCTCGCAGGTGTCGCTCCAGCAGCGGCAGCGGGCGGCGGAGCTCAAGGCCTGGAAGGATGCCAATCCCGAGTTGGCCCGCTCCTGCCGACGGGCCGCCGAGTCGCTGGCCAAGGTGCACACCGAGTTCCTCGCCGGGGTGGCCACGGAAGCCTTTGACAACGCCGAAAACCTTTCCGACAGCGAATATGCCCTCGGCGAGTTCATCGATCGCTATGGCCCACGGCTCGCCCACTTCAACGGGGTGCTGCAGCTCTTCGCCCAACTCGGAGCCCCCCCGGCGACCCCGCCAGGGGACGGCTGATCCCTTTTTCTTTTCCTCGCGTTCGTTTCCACTCGTGCCCGTGCCGTCGATGGCGGTTGCGGCTTGAAGCCCCCTCCCCTCCAGAGACCCCGCGATGTCGACCGACGTTTCCGCCCAGAAGCCGGTGTTCCAGGTTGCCGACGACGCCGCCGTGAAGCAGGCCCGCGCGACCCTCGATGCCCATGCCGTGGAGATGATGGCCTGGCATTTCCACCCCTCCACCGGCTGCCCGTTCTGGCTGGAGTATGCGAAGTCGCTGACCTTCAACCCGATCACCGAGGTGAAAAACTACGACGACCTGAAGAAGTTCCCGCCGTTTGAGGATGAATGGCTCCGGGGTGGTCCGGTGACGCGCTGGATCCCCCAGGGCTTTGCCGGCCAGCCTGCCTTTGTCTTCGAGACCGGTGGCACCACCGGCGTGCCAAAATCGCGCGTCAACATGCGCGACTTCCGCACCGATTACGAGCAGTTCAGCGACACGCTCCCCGAGGAATACTTCCCGCGCGGCGCCAACTGGCTGATGCTGGGGCCCTCAGGCCCGCGTCGTCTGCGGCTCTCGATCGAGCATCTCGCCCAGTACCGTGGCGGCATCTGCTTCTGCCTCGATCTCGACCCGCGCTGGGTCGTCAAGCTCATTCAGAAGGGATGGATGGAGCATCTCGAGGCCTACAAGCAGCACTGCATCGACCAAGCGATCACGATCCTCGAGGCGGGCCACGACGTGCAGTGCATGTTCACGACGCCAAAGCTCCTCGAGTCGCTGGCGATCGGCCTCGAGAAGCGTGGGACGACGATCCGCAAGGCCGGGATCACCGGGATCTTCTCCGGGGGCACCGAGTTCACCCCGCAGTGGACCCGCTTCGCCGTGGAGGAGCTCCTCGACGGCGCCTTCATGACCCCCACCTACGGCAACACGCTGATGGGACTGGCAGCCTCCAGGCCGGTGGTCCCCGCTGATGGCTACACGATCGCCTACTACGCCCCGCAGCCGCGGGCGGTGATCGAGGTTGTCGACTTCGACGACACCAACACGGTCGTCCCCTACGGCGGCACCGGACGGGTGAAACTGACGACCCTCACAAAGGAGACGTTCGTGCCCGGCTTCCTCGAGCGCGACGAGGGAGAGCGCGAGCTTCCCTACGCGAAATACCCGTGGGACGGCATCAGTGGCGTGCGCCCTTTCCGGGAGCTCGCCTCCTCGACCACCGTCGGCGTCTACTGATTTCACGCCCGCCGGGCCATCGTGGCCCCGGCGGGCGGCAGCTTGGCTGCCAGCCGCGGAGGCTTGCGGTCGCACCTCCGGGAGACTGTGGGTGCCTCCTTCGGGTTGCAGACGGCGTTTCTTCTGAATCTGGAATCTTTTAAAAACGTTGCAGGAGTCCTGTTGATGCATCTGCCCGCCTACCGGTTCGGCAAGCCCTACGAGTCGATCGAACGGACGAAGCTCGTCCACTTCCTCACCGGCGAGCCGGTGGCGGAGGTCAGTCAGGTCGGCGGCGCGCTCGTCGGCCGCGACATGCAGAAGGCGGCCAAGGCGCGCGAAGCGCTTTTGTCGCTCGATCCAGAGGACGTCGTCGAGCGGTTGCAGACGGCGGGGAATCTCTATGCCCACGGCACGCTCGCCGTCGGCGACACCAAGCAATCGCCCGACGACTTCGTCAAGCAGCAGTCGGCCACGACCGGGATGCCGGAGACGCTCTGCCGGGCGAACATGCAGAAGAACATGTTCGTCCTCTCCAACATGGATCGGATGCTCGACGCCCTCTCCCGCGGCCTGCCGCCGGAGATCTTCTGGAAGGGCTACGGCCGCGAGCACCGCGATGTCGTCGTCAGCTACCAGGCGCAGTCGCCGGTTCTTGGGCTCGTCTTGCCGTCAAACTCCCCCGGCGTCCATACCCTGTGGTTGCCGGTGATCGCGCTCGGCGTCGGCCTCGTCATGAAGCCGGGGGGCCAGGAGCCCTGGACGCCCTACCGGATGGCGGCAGCGATGATCGAAGCGGGGATTCCCGCCGAGGCGATCGGGCTCTATCCGGGGGCCACCGACGTCGGGGCCTCGATCCTCGCCTCCTGCAAGCGGAGCATGATCTTCGGGAGTGCCAAGACGGTCGAGCAGTATCGGGGCAATCCCGGCGTGCAGGTCCACGGGCCTGGGTTCTCGAAGATCCTCATCGGTGACGACGTTGTCGACCGCTGGGAAGACCACATCGACATGATGGTGGAGAGCGTCGCCATCAACGGCGGCCGTGGCTGCATCAACTGCTCGGCGATCTGGGCGAGCCGGCACACCGAGGCGATCGCCGCAGCCCTGGCCGAGCGGCTCGGGCCGGTCGATGTTCTCCCTCCCGACGATCCCAATGCGAAGCTCGCGGCGTTTACGATCCCCGGCGCCGCCAAGGCGACCTGGGGGCAGATCGAAGGGGGGCTTGCGGCGCATGGGGTGAGCCATCCCACCGAGACGTACGGCCCGCG
>CAMBFA010000088.1 GCA_945865325.1 Candidatus Kuenenia stuttgartensis
CGGCGGCAGCTACGCGACGACGACGGATGAACTCAACTTGTGGAACTCCTCCAACAGCACCGGTGTGTTCCGCTCTGGTAGCCCGAGCACCCTTGGGCTCGGCACCGCGACGATCGGCTTCCGCGTCGCTGCCGTGCCGGAGCCGGGCACCATGGTGGCCGCGGCGATGGGGATCGGTGGCCTGTTCGGCCTCCAGATCATGAAGCGTCGCAAGCTCGCCCTCGCCCGGGCCGCTGGCTGATCCGGCCGCTTTCGTATCGAATTAATCCATCAAACCCGCCCCCGGCATCGCCCGGGGGCGGGTTTGTTTTGTTGACGGCTTTCCGGGGAGAGACCGCTGGGGAAATGGCGCGGAGGAGTACGATCCAGGCACCAGCCGGCTGCGAGGCGAGGATGTATGCCTTTTCCCGATGATCCGCCGACGAGCATCCCCCTGGCCGCCAAGGCAACGGGGCGATGGCCGGTGGTTGTCTCTCTGCTGACGCTCGCCGCTCCGATGCTTCTCGGGCAGGCTGGGCAGGTGCTGCTGCAGCTCACCGACACGCTCCTCATCGGGCATGTTGGCGCAGTCGAGCTCGCGGCGGCCTCCCTGGCGGGCAACTTCGTGATGTTTGCCTTCTCCTTTGCCTATGGTGCCGTCGGGGCGGTGTCGCCGACGATCGCCCAACTGCATGGAGGCGGGGATCGGGATGGCGTCTCCCGGACGGCGGAGGCGGGGGCGTGGCTTGCGCTGATGATCGGGGGCGTGATCGCCGTTTCGCTCACGGCCGTCGTGCCGCTGCTGGAGTATCTCGGGCAGCCCCCCGCCGTCGCCCGCGCCGCCTGGGGCTACCTCCTCCTCATCGCCTGGTCGATGCCTGGGGCGATTCTCGCCGTCGTGCTTGGGCAGGTGGCCGAAGCGGTCGACCGCCCCTGGCCGGTGTTCGGATTCATGTTCTTGGCGGTCGTTCTCAATGCCCTCCTCGCGTGGTGTCTCGTCTTCGGCCATGCGGGATTCCCCGCGCTCGGCCTGCCGGGGGCCGGCTGGGCGACGTTCGTGGCCCGCTGGGTGCATGCGGCGGCGTTGGCTGTGTGGATGCTCTCCGATCCCCGCGTGGCGGGCCGAAAGCGTGGCGACCGGGCCCCGCTGCCACGGGATCGCTCGGTCATCGCGGCCATCGGCCGCCTCTTCCGGCAGGGACTGCCGCTGGCGGCGCAGGATGTTCTCGAGGGGGGCGCGTTCGCTGTCGGGGCGCTGATGCTCGGCTGGGTAGGGACGACGGCCCTGGCGGCGAATCAGGTGACGGTGGGAATCGCGTCGCTGGCCTGGATGGTGCCTGTCTCGCTGTCGATGGCGACCGGTGTTCGTGTGGCGCAGGCCGCCGGTGCCGGCGACATGGAATCCGCCCGGCGGACCGGCATCGCCGCGATGCTCCTCGGCACCGGCCTGATGGCGGTGTGTGCGGTGTTCTACGTGGCTAGCGGGGGGTGGCTGGCGCGGCTGTTCACCGATGATCCCGAGGTGGCCGCCCTGGCAGGAACCCTCGTGAGCATCGCGGGGATCTATCAGGTCTCCGACGTGATCCAGTCGGTCAGCCTGGGGGCCCTTCGCGGCCTCCTCGACAACCGTGTCCCGATGCTGGCCAATGCCATCTGCTACTGGGCCTTGAGCCTGCCGACGGTCTGGTTTCTCACCTTCCGCTGCGGCTGGGGGGCGGCCGGCGTGTGGGCGGGATACCTGCCGTGGATGGTCGGGACGGGGCTGTTTTTCCTGGTCAGGTTTCTGCGGCTCACGGCCCGGCCGTAGCCAGGACGACCCCGCAGGCGACGTCGATCGCGGTGGCCGCCCCCCACGGCGCGAGGAGGGCAAGGATCCCGAGGATGATGAGGACCACGCCGAGCCGCAGCGCCGACGTCCCCACGCCAGCCAGCAGTCGCTCGGCGCCGACCGGCCCATCGCCCCGGCCGCGGATGTTCGGGAGGGCTTCCGGATCGGGATCGCGGGCTGGAGGGGATTGCGTGGACATGGCAGGGATTCCGGGGGACGCGCGGGGGATCGGAGAGCCGGAGGTATCCTAGAGCAAGTCTCCTCGTTCCCCTCCGCCGTGTTCCGTTGATGGAAGCTTTTTCCCAGCCACCCTCCGGTGACACGACGACAGGCGGCCGGCTGCCGGAGAGCCCCCCGGCCTCCGCTGCCGACGGCACGGCGATCTCGGCGGGCCGGCCGACGCCCCCCGTGATGGCGACGACGATGGAGGAGATCGGTCGGGCCCTCGAGGGGCACTCCCTCGGCCCCTACCATCTCAATCAGTTCGTCGGCGGTGGGGGGATGGGGGCGGTGTTCCGGGCCACCGACACGACGCTCGACCGGGTGGTGGCGGTGAAGGTGCTCTCCCGCCAGCACTCGTCCGACGTCGACATGCTCCGGCGGTTCAAGAATGAGGCCCAACTCGCCGCCCGGCTCGATCACGAGAACATCGGTCGGGTGCACGCCGTCGGCTCCGATGCCGGCTGGCACTACATCGTCTTCGAGTTCATCGAAGGGACCAATCTCCGCGATGTGGTCCACGACGAGGGGCCGCTCGACGTGCCGCGAGCCCTCCGATTCACCGCGCAGGTCGCCGAGGCCCTCGAGCATGCCTCGGAGCGCGGCGTCGTCCACCGCGACATCAAGCCGTCGAACATCATCGTCACCCCGGCGGGGCGGGCGCGGCTGGTTGACATGGGCCTGGCGCGGTTGCCGGCGGTCGGGGGGGTCCCCGATCTCACCGAGAGCGGGATGACGCTCGGCACGTACGATTACATCTCGCCGGAACAGGCCAGGGATCCCCGCGCGGCGGATGTGCGCAGCGATCTCTATTCGCTCGGCTGCACGCTCTTCTTCATGCTCAGCGGGCGCCCACCGTTTGCCGCCGGCACGGCCGTTCAAAAACTTCTCCAGCACCAGCAGAGCCCGCCGCCGCCGGTCGCCGCTGACCGTGACGACATCCCGCTCGGCCTCGAGGCAGTCGTCGAGCGGCTCCTGCAGAAAGAGCCCCTCGATCGATACCAGACCCCGGCACAACTCGTGGTTGATCTGGTCGCGATCGCCGCCATGCTCGGCATCGACCTCGATGTCGAACGGGCGCGGGGCTCCGATCTGGTCCTGCCGCGGCCCGCGGGTTCATCCTGGCCCTGGATCCTGCCGGTGGTGGCGCTGCTGGCCACGATCGCCGGGCTGTGGGGGCTGCCGAAGATCCGCAAGTGGAGACTCACGGCGACCTTCCCGCTGGCGGTCGACGGGGGCGGTGGTGAAGCCGGGAATCCCGACGGCGATCGGGTGGCGACCCCGCGCCGGATCTGGCGGATCGTCGACGGCCCGTCGGGCCTCGGGGATGTCGCTTCGCTCGCCGCTGCGATTGGGGTGGCGGACGACGGCGATGTCGTCGAGTGCGCTTTCAGTGGCGTCCGGGACGAAGAGCCCTGTGTCATGGTGGGCCGGCGGCTGACCCTCCGGGCCGCCCCGGGCCACGATCCCGTGCTGCGATTTTCGCCGCCGGCCGGCAGCCATCCCGCCGCGGGGCTGACGGTCGTGTCGGGGAGCTTCGTGCTCGAGGGGGTCGGTCTGCGTCTCGTGCCGGCGTCCTCGGGAACCTCGGCGCTGATTGCCCTCGGTCGGGGGGCGACGCTCGAGGCGGAGGGCACGCTCCTCGAGATCCGGGAGGGGGGTGGAATGGCCGAGCGTGGGGCGCGGGACGGCGAAGCCGTGTTTGTGCTCGGGGAGCGGGCTGACGCTTTGCGGGAAGATACCGGGGCCGATGGACCTGCCGGCGAGGAGGAAGGAAGCGGACCGAGAGGCCACCCGGCCGAGTCGTTCGTGCGGTTTTCGGGCGTCCAGGCGATCGGTGCGGGAACCTTCCTGTCGGCCGAGGGCGGAGCGGCCCTGGCGGTGGTCTGGTCCGGCGGACGGTGCGTGACCGGAGGCCGCTTCCTCCATGCCGAGGGGGGGCCGCAAGGGGAAGCGGCGACAACCATCAAGCTTGTTGTGCGGGACGCGCTCCTGGCCAATCAAAAGGGCTTTGCCCAACTCGTCGATGCGCCGGGCCTCCCGGTGATGCCGATCCTCCGGGTCACGACCGAACGCTGTCGGTTCCTCACCCCTCCGGGGCGGCCGTTCCTCGAGCAGGCCGGCATCGGCCAGCCCGACGCCCACCGCGCGGCAATCGAATGGACCGACGCCGGGGGGAGGTATGAGGGAGGGGCGAGCTTCCGCCGGATCGACGGGGCCGCCGAGCGCGAGGAGATCCCCTTTTCGGCGGTCAATCCGCCCCTCCGTCATGAGGGCTCGATCGGGGGATGGAGCGAGGGAAACCCATGGGATTTCCCAGCGATGCCGGCAATTGAGACGCCGCGGCGGCCCGATTCTTGACATCCCACACGGCCGCACGGTCTAGTGAAGGAGACTGGACTGATCTTTTCCGACTCAGGAGTGCAGCCGATGAAGCGGGGCCGTGTTTTGCTCGTGGTGACGTCCGTGGCCGTGGGAATCGTCTTGGGGGGCCTCGGCCGTCCGGCGTTCGCGATCAAGCAGTTCCAGGACGAGTTCAAGGCCGTGTACGTCAAGCCGGACAGCAGTGATCCCGCCGAGAAGGCGCTGGCCGCGGCCGTCGATACGGCCAAATGCAACATCTGCCACAAGGGGAAGGAAAAGAAGGATCGCAACGTCTACGGCGAAGCCTTGGCTGACCTTCTCGACAAGAAGGAAGATGCCAAGAACATGGAGAAAATCCGCAAGGCCCTCGAGACAGTCGCGGCGATGAAGAGCGCCGACGGCGGGCCGACGTTCGGCGAGCTCATCAAGATGGGCAAGCTGCCTGGCGGCCCCGTGGAGTGACGCTTGAGTGACGCTTGAGTGGGGGGTGCAGCGAAACGCGCCGATGAATCTCCGGAGACGCCGTCCGACGGCGTCTCCGGTTTTTTTTGAGGCGTGCGGTGCGATCCGGTGATCGGGTTTCCAGGAGACGACCATGACCGCAGGCAGTCTGTTCGGCAAGGATGATCGACCGGCCTCGGGGAAGCGGTGGGAGACGTCGGTGCGGCCTCTTGTCTGGGCGCCGTTGGCGATCCTCCTGTTCGTGGCGACGAGCCTGCCGGCTCAGGCCCAGCGCCCCGGACGGCGGTGGCGGACCGCTCCCCCTCCGCCGCGGACCCAGCCCGCCCCGCAGCCGGCGGCCGCTCCACGGGCCCAGCCCTCACCAAAGCCGTCGTCGACCCCCAAACCGGCCACGCCGGGCCCCCAAGCCGGGAAGCCAGCCGGGAAGGGAACGCCTCCGCCGGGCAAAAAAATCGACAACAAGACTCCGCAGACGACCGCGCTCCCGGCAGCTCCGCCGGGGCCAATCCCTTCCATCGGCTCTGCTGTGGGATCGGCCGCGCTCCTCTGGGCCGGCCCGGCACCCTTCAGCGCGGCGTGGCGTGTCGAGCATCCCGGCGCGTGGCGGCCGGAAGAGGGAGCGGGGGAGATCGTCCTGGCTGGCGGGGCCCGCGAGCCGACCCAGGTCGATCCCCGCGGCGTGGAACTGGCAGCATGGACAGCGCGGGAACCCTTCGATGGGGAGACCGCAGCCCGATCGGTGCTGCAAGCATCGGCCGAGAGCCCGGCGGTGGACGCCGACCTCCCTGCGGCCGACCTGGTCGTCTTTCCCGGCGCGGACGGGGCTTTGCCGGTGCCCCGCACCGCTCTCCCCGCAGCCGAAGCGGAGGGCCTGGGAAAGGAGACCGTGGCCGCCGACGGCACGGTGAGCGTGTTGGTGCGGGGGAAGAACGCCCCGTTCCCCGCGGCCGAGCCGAACCGGCTGCGCTCGGCGACGGTCTCGCTCTCGCCCGATGACGCGTCTTCGCCTTGGCTCCCCTTGGGGGCGTTCGCCGCAGTCCCGGCCGGGGGAGAGCAGGCTCTCGCGCCGCATCTGTTCCTCGAGCTCTCCCTCCATCGTGATGGAACGGTGCGTGGCAATTACTTCGACGCCGTCTCCGATGACGTTGAGTCGGTAGCTGGCCGGTTCGACCGCGAGACCGGCTCACTCACCTGGCGGATCGGCGAACGGGGGGCGGAGTTCGAGACCACGGCCGACGGTCTGGCGGCCGGGCGGGTCGAGGCCACCGTCCGCCGCGGCACGAACGAACGGACGTGGGTCCTTATCGGCCTCCCCTGACCAGTCGCCTGTACGGAGCGCGCCGTCAGTCGTCGGCGATCGCCTCGAGCAGGTCGGGGAGAATGCCCCCCGGCAACTGCGCCACCGCTGCGGCCGTCTCGGCCGGGGCGAAGATCCGGACCCGCTTCACGAGATCGTCGAACTGCTCGTGGGCGAGGCTGCGGACAACGGGGGAGAGCTCGGCGAGCGACCGCCAGTGATCCGTCCGGTCGCCGGTGTCATGCGGCCGCTGCCGCACCTGGAGCGCGAACTCCACCTCGCGCTCGGCCGGGGGAGCATCGATGAGGAGCGTCTCGGGGGCGACTGCGATCCTCAGCCGTCTCGACAGGCGCTCGGCGAGCCGGGCGGCAACACGCGTCGTGGCATCGTAGGGGGAGCCGGCAAGGGCGCGGTGGATGTCGGGGTGGTGGAGGGCGTCGTAGGTGGCCACCCGTTTGAGGAGGCAGCGACGAGCGCCGAACAGCCCCTCGACCAGCGGCGCCGCCCCCGTTCCCACCGCGGCACCCCGCAGCCAGCCGATGAATCCCTGCTCGTCGGCCCGGGTGAGCCAGGGGGCATCGATGGCGCCGCGCACGAGCCAGACGGCGCGCTGGAGCATGCCCGTGGCGGCCCGCACGGCGTGATGCCAGTAGACCTCGCTGAACATCACATAGCGGGCGAAGACCATCAATTCGGCCGCCGTCCGTCCCTTGTCGGTGATCGCGAGCGTCTCTCCCGCGGCATCGATGCACAGACTCGCCAGGAGGCGATCCTGGTCGAAGTGACGGCCGTAGGGGACGCCGGCGTGAAGGCTGTCGCGGGCGAGGTAGTCCATCTTGTCGACATCGATCGGCCCGGAGAGGAGGGAGTGGAGGAGAATCCCGGCCGGGTCGTTGGCCGTGCCGTCGATGAGGGCCGCGACCCGGGATGGCTCGAGCCCCCACTCGGCCCGGAGGATCGCGGCCGGCTCCCCTGTGGCGAGGATCCCACCGACGAGTGACTCATGCCGGGGGAGCTCTGGGAGACCCATGTCCTCCAGCGGATGGCAGTAGGCCCAGTGCCCGATGTCGTGGACGAGCGCCGCAACGACGAACGCCGCGGCGTCCCCTTCATCGACCGTGGCGGCAAAGTGGGGATCGCGCCGGAGCCGGCCAAGGAATTCCAGCGCCAAGCGGTAGACCCCCAGCGAGTGCTCGAAGCGGGAGTGGGTGGCGCCGGGATAGACCAGCGACACCAGCCCGAGCTGGCTGATCCGCGCCAGGCGGCGCATCTCGGCGGTGTCGACGAGGGCGCGCACGCGCGGCGTCAGCGGCACCGTCACATCGGGGGGGATGCGGATCCCTTCGGCGGAATGCTCCGCCGCAATCAACTCCGGGAGTGCGTCGAAAGCCATGGGGAGACCGCGGAGGATGGGGCCAGCCGAGACGCCGCTTCTAAAGATGCGTGATGCCGGCGAGCCAGCGGAGGGCGGCGCTGACCATGAGAAAGAGTGAGAAGTGTGCGATGGCCGAGCCGGAGTCGAAATCGAAGCAAGCGAAGGCGGCGAAGGCCCCGACGGCGATGAAGACCGGGGCGTAGTAGAGCCACTCCCACATCTCGATCTCGGCGGGGAGGTATCCCCTGGCCACCCACAGGGCAACGTAGACGGCCGCGCAGATGAGCGTCCGCAGGAGGAGGCTCCGTCCCCGGTAGGGCTGGAGCTCGCGGTCGCGGATCGCCGCATATCCCAGCCTTGCACAGGGGATCGCGAGGATCACCGCACCGGCGAGGAGGAACCAGGCCGGTGGGTCGCGGTCCCATTGAACGCGGGCCACCGCGGCGGCCACGACCGCGAGCACCGTGCCGACGCCGACGAGGGTCCACTGGAGGGCCGAGACCGGGCGGTCGGTCCGCTTCAACGGCGCCGTCGGTGCCCGCCCTGTCGCCGTGGAGGTTGTCGACGGGGCCTCCGGCTCGTGGATCACGACGGCCTTCACCGGGGTGGCCGGGATCGTGATCGGCTTCTTGCACTTCGGGCATGGACCGGTCTGGCCGGCGTACCGGTCGCTGACCGTGAAGGTCGCCTTGCAGGATCCGCACAGCACCTGGATCGCCATGATCTCACCCGAAACGAAGACTCGTCGGCCAAACGCCCGACAATGGCCACCCGCCCATCGCCCCGCCCATCGCCCCGTCCAGAGGACCTTCCGCTGGCCGCCTCCCCGTCACCGCGTCCGTGCCCGGCCGGAGTCGGGGGAACGCCATGTCGCGGCGGAGGCTGTCGATCGACGGCCCGATGAACCGATGGACTAACACCTGGGGGAAGTGTCAGAGGCTGCCGGGCCGCCGTCAAGTGATCCGCTGCGCAAGCGGCGGGTGGTAGACTCGAGAAAAGTTCGCATCCGCAGTCGGAGGCGGCCGGTTCAGGAGGCAAACGGTGATGGCCGACCCGAAGTCCCCGCTTCCTTCGTCCGCAGACGCTCCCCGGGCCACGACCGGGACGATCACGTTTCCCTGTCCCAACGGCCACAGGATTAGTGTTCCTGCCAAGCTCGCCGGCAAACGCGGAGCCTGCTCGAAGTGTGGCATGGCGGTGGTCATTCCCCCGGCCTCGGTGGCGATCACCGCACCGGCCTCTCCCCCTACCGGCCGGCCAGCGCAGGCCCCGGGGGAGGTGTTTGTGGCCGGAGGGGATCCCCAGTCGGGGGAAGAGGGAACGATCACCCTCAAGTCGCCACCGGCCTGGCCTGCGGCCTTGGCGGTGCCGCCGGCGACAGGCCTCCCCGGGCCGCTCGGTGCGGCGTTGCCCGTGGCGGCGACGTCGGTCGCACCGGTCGGTGCCGGTCTGGGGCCCGCCGGACGCCCGCCGGGAGCCGGCGGACTCGAACCTGGGGGGCAGGAGCGCGACGCAGCGACTGCCAGCAGTGCAGCCTTGGTTGCGTATCCGACGGCCCTCCTCGTCGCCCGGCTGTGGGCGGAACGGGATCACGGCGGGATCGTGGAGCTCCACCTCGTCGGTGGGAGCGTGATCCTGCCGGAGTGGTACGAGCCGGCATGGTCGCAGGGGAGCCACGGGCTGTTCGCCAGCCAGGCCGCCGACGGCTCGGTCACGCTCACCGCCGTCGCCTGGGACTCGATCCAGAAGGTGGTCGTGCGGCAGGTGGAAGGGCTTCCCGACGGGATGTTCGAATGACACCGGCGACGGTGGCGGGCCGTGATTCGACACTTAACGCAGGGGACGATCTGCCCATGGTCAGGGTGCTCCACGAGCACCAGACGCCCCGCCGCTCCGGGCGAATAGGATCGGCGGAATCCTGCACGCGAGCCCTGGGTGCCCGGCACGACCCGCTCCACCGCGGGGGCCTTATAGAATGCGGCTGGCCCCTGTGAACACCCCACGCGCCGCCGGTGGAGATCGACGGAAGGTCGGTGATCCCGCTGCCTTGCATCATGCCGGGACGCGATTTGCAGGCTTGTTAACAGGCGCGGCCGGCAGGATGCACGGACCGGCAGTTCAGCTAACCTGATTACGGACTGGGTGGTATGAGATCGGAGGGTGGCGGAACATGACGGTCGTGACATCTCAGTCCGATTTCGAGAAGCTCATGGTCCTCGAAAAAGCAACTTCTTTTCTGTGGCTCCTCGGCAGAATCTGTGGGTGAAAAACGGGCTTGAGAGCGGTCCGGCCACGTGCGTCAAGAGAGCCCCTCTGGGCTGATGACTGCCGTCAGCGGCGTTCCAGTCCGGATGAATCGGCATCCACCAGAGCGCGGCGCCTTGCGATGCGACCTGCCACTTCGCGGGTTCCCTCCCGCGCCGCCAAACCGGGCATGCGGCGGCGGTTGGCCGCCAGGCAGCACCGCCCTTCGGGCCGACCATGGAGAGAAAGATGCATCCTGCAGCGTCATGCGGTAAAGATGCCGTTCTCAGGCCGGCCGCCGCGGCAAGAACTCGTCGACGGTCAACGGCTCCGCCGACGCTTCGTCCGCGGCTCCGTCGCGGGTTCTTCGCCGTGGCTGCAAGAAGTGATCGTTACTCCGAATCACCCCCTCTACGGACCAACGCACCGGCACTTCGACGCCGACGGGGTCGAACTCAAGCTCTGCGTGTGGGCCGACACGGAGACCGGGGAAGTCGCGGTCGCTGTCCGCGACTCGGACGGGCGCCAGGAGTAGACCGTCGACGGCACAGGGAGCGAAGTCGTCCGGAAGAAGTGGGCTAGCTTTCGCCCCCCGCTGGCCCTGGTTCGTGGCGGCGAGAGTTTCGGATCGCCTGCATGACGGCAAGCTCTCGGATCGAGGCCGTCATTCGACTTCGTCGAGATCCCCCTCGGTGATCATCGTGAAGCCACGCTTGCCGAGGGTCTCGAGCCCCATCTCCGTGTTGTCGACCATCAGGGCAACCGCCGGCCGTCCGCGCGGGCGGACGAGGATCGGGTAGGCCTGGATGATGTTCACCTCCGCCTGGAGGAGGGCCGTGCAGACCTGGAGGAGCGGTTGCCGATGGTCGGGGAGTTCGACCCCGATCAGATCGCTCTCGATGATCGCCAGGCCCGCTCGCTCGAGGATTTCGCGCCCCTGTTCGGGATGGCTGACGAGGAAGCGGACGAAGGCACACTCGCCGGAATCATTGATCGAGAGAGCGACGATTCTGACCTTCGAGCCGTCGAAGCGGCGGACCACCTCGAGTAATTGACCGACCCGATTCTCGAGAAACACCGTGAATTGGCGGAGCGTCGGCCAATTCCGTCCGCGGGCCGTGGCAAATCCGATCTCAGAGCCATCACCCGAGTCACCGATGCTCACGGTTGGGCACTCCTCTGGTGGCAGTGGCCGGCGGCAGTGCCCGGCCTCCCGAAAACGGGCCAACTGGGGGTGCGGGGAACACCCGCCCCTGCCCAGTTTGGGCCTGGAGAGAATAGAGTCTTTCCGCCACTCCGGTCAACGATTGCCTGCCCAGCCAGACGAGGACGACGATGACAGCCATCCCCTCCCATCAGATCCAGATCCGGGTCCGCTACCAGGAGACTGACGGCCAGCGCCGGGTCCACCACGCTAATTATCTCAATTACTTCGAGGTCGCCCGGACGGAGATGCTGCGGGGTAGCGGTGTCACCTACCGTGACCTGGAGGATGCCGGGGTGTTCCTCGTGGTCTCTGAGGCGACCTGCTCCTACAAGGCGCCCGCCGATTACGACGACCTGCTCACGATCCGGACCTGGATCGAGAAGGTGGGGGGGGCGAGTCTGCGGCACGGCTATGAGGTGGTCCGTGACACCATGATCCTTGCCCGCGGCACGACGGTCGTGGTCTGTGTCGACCGCGAGGGGAAGGTGCAGCGGATGCCCGACTGGCTCCGCGGGCCCCCCGCTTCCCGTTGACCGGTTCTGGAGCGGCACCGTCACGCCCGGATGGGGGGAACGTGGCTTCAGGAATCCGCGGTCAGTGGTTCGAGGACGAAGCGCTGGTCGCCGCACTGGAACTGGGCGACGGCGTCGAGGCGGACCGGGGCCTCGATCCGCACCCAGAGGCCGTTGAGGCCACGGTTCACGATCCGCCACGCGCTGCGGCCGGCGACCACCTCAGCATGGACCGGGCTCACGAACGGATCGTCGAGGAGCAGCGTCGGCAGGCCGGGATCGGCGTGCACTTGCTGCGCGTCGGCCCGTCCCAGAAGAAACGGCGTGGGGGGGCAGGGGAAGGAGGGGGCGGAGTCTGCTGCGGCGCCGTGGCTCACCGGGGCGAACGCCGCGGCGCCGTCGTCACCCCGCCGGAAGACGAGCCTTGTACCGCCGATCTGGAGGTACGTGCCCGGCCGGAGCTTGGCAGTCATCACCCGCACCCAGGTGCCGTCGGTGCTTCCCAGATCGGTGAGGAGCCAACCGCCCCCCGGGAGTCGGTCGAGCCGGGCGTGATGCCGGTCGAGGAAGGCGTCGTGCGGGATCTTTACGCCGCCGGTCACCCGGCCGATGACGAGCATGTCGTCACGCAGACGAATCGTCTCGCCGCTGTCACGACCGTCATCGACGACATGGAGCAGGGCCATGGCGGATCGCCTTCCCGGGCGCCATGGCAGAGCCTCGGCGGCTTCCGGCTCGCCCGAGGGCAACGCCTCCGCCGCGCCGGCGTCGTCGGCGGGGAGGGGCTCGGCCCCGGCGCCGTCGGTCGCACCCAAGGCGTGGGCCTTGAGGAGCTGGGCCCAGCCGTCGAAGCTTTCGAAGAAGGCCCCGGCCGCGGGCAGGGGTTCGTTTCGCACAGGTGTGTCCATGGAGCGGTTTCTCCGAATCGGGCCACCAGTCTCGAGCTGCCCTAAGGCCCTTTCAATGTACCGCGTCGTGCGGCGCCGCCAATCAAACAGCCGGCGGTTGGCCGGAGAAGCTCGAGGGGATCGGCTGATCAGGGCCGCGCGGGGGGTGGTGGTGGGCGGAAGTCGGTCGCGAGCGCACAATCTTCGACAACGGCGGTCGACCGGAAGCGGACGGCCGACTGCCCGTTGGCTCTCCCCGCTGCCCAATCTCCGGAGGAACCCGATGAGCGACGCCGCCGACCCAATCGCCCAGCGTGCCCTGGCCATCAACATCGACCGGCAGATCTACGGCACGTTCGCCGAGATCGGGGCGGGCCAGGAGGTGGCGCGGTGGTTTTTCTCCGTCGGGGGCGCGGCCGGCACGGTGGCCAAATCGATGTCGGCCTACGACATGAAAGTCAGCGACGCGATCTACGGCAAGGCGGCCCGTTATGTCTCGCGCGAGCGGGTCGAGGAGATGCTCGACCACGAGTTTTCCCTCCTCCGGGAGCGGCTGGAGGAGTCGCGCGGTGCGAGCACGCGCTTCTTCGCCTTTGCCGATACCGCCGCCGCGAAGGCTCATGCCGGGGGGAATGACTGGCATGCCTGGATGGGGCTTCGCTTCCAGGACCAGCCCGGCAGCGCACCCAGCGACGTCATCGTCCATGTGCGCATGCTCGATCCGAGCAATTCACGCCAACAGGATGCCCTCGGTCGGCTCGGCGTGAATCTGATCCACGCCTGTGTCCATCACTGGCGCGATCCACGCCAGTTGGTCGAATCGCTCCTCGACGACGTCGGACGGGAGCGCCTCGAGATCGACTGGATCGGCATGCGTGGACCGGTCTTCGCCGCGGTCGACAACCGGCTCCTCACCCTCCACCTCGTGCGGATCGGCTTCACCCACGCGGTGTTGTTTGGCACCGATGGCCAGCCGTTGCTCGCCTCAGAGGCGATCCGCCGTCGCCGCGTCCTCCTCGAGCGGGGCCGATTCTGCCCGGTGACACGGCTGAATCTCGAGATGATCGCGTCGGCGTCGGTGCTCTTCGCCGCTGATGCCCCGGCGTCAGACGACACCAATCAGCCGGTCGTGGAGATCATGGAAATCACCATGAACAACCTCCGTGACACCGGGCAGGTCGACGATGCCGACTTCCTCGCCCGGGTCGATCTCCTTTCGGCGATCCGCAAGCTCGTCCTCGTCAGCGATCTGGGGCCGTTCCACCGGCTTGCCGACTATCTCGCCAAACGGAACGTCGAACGGACCGGCATCGTCCTCGGCCTGCCCCTGCTGCGGGAGCTGTTCAACGAATCCCATTATCGGGATCTCGGCGGCGGCATTCTCGAGGCCTTCGGCCGTCTCTTCACCCACGCCGTGCGGCTGTATGTCTATCCCACCCGCGACCCGATCGACGGCCGGAAGATCACGGCCGACACGCTCAAGGTGGCGCCGCACTTGAGCCACCTGCTCCAGCACCTCCTCGCCAACGGCCGGGTGCAGACGATCCCCTGCGAGGATGCTGAGCTGCGAACCTATTCCAGCGAGGAGGTCCGCTCCCGGATCTGCTCGGGCGATCCCTCCTGGAAGGATCTCGTCGATCCGGCAGTAGCCAAGATCATCGAGGCAACCGGATACTTCGGGGCTCGTTGCGAAGTTCCCACCCCGGGTCGACGCGGCTGACGCGTTGCCGTCAGGCCAACCGCTTCAGCCGACGGCGGATGGCACCGATCGCCATCACGCCGCCGCCGAGGGCAGCGAGGACGAAAGAGGAGGGCTCGGGCACTGCGGCGACAATAAACCCGGTCTGGCCGTAGTTGCCGATGTTCGGATTGGTGCCGTCGATCCGAAAACGGTCGCGGACGACGGCGTAGAGAAAGTTCGTGCCGGCGTCGACCGGGGCGTCGCCAGTGACCCACTCGAGGAAGCCGAGGCGAAATGACTCACTACCGATCTGCACCCCGGTCATTGTCGGCATGTAAGCGTTCGCGTTGTCGACCGTTCCGCCAACAAAGAATGAAATGACGTTGTCGGCGGCTGTCAGCAGAGCGAACGAGGCGATGCCCGTCGAGCTAGCCTGAAATGTTGTCCGGTAGATGACACTGTAGTCCGACTGCGGCGGCGTGAAGTTGCCCGGGAAGAGAGCATTGGCGTTGTCCTGCTGCAGGCCAATCCAGCGCGCTCCGTTGGCCCCGACGTTGTCCGACCCGCCGTTGCCGATGCCTGGATACCACTGCTGCGGGACGTTGCCTTGTGGAGCCCCACCCGTGAACACCCATGCCTGATAGCCGGGCGTCAGAGGTCCGGTGTAAGCCGTCGGGAAGGCATAAACCTCCCAGTAGCTGTCCTGTCCGCCCGCGGTCCCGATGGGATACTCCGTTCCGGTGAGGTGCAGCTCGCGGATGATCGGAGTGGCCGACGTGGTGCCAGCGGCGAGGGCCAGCGCGACGCCGGCAGCGATTCCCAGAGCGAGCGTGCGGGCCGTGGATCGAAGGAAAAGCGTCTTGAGCATGATGGGCTTTCTGGATGATCGACGCGGCCGATTCCGCGGGCAGGCCCAAGGGGGGCACACACCGGCGGGAAGTGTGGTTGGTGAGGAGGCGACGTCGCGTCCTCGAAGAGTTGAGAGGGCAATCGCCGTGCCAAACTCCCGAAAGATTTTTTTGGGACTCTTTTTTTCTTCGAAACGACATCGATCGGCCTAGAAAATCCTTCAGGCGGCCCCCATCCGATCGATCCGTCCGATTCATGGCGATGAGGCCAATCCCCCAGATTGAGCTGGAACTGTGCAAATTGGTGAGGGTTTTCGCAAAATCTGTGATTTTCAGTTCCCCACAAGCGTGAGGTAGGCGGGGGCTCCGGGCGCGGAGTGGCTGCCATTGAGAAGTCCGTGTCTGGGATACGGAGATCCCCTTGAGCCCACTCCCCTCGATCGACCCGGGTCCGCGACGAGCCCCAGCCTGCTACGGCTCGCAGAGGACATCGAGCACGGCAAATCTTCCGTCCTTCATGGCAGCCAGGCATCGGCCGATGGCCGCGTCGAGCTGCGATGCGTCAGCGACGGTCTCTCCATGGCCTCCGTAGGCCGCCGCCAAGGCGGCGTAGGCTGGGGTCGGGGTGATGTCCGCCCCGAGAAATGTGTTGCTGGTGACGGCAGCGCCGTGGGGATAGTACTTCTGGATATTCCAGGATTGCGACACGAAGCCTCGGTTGTTGCAGACCACGATCAAGATCGGCACCGCATATTGCTGGCAAAATCCGAAGCACGCCGGGATCGGGGTGTAATGGAAGGCGCCGTCGCCGACGAAACAACACACGGCTCGCTCCGGCCCCAGGGCCAGCTTGCATCCCAGGGCGACCGGAATACCTGTGCCCAACGCCCCGGCCCAGCCCCTGACATGAAGAAAATCCTTCTGCGGCTCCCCTTCGCCGACGGCCGAGAACATCCCTTCGATCAGCAGTGGAAGCGACGCGATGATCTCGTCGACGACCGCTGAACCTGCCGGCAAGAGCCGGTTCATCGCCGCGTAGAGCCTTGAGGCATGGACGCAGTCTTTCTGTCGGGCGTTCTTGGCAGCCGTTCGCTTGGCTGATCGAGTGGCGGCATTTCTTTCCGTCCACAAGGCGACGTGGGCGGCGTTGCGGGGCGGCGCTTCGCCGCGGGCCCGCATGGCCTTCAGTTTGTCGCTCAGGAGCTGGAGATTCTCGCAGATGTCTCCCGCAAGTGCCGCGTCTGTTCGGTAGCCCCAAAACGGCGCCCGTGGCCGGAGCGGATCCTCGTCGACGACAATCACCACACAGCCATCCGGCAGCGATTCTGGGTGGGGCGGATGCCACGGCGCATTGCTCCCGGCCACGACGATCAAGTCTGCTTCTCCCAGGTGCGCCTCGACGGCGGTCGGGGCATACAAGGGGTGCGAGCGCGGGAAAGATTCGGTGGTGGGATTGATGAACTCAAAGACGGGCGCCCCGAGCTCCTCGACAAAAGACAGAAACTTCGCCCTGGCACCCTGGTCGTTCGAACGAGCGGCATGCTCCGTGATCACCAAGGGCGCCCGCGCCTTGGCCAGCAGCTTCACCACCTTGTCGAGGTCGGCATCGGAGGCGACGGTGACCGAGCCGGTGAAAGCCTGCTCCCTGGGGACCGGAACCTGGTTTTTGAGGAGCTCGAACGGGATCTGCAGCAGCACCGGGCCGCGCGGGATCGAATCGGCGAAGTACAGGCCGCGGCGCAGCTCGGGCACGAGCTCGTGCGGCATCTTGATCTCGCGGGCCCACTTCGTGGCCAGCTGCCCATACGCAGCCGGGCCATGATGATCGACCAGGAGCGACGGCCATTCGCAGCCTGGATCGCAGGTCTTGTCGGTACCGTAGGTGATCGTGTCTGGCGACAGCACGAGCATGGGGGTCCGCTCCTGGAGAGCGGAGCGCAGTCCCATCGCGCCGTTGAGCACACCCAACCCGGTGGGGAGAAACGCAATCTGCGGCTTGCCGGTGACTCGTGCGTAGCCGTGAGCCAGGCCCACGGCCAGCAGCTCGTGGCGGCAATTCCTGTAGCGGGGCGTCGATTCTACGCCGCCATCGTCGATGGCCTTGGCGGCAAACGCTTCCCAGAGCGGCGCCATGACCGCGAT
>CAMBFA010000089.1 GCA_945865325.1 Candidatus Kuenenia stuttgartensis
AGGTGTTGGCGTTGGCGAGCGTGAGGATCCCGTCACCGGTCTTGATGATCGAAGCGCCGCTGCCGGCAAGAATGCCGGTGAACGTGGTGTCGGCCACAGTGTTGAAGGTCCGCTGGCCAGCCGCGAGGGCCGTAGTTCCCGTGAAGAGCAGGGAAGCGAGGTGCTCGGTATCACCGAATTGCACCGCTCCACCGTCCATCGACAAGGCGTTGGCGAACGATCGCTGGCCGCTGGCCGACCCGATGATCCCGCCGTTGAGATTCAGCATGCCTGACCCGAAGGCCTGATCGCTGCCCGCGAGCAACGTCCCCACGGCGAGCGTGGTGCCGCCGTCGTAGGTGTTGGCGTTGGCGAGCGTGAGGATCCCGTCACCGGTCTTGATGAGCGAGGCGCCGCTGCCGGCAAGAATGCCGGTGAACGTGGTGTCGGCCACGGTGTTGAAGGTCCGCTGGCCAGCCGCGAGGGTCGTACTTCCCGTGAACAACAGGGAAGCGAGGTGCTCGGTATCACCGAATTGCACCGCTCCACCGACCATCGACAAGGCGTTGGCGAACGATCGCTGGCCGCTGGCCGAACCGATGATCCCGCCGTTGAGATTCAGCATGCCTGACCCGAAGGCCTGATCACTGCCCGCCAGCAACGTCCCCTCGAGGAGCGTGGTGCCGCCGGCGTATGAGTTCGATCCGGAGAGGACGAGGGCCCCAAGGCCGTCCTTCGTGATCGAGCCGTTGGCGATCGCCCCCGTGAACGTCGCGTCCGACTTCGTCGTTAACCGCCGGTCACTATTTCCGAGATCGACCTGACTCGTGAATGTCAGGGCACCTAGGGAGTCGATGTAGTTTCCAATCGTCAGATTTCCAAGGAACACCATGGAATTGGCGAAGGAGCGCGGGGTGCTGTCGGCCGATCCGACGGCCCCCCCGGCGAACGTCAACGCCCCCGATCCGAACGAGCCGTTGCTGCCGGCGAGCATCATCCCGCTGGCGAACGTCGTTCCTCCCGAATAGGAATTGCTGCCGGAGAGCGTGAGGACACCGCTGCCGGCCTTTGTCAGCCCTGCCCCTCCAGTGACTGCCCCGCCGAACGTCGTCTTGGCGTTGACCGTGAAGGTGCGCGTTTCCCCGGCGTTGCCCAGGTTGGCAGAGCTCGCGAAGAGCATCGCGCCGTTGTTGCTGCCATCGCCGAAGGTGACGTCGCCGTTGACCGACACGGCGTTGGCAAACGTCCGGGAAGCAGAGGCCCCGCTAGCATCCGAGGAAATCGTCGGGGAGGACGCACTCCCCAGTTCCAGCGGACCGGTACCGAGAGCGGAGTTATTCGCGGCAAACAGCGTCCCCTCGGTAAGCGTGGTACCGCCGGCATACGTGTTGATCCCGGTGAGCGTGAGAGCGGCAGCCCCTGACTTGTTGATGCCACCATTGGCGACGACGCCGTCGAAGGTGACGCTGGCGCCAGTCGTAAACGTCCGCACGGCCCCTCGGAGGTCGATCCCGCTACTGAAGCCGGTATTATTGACGGGGGAAAGCGTGTCTCCGAACGTCACGGTGCTTCCGACGGAGGCGCCGTTGGCAAACGTCCGAGCCGGGGCCGCGGGGAAATCCGGAGAGGAGAGCGCACCACCATTGAGGCCGGAGGCCCCGCTGGCAAACGACTTCGCGCTGCCTGCGGCGAGCGATCCGTCAAACAGGGTGGTGGCGCCGGAGTAGGTGCTCGCGTCATCAAGCAGGAGCGTTCCCCGGCTGGTCTTCGTGACGCGGGAAACATCGGTGGTTGCATCGGAGACAAGCGAGTTGACGACCGTCCTGCCGGCACTGTTTGCCTGCGGTTCCCAGGAGCCGATGTTCATCCCCACAATCGAGTCCTGCGAACCGGTGGCGACGGTCGTGCGGAAGGTCGGCACGGTTCCGGTGAGGGTCAGAAGGCCCGTATGGGTGGCGGTCGAGCGATCGGTGAGCACCAAGGATTCCCTAGGCCCATTGAGCTGGAGCATCCCCTGCCCCAGCGTCGAGGACCCAGCGGCGTCATTCAGCCACAGGGTCGACGCGGTGGCCGTCGGGGTGGAAGGCGACCAGCCGACTTCCGCGGCAATACTCGCGGTTTGGGCTCCGAGCGAAGCGATCGTCGCCAAGAAGCCGATGAAGCGGAAAGTTCTGGACTGCATTGTTGGAATAACTCGTGGAGATGCTTCGAGTAACGAGGCCCAGTGAAACCAACCAGTGAAACCAACCAGTGAAACCAACCAATCAGCAGCGATCCCAGAACCGGTGGAGCATTCGCTCGGCGGCGGATGAGAGCCGAGTTATCTCGATCGAGCCTGGACGGTTCGCAGAGTTGGCAGATTCCGAACTTCGTCCGCAGTGTGAGTCATGACGGAATCAGTCCAGGTTGCAAGCGGATCGCTGCCCTGATTTCTCGTTGGCTTTTCGGCCAATCCACAAAAACGAAGAAAACCGCTTTAAACCAGCGTTTTTCGTGGTCGCACGACATCCCCTATGGGGGTGGGTGGTGAGTCTGGCGATAGACGTTTTGCGCAAAGCGATGAGCGCATTGCGAAGTCCGTTTTGCGCAATGCCGCGTCGGGCTTTCCGCGCCGGGAGAATCGCGTCACGCAGAACACGGCGTGTCGGGGCCAAAAAAAGCCAGACTGCTGCGGGATGCGCGGGGCAGAGTGCCTCGCGCTGCGTGCGTCAGGCGAATCGCCGAGCGAATCGCCAACGCTTTGCGGGAGTACGGCCGCCCCCGGGCGATGGTTTGGTGTCGGGGCGGCCGCCTGCAAGGCCCACAAAGGCTAGCAAGGGCCGATCGGGCCGCGGGACGTCAGGCCCGACGGCGCTCGAGAACTTTGGAGGGGGATTCGCCGAATCGAGCGGCATACTCCTTCGAGAACGTCGACAGCCGTGCGAATCCGCACCCTGTCGCGATGGCCGCCACCGAGGCGTCTGCTTCGGCCGACTCCAGCCGCTGCCGGGCGAGATCCAGGCGCATATCACGGATCCAACGCGTCGGGGAGACTCCAATCCGCTTCAGGAACGCCATCTGGAGGCTCCGCGCGCCCCTACCGAAGACCTGTTCCAGGTGGGTCAGACCGAGCGGCTCGCTGATATGGGCCTTGATATGGTCACAAACGAGGCTGATCCGTTCGTCGTCGTCGTCCTTGGCAACGGCTTGGAGCACCTGTGGCAGGATTTGCTCCGGTGCCAGGGCCATGCCGATCGTGCGGTAGAAGGCGTCGTCGATCCCCATCATCATGAGCACGGCCGGTTGCCGGACATGGGCGTCGACGGTGTTGCAGAGGCGGCGGATCGTGGTGTCGAAGGAGACTCCCTCGTAAGAAAGGGGGACCGTGCGATCGCGGTCGAGATCGAACGGGAACGGGGCCTCGGAGGGCAGGCCGAGCATGTCGCGGACGGTGCTGGCCAGACGCGTGATGTCGAGGGCAATGCAGAGCGAGGACCGCGTGCTCCTGTTGACCGCGTCACCGGCCCGGTGGCGGCCACGGACGAAGATCGCCGACTGCCCGGCGCGGCTCGTGAGCGTCATCGGTCCGGCGCGGAGCGTAGTGCCGCCGTGAAAGGGGACAAGGAGGAGCGCCTGGTCGTTCCGCTCGGCCTTCACCGTCATCGGAGATGTGGCCGACGCAACGAGGCACAACTCCTTGATGCGCACCGAGATCGTGCGTTGCCGAAAGCGGTCGGGATTGCCGATCGGATCGCACGACCGCAGAGAAGGAATCGCTTCGCTCAAGGTCCGATGGAAGCCCGAGGCATCCCTGCTGATTCGGGCCAGCGCATCACCGAAAGGAAGAACGGGAAGCCATTCGGAGTCTTTTGTCATGGGAGAAAAGGCTGGCGGGGGAAGGAAAACCCGATCGAATCAACGGGAAAGACACGGCGTGATCGGTGGCACCGGCGCAACGAACAAGCCCCGGAGCATCCCCGATGGCACCGGGAGGCGACACGGTCGCCAGCCGAGCGCGAACGTCGGACGCTGTCGCCAGAGGCCGTCCGGATCCTTCACCGGAACAATGCCCCACCCAGCATGAACGTCGACGTTACCCGCGCGAGATGGACACCCAAAAACGGTCGTTGAACCGATGAAAAAGCGATGCCGATGAAGCTCTCGGCGCTGCAGCCAGGATCTCCGGAAAAACCGGACTTGGATCCCCCGGGGCGACCGGCCGCTGGGCGTAAAAAAAGCCGTACAGCCGGCAGACGCAGGCTGTACGGCTTCATGATCAGAGAGCGGAGATCAGAAATCGAAGATCAGAGATCAGACCCGAGTACCCCCACGGGGAGTCGAACCCCGGTTTTCGAGCTGAGAACCCGACGTCCTGGGCCACTAGACGATGGGGGCGGAAGACTCCTGAACTTTTAACAGCAGAGCCCCCGGTGTCAAGCCGGAGACTCACTGCCAGGGGCTCTTTCGTGCGATGGCAGACCCCACAAGAGAATCGACCGTCCCGCCCCGGAGCTTGATCGACACCACCGACAGGCCGCAGGACCGATAGAGGCGGTCTGTTCACACCCCGGGCAGGGGACTTCTACCGGGCGGGGGGAGATCACCGGGAGGGGAGTCGGAAGAGGCGACTGCGGCGCGGCGGTGAGCGACCGAGGGCGAATCCGACCCCAAGCGCCACGGCCGTCGCCATGGCGAGCGTCATCCAGGCCCGGCGCGACGCGTCTGCCTCGTAACGCTCGCGCTCCATCGCCGATTGGAGGCGGAGTGTGGCGGTGCGCACTTCGTTGGTCGTGGTGTGGGCCCGTCGGCCGTGCGATCGCGTGCCGTCGTGGCTGGAACGCGCGCGGAAATCCTCGACGCCGGTGCGGAATCGGCCGTCGGCCGGGGAACCGCCGTCCGACCAGGCGAGGGGGGATTTCTGCCGGGGGAAACCGGGGAAAAGTTCCTCTTCCGCCAATTCGACCGCGTGGAGCAGCTCTGCGGGCGATTGATAGCGGTCGGCCGGAGACTTGGCGAGGAGCCGGAGCACGATCGTCGTCAGGATCGGCGGCAGGTCGTCACGATGCTGATCCAGCGACCGTGGTGCTTCCTGGAGATGGGCGAGGGCCACAGCCACGCTCGTCGAGCCGCCGAACGGCGGTCGTCCGGCGAGGAGGTGGTAGAGGGTGGCGCCGAGCGAATAGAGATCGCTGCGCGTGTCGATGGAGCGTCCCTCGGCCTGCTCCGGGCTCATGTAGAGGGGCGTGCCGAGCGCGGTGCCGTCCTGGGTGAGCTCCGGGCCGTCGGCGGCTGCCGACAAGACCCGCGCCAGACCGAAATCGGCCACCTTCACTTCCCCGGCGGGGGTGACCAGGAGGTTTTCCGGCTTGATGTCGCGGTGAACCACCCCCTGCCCCGCCGCCCGATCGAGGGCCGAGCCGACCTGCGCCAGCACGGCGAGAGCCTGGCGGGCGTCGAGTGGCCCGCGCTCCTGCAGCCAGGTCCGGAGCGTCGGGCCGGCGACATATTCCGCGGCGAGGAAATGGTGCCCGTCGATGCAGTCGACCTCGTGGATCTGCACGATGTTGCCATGCACGAGCCCGGCGGCAGCCCGGGCTTCCTGCGTGAAGCGAAGCACGGCGTTCGGTCGGGCTGCCGTCTCCTGGCGGAGCACCTTGACGGCGACGGCCCGCGACAGCGATGCCTGCTCCGCGAGATAGACATCCGCCATCGCGCCGCTGCCGAGCCGTCGGAGCAGACGGTACCCCCCCAGACGAAGGCCGGATAGATCTCGGGGCCCGGGGATGGGGGGGGCGCTGTGCATCGCAGGAATAGTATCGGGAGGCGCTGCGATTCCGGCAATTCACCCGCTCCCGACCGCGGCCGCCGCGTTGTCAGCCGTCGTCTGACTCGAAGTCGTCCTCGGGTGGGAGTCGCCGTCTGCCGCGACGTGCTCGCCGACCGCCGAGCACGGTCTTCAGGCCCAGCAGCGTCAGCACCGCACCCCCCGCCGCGACGAGCAGGGCCCGGCCGTTGGTGCGGACGTCGAGCAGTTCGTCGACGGTCTGACCGACTGGCCTTCCCTCGGGAAGACTTCCCCACGCCGATGGGGGGGGGGCGATCGACGCTGGCAGCACCGCGGTCGACGTGACCGGGGGAACCGGGGTGGGGGCCGTGCCGGGACCATCGGCCGGGGGTGGCAGGCCAGGGGAATCCGTCCATGGTGGGGGCGGCGACGGCAGGGAGAGGCGACCATCAGGGGCGACCATGGCGATGCCAGTCGGCGCGGCCGCGGACGAAATGGCGTCGATCGCGCCGCCATCGGGGCGGCCGGGCGGGGGCGACGCCTGCATGGCTGCGGCCGCGACGGACGCTTGCCTCCCTCCCCCGGCGGCCGGTGGAATTGCGGGGAGGGCCGCTTGGAGATTCGCGGCCATCTCGGGGGTGATCCCCTTCGAGCCGACGCTGGCAAGGAACGTCTGCACGCGAGTCGAGCAGGCGCCGATCGTTCGACCCTGGCCTTGGCCGAAGAGGATGCCGGAGAGTTCACCGCGGGCGTTGAGAATCGGGCCGCCTGAATCGCCCCGTCGGGCCGTGGCCTGCAGTTCGACGAACTCCAGCGGGTAGCCGCTTCCCGGAGCGAGGTACTGCGTGCAGGGCCCGGCCTCGGATCGAAACGGCCCCTTGCCGTATCCCGCGATCGAGAGTGGTTCGCCGATCGTCGGCGGCGATGGAGCGATCGGGATCGGCACGACCCGCGGCCTCCAGATCGCGACCGCGGCGAGATCCCAGGGCTCGTCATGACGGATGACCGTCCCGGCCGTCTGGAATCCGTCGGGAAACTGCACGAGGACCGCTGCCGACGCCCCGCGGATGACGTGCCAGTTGGTGAGGACGAGCCCCTGCGAGGCGTTGATGTCGACGAGCACCCCCGAGCCCATCGAGGTGCCCCCGTTCTCCGGAGCGATGATCCGCACCACGGCCGGATGCGGGGGCTGACCGCTGCCGAGGTAGTCGGCAAACACCTCGGGAGTGAACGACTGACTGGCCGGTGCCGTCGCCCCCCAACCCCACGTCCACGGTGCGAATTGCGCCGCTGCGGGAAGGGCCGAAGCCACCAGCCAGGGCGTCAACACCAACCACACGAGGGGTCGCGCGAATCTTATCATGCGCTTCCCTCCTCGCGACTCGGGCCCGCGACCGCCCGGGCGCCGTCGATTCAACGCGGCGCCCGGCGCATTGCCTGTCGCCGAATCTCCCGGGCGAGGATCCGCTGGAGCAGTTCCTCGCGCAGCCGGGCCCGTTCCTCCTCGATTTCGGCCGACGGACTCGCTGCCTTGTGCCTCAAACCTTTGCCGGAATGCGTCACCATCGCGAGGTCTCCTCGGCGGGGGCGCGCGCCGCCTCCCGGTCGATGGCAAATCGGCGTGGAAGGCGGTTCCGAGCCAGTCCTGGCCGCCGCGGCGGAAACGTCCGCGTGGCCGTCAACCCTTCCCTAACCTGCCCCTGCCCCGCTCCGGGGGCGCGACCGCTTCAACCGGCGGCGGTGGGTAAGACCTCGAAACCGTCGCCGCGGAGGCGCTCGCGGAGCGAGGCCACCTGGGCATGATCGGCCGTCTGAACCGTCACCTCGACAGTCACGGAGAAGACGTCAGCCCCGGAAAACGTGCGGTCATGGACAATCTCGACGACCCCGGCGCCGGCGGCCGCAATCGTCGCCGTCAGCCGGGCGAGGCCGCCGGGACGATCGACCAGCCGTGTTCGGAACCGCCACAGGCGACCGTCCACCGCCAGACCATGATCGATGACCCGACCGAGCGTCGTCATGTCGATGTTGCCTCCGCAGAGGAGGAGCACGACCCGCTTGCCGCGGAGATCGGCCAAATCGTCACCGAGAATCGCCGCCAGCGCGGACGCCGCCGCCCCCTCGACGACCGTCTTCTCCAGTTCCGACAGCCGCAAGACCGCGAGGGCGAGCGCCTGTTCGTCGACCGTTACGACCCGGTCGACCAGCGGCGCTGCCAGCGGAAACGACACCTCCCCCACCTTTCCCACCGCCAAGCCATCGGCGAGGGTCGGCCGGAGGGGAACCTGCATCGGTCGGCCGGCCGCCAGCGAGGCCGAGAAACTGCCGGCGGCCGCCGGTTCTACGGCGATGACCGAGATCGTCGGCCGCACGGCCTTCGCCGCGATCGCCACCCCGGCAAGGAGGCCCGCGCCCCCCGTGGGAACGATGATCGCGTCGGCATCAGGGACGTCGGCAAGTACCTCCAGGGCCATCGTCCCCTGCCCCGCGATCACCCGCGGGTCGTCGAAGCCGTGGATCAGTTCCAGTCCGTCCCGGGCCGCGATCTCCACCGCCCTGGCCCGGGCGTCTTCGAACGACTCCCCTTCGAGGATGACCTTGGCGCCAAGGCGCCGGCAGGTGGCCACTTTCACCAGCGGCGCGAACCGGGGCATGACGACGGTCACCGGGATTTCGAGCAGGCGTCCGTGCCAGGCCAGCCCGAGGGCGTGGTTGCCGGCGCTGGCGGCGATGACCCCACGGGAGCGGGCGGCGGCGTCGAGGAGCTCGAGGGCATTGCGTGCCCCCCGCTCCTTGAACGAACCGGTGCGCTGGAGGAGATCGAGCTTGCACCACACCCGGAAGCCGGTGAGCTCGGAAAGGGGAATGCTGTGGGGGCAGGGCGTCCGGGCGATCCCCGCCGCGATCCGCGCCTGTGCGGCGCGAATTGTATCGATCGTTACCGCCGGGGTGGGCCGACGGGCCGTCATGGGTTGAGCCGCTTTGGGGTGTGGAAGGAGCGGACATCGATCCAGTCCATGCCCGCCCGGGTGGCGGCGGCAATCCCCAGATCACTGTCTTCCCAGACCACGCAGCGTTCCGGGCGGACGGCGAGCCGCCGGGCGGCCTCGAGAAACGGGTCTGGATCGGGCTTGTGGCGGGCGGTGTCCTCGCTGGCGACGATCAGGTCGAAGGCTCCGGCGAGCCCGATGTGGGCGAGGATCCGTTCACACACGGCCCGGTGCCCCCCCGTCACCACCGCGATCGGGATCCGCCCCTGCGACCGGCGCACGACATCGACGACCGGATCGATGGCCGCGACATGCTCCAGCCGCGAAAGGAACGATTCCTCCTTCGTTCGCACCGCGGTGTCGAGGTCGAGATCGAGGCCCGCCTCGCGGGCGAGGGTCGCCACGATGTCGCGGGTGGGGCGGCCCCCCATCGCATAGAAGCGGTTCTCGTCGAACGACAACCCGTGCAGATCGGTCACATGGAGCCAGGCGAGGTAATGGGCCGGCATCGTGTCGGCCAGTGTCCCGTCGCAGTCGAAGAGGAGCGCGTCGTGGGTCTGGAGGCGCCACATGGTGAGATCGTGGGGGAGTGGGGGAGCGCCGAAGGAGGGCAGACAACAACAGTTATACGGGCTGGACCGGTTTTTCGCCTGTCGCGGGACCGGGGACCGTCGTGGAAGTAACCTATGGTTTCTAGGTCCCGGAGGTTTTGCTCCGGGGTGGCTCCTCCCCTTCGGCCCGGCACCATCCACTCGCCATGCGCCTCCCTGCCATCGGCATCCGTCCCCGGATCCTCGTCCTCGGGGCCTTCACGCTCTGTCTTCTCGCAATCCTCGTTTGGGGGGGGTACCGTCGTGGCGTGGAAGTGCTGGGGGAATCGGCCGAAGAGGCGATCCGCGGACAGGCCGCGGCCATCGCTGCCGAGTTGGATCGTGGCACCCTCGAGGCCCTGACAGCCGCGCGCGGGATGGCACTGGCGGCTGGCCTGGGTGTGGCCAGGGAGGATGACTCCCTGGGGAACCTCGCCCGGGCAGTCCTCGATGGTCAGCCGAGGTTCGCGGAGACGTGGTATGTGCTCGAGCCCGACCCGGGGAGCGCCGACGCCGCGCCGCGGGTTCTGGGCTGGAGCCGCGACCCGCTCAACCCCGGTGCGATCAACTCAGCCTCGTCGCCGGCAACGGTGTCGCCTGATGCCCGCGGGTACACCCGCAGCCGGATGCAGGCCGAGGCAAATGCCCGGACGGACGCCGGCATCGTCACCGAACCACACGACGACGGTGGGGTGAAGGTCATCGACCACATCTGGCCGATCGTCGTCGGAGGCCATTTCCTCGGTGCTGCCGGCGTCAGCTCATCGCTGGAGGATCTCGATCGACGCCTCGACAAGATCCGTGACCGCCTCGCGCAGGCCGGATGGTCGGCAGCGATCTCGGTGGTGGGCCCCGAGGGACGGATGATCGCCAGCACGGAAGCCAAGGCCGACGAAAGCGGGCAGGGGCTCTGGATGCGGATCGTAGACCGGCTCGTGGCGGCGCCCTCCTCGGTCATCCGTGGCGGTGATGTCGAGAACGGTGCCGACTGTTTGTTTGCGGGGGCCCAGGCGCCGAGCACCGGCTGGACGGTGGTCGTCAAACTACCCTGGCGCGAGATCACGGCGCGGGTTCAGCGACCAATGTTTGACATTCTGCTCGTCGCCGGTGCGGCGCTGGCACTCCTGACGGGCCTGATCACCTGGCTGGCCAACCGGGTCCGGCGCCGGGTCGCGTCGGCCGCCGCCGTCGCTCGCCGGGTGGCTGCGGGCGACCTGACGGGAGGCTTCGACCAGCGCGGGGGGGACGAGACGGGCCAGTTGCTTCGGGATGTCAGCCACATGACGGAGAGCCTGCGGAGCATCGTCGAGCAGGTGAAGGAGGCCAGTCGCGAGCTCGGGGCCACGTCCCGCGATCTCGCGACCGCCGGAGCGCATCAGGAGGAGGCGATTAATTCGCTCGGGGCCAGCACCACCGAAGCGGCGGCTGCCAGCCGCGAGATTTCGGTCACCGGTCGTGAGCTCCTCGCCACGATGAACGATGTGGCCGCGGTCGCCAACGACACGGCGGCGGTGGCCGATGCGGGGCGCGAGAACCTCGGGGAGGTGGGGGAGACGATGCACCACCTCGAGGAGTCGACGAACCAGTTCAGCCAACGACTGGCCCTCATCCGCGAGCGGGCCGAGGACATCAACATGGTGATCACGACGATCACGAAGGTGGCCGACCAGACCAATCTCCTCTCGATCAACGCCTCGATCGAGGCCGAGAAGGCGGGCGAGTACGGCCAGGGCTTCATCGTCGTGGCCCGGGAGATCCGCCGGCTCGCCGACCAGACGGCCGTCGCGACCCTCGACATCGAGCGGCTCGTCGAGCAGATGCAGCAGGCGGTGAGCGCAGGCGTGTCGGAGATGGAGACGTTCGCCAGAGAGGTCAAGGCGGGGGTGGAGCGGGTCTCGGGGATCAGCGGTCAATTTGCCGACGTGATTGGCAAGGTGCAGGGCCTGTCGACGAGGTTCGATCATGTGAACGAGGGGATGCGGGCCCAGGCCACCGGGGCCCAGCAGATCGCCGAGGCGCTGGTGACCCTCACCGACGGCTCCCGGGCGGCGGCCGAGGCCCTTGACGAGTTTCAGGAAGCGTCGAGCCACATGGCCAGGGCGGTCGACGGGCTCAACGAGTCGGTGAGCCGCTTCCGCCTCGAGGAGTTCGACGGCTAAACGCCCCTCGATGAGGCCGTGGCCCTCCCCTGGTGGCCGTCCGTCGACCGGTTCCCGGCCCCCCCCTTTCCAAGCGCACCGGTCGGTCTGGGGCGGTCCCCCCAAGATCCCGACCGGCGGACCAACCCTTTCCATGGCCCGCCGGCGAAAGCTGGGGGCAACGGGCCGGCTGGGGGATCGGCTTCGGTCCGCCCGGCAGCGTGGTGGGGGGCCGACGGCGGCGACTGGGGGAAACGGGACGATCGCCGCGTCCGCTCCGCGCCCGGAGGTTGCTCCGGAAATGCTCATGGTAACGGGCGGAGTGGGTCGATCACTGCTGACGATCATGCCGGTTATGAGGCGCACGGTGGAAATCCACTCTGCGAACCGGCCACCGTCCGGAATCCGAATCCAATGAAGAACACAGCGCATCGTCCCGCCGGCAGCGGTCGCTTCCGCCCGAAGGCCAGCCGTGGCCGACTGGCCATCTGGCGCCGTCGCGTCCGAGCGATGGCCGCCTGCATGCTGGTCGCCACCACGGCGGCGGGGCAGTCCGGCACCGCCCTCGCTCAGACGGGGCAGATGGGGATGGCGCCGGTCGGCGGCGTCGTGAACCGGGCGGCTGCCGGGTTCGCAAACCTCAACAACACCGGGCCCGGGTGGCTGTACTACGGGCTGAATGCCGCCGACCGCGGTCTCGGCTACCGCGGCAGCTACATGACGCTCGGCGGATTCATCCCCTACGCCGAGGACGACCTGGGTGGGTTCTGGTCGGCTGATCTGCGGAGTCACCTCTCCAACTACGGCGGCTTCTTCTCGAACGTCGGTATCGTCCGCAAGCAGTTCTTCGGCGGCACGATCGGCGGCATCGGCGTCTATTGGGACTACGACGGCGACCAAAACCAGTACGGCAACACCTGGATCAACGACCCCAGCGGGAGTTATGTCTTCCCTGGAGGGATGTCCTACAACCAGGTCGGCGTGTCGGGTGAATGGCTCACCGACTATGGCAACCTGCGGAGCAACGGCTACATCCCGGTGGGCACCACCGCGTCGACGATGGGACCGTACGTTGGCAATTCGCTCCTCGGCGTGCTCGGCATCAATGCCGGTCTTACCGGGGCCGATCTCGAAGTCGGTGCCTACGTCCCCGGCCTCTCCGACTGGGCCGGCATGGTGAGCGTCGGCGGCTACTCCTTCGGCAACGCCCGCTACAACCTCCCCAGCGGCGCTGACGTCGTCCCGTACTTCGGCGGTGTGTACACCCGCCTCGACATGACGTTGCTCAACAACTGGGACTTCTCGCTCCAGGCCAACAACGACAGCTACTTCGACTGGACCGGCTTTGCCAGGATCACCTACCGGATGGGTGGTTCGCGGCGGCGGAACGTCTCCGACCAGCTCGAGCAGCCGATGATGCGCAACGAGCATATCGTCCGTGCCCACCAAGCGCCGGTGCAGACCTTGAGTCCCTACACCAACACCCCCTGGAACGTGATCCACGTCGACAGCGCCGCGGCCGCGGGCACGGCCGCCGGGCCGCAGTCTGTCTCCGCCATGGCGGCCACGGGGCTGGGCACCGAGGAATCGCCGGTGGCCACGCTCGCCGACGCGCAGCTCTTGGCGACGAAAGAATTCGATATCATCCTCGTTCACCAGGGGATCAGTTCGAATCAGCCCTATGCGGGTGACTTCCACTTCTCGGCCGATCACCAGTTCCTCGTTGGCCAGGGGTCGGCCATGCGACTGCCAACGGCGAACATGGGCCTTGTGCCGGTGTGGAGTGGTGTGAAGAGCACCGACTATCCGGTGATCGCCTCGGGGGCCGCGCCGGCGATCACGCTCCGCAACGGATCTGTCGTCGACCATCTCCAGATCACCGGTTCGCAGGTCGGCATCACCGACACCGACATCACCAATCCGGCCAGCTTCGTGATCGTCAACGACGTCCGGATCGTCGGCAGCGGTCCCCAGCAGACCGGTGTCGTGATCCGCGATGCCACCGGCTCAAACTCGACGCTCAATTTCTCGAACATGGTCCTGACCGGCCTCACGGCCGACGGGTTCGTCGTCGACGGTGGCAACGCCGGGGCGGGCGATCCGAAGGTCAATATCGACAACTCGACGTTCATCAACACCGGTGGATCGGCCGTGGTCGTCGAAAATATCTTCAACGACGGTCGGGTCCGGATCACGAACTCCTCGATCGAGGGGACGACCGCCGCGGGTGTCGAGATCACCAACGGCCAAGCGTACGTCGAGAACACCAAGTTCGACCGTATCGGGACCGCCGGTGTCGATGCCACGGCGGGGATCGCCCCGGGCGTGTTCGGCAGCCAGTCGACCGTTCAGGTCGTCGGGTCGACCTTCGCGCTGGTGCCGGTCGGCGTCCGGGCCCAGGCCACCGAGAGCGGCGTCATGAATGTCACGGTCAACGACAACCGGATCGTGACAACCGGGGGCAACGGGATCATCCTGTCGGTGGCCGACGCGCCGGGAGCCGTGCTGAACGCCAGCGTGGTAAGCAACCGGGTCGGCGGCGCTGCAACGATCGTTTCGGGCACCGTTTCCACAGTCAACGGCAACATCCTCCTCGACTCGGTCGGCTGGACGTTCGACGCCACCACTGGCGTCGTCAACCCCGGCCAGGGGATCCTCAACATCCGGGCCGCCAACGAGGCCAATCTCCAGGGGCTCAACTTCAGCACGTCGGTGCAGGATCTCCCCGCGGATGTCATCGATGGCGACGGGAACATCCTCATCCCGCCGCCACCGTTCTACGATCCGGCCCTCTCCGTCCCGCTGCCGCCCAACTGATCGGCGGTGGCCGGCGAGGTCATGAATCACCCGCGTGGGCGACCGGTTCGATCCGGTCGCCCACGTGCACGTTTCCGCCCTTCCCATCGCCGACGGTGTTGATCGCCAGCCGGTAAAATCCCCCCCAGGCCGCCGCATCGACGTCACGGGGGAGCCGCCGCCGCCGCCAGGCCTCAAACACCTCTCGGAAGTGCTCCGTGATGCGGCCAGTGCTCGAGTCGCGGGCCGGCACGGGGCAGCGCCGACAGACGTTGACAGCCGTGAAGCCGGCCTCGCCGACACGAAACGACAGCGGCGGCGGGGGGCAGGGATCGGTTGGGAGGGGGGCGTACGGGACCGGTCCGGCGAGCGCACCGGAGGTTTTCCCGGGGGGCGCGGGGCTGGCCAACGCGTCTTCCCAGAAGGCCTGGCAGTCGCCCACCTCAAGATTGATCCGGAATCGGCGCCGGACTTCCCCGAGCGGCAGGGAGAACCAGCGGGCCACTTCGGCCAGCGATGCGGTGGAGACGAGCGTCGGCCCCATAGCGTCGCGGTCGTCGGGAAATCCCCCTTCGGCACGCTCCTGGAGGAGGACCTCCACCCCGAGTGCGGCGGAGAGCCAGCGACATGGCCCCTCCGGCCCGGGCACGAGGGGAAAGCTGTTTGCAAAAGGGGGGGGGGGCGCTGTCTCCCCGCGCCAGTCGGGGGCGGTGGAGAGCCCCACCGTTGGGGTGCTGTCGAGATCGAAGGTCGCCCGGATGCGCTGGATGAGCGGCGTCCGCTTGGCGTTGACGACATGCCCATCGAAGTCGACCAGGCGCCAGCGGCGGTCGTTGGCCAGCGCCCCGCAGGGGAGCACGCAGGCCCGCTCGACATCGAGGCCGTCGAGGCTCTTCACCGGATGGAGTGTGATCCGCTCCAGATGCGGCATGGGTAGACGGGGAGTTGATGGTCGGGCGGGGATCACATCCGGAAGTTGAACGTCTGCCAGAGAAGACGCAGCAGCCAACTGCCGACCGTCCGCTGCCCGACCCGGATCCGCGCCGAGCCGCGCATCCCGGCAGTGAAGGCACCGTCGGGATCATCGACCGCCATGAGGGCCTCGTAGCTGGTGGAGATCGGCATCTCCCGCCCCGATTCGTCGGTCCGCGTGGGAACCTGGCCGCCGGACTTCACGCTCAACCGCTCCGATCCACCCTCGAGATTCGTTTCGGCGATCTCGTCGATCGTTCCGCGGAACGTCTGCCAGGGCATCGCATCGAGTTTCAGGTCGACCCGCTGCCCCCGCGACACGAACTCCATCTCCGACTGGTCGACGACCATCACCGCCTCGAACGCGTTCGGATCACCGACGAGACAGAGAACCGTCCCCTCGGCAAGCGTAGCGCCGAGGTTCCGCTTCTCGAGGACATGGCCGCTCCACCCGGGGAGCCGGCCGGTGCCGTCCGGGGGGGCCTTCAAGGCCGGGGATGGGAGCACCACGCCGCTCCGCGGGGCGGTGAGCACGAGGTCCGACCGGTCTTTCCGCTTCCGCTTGAGTTGCTCCTCAACGCTCTTGAGCGATTCCTCCACGGTGCCGATCTCGAGGCTGGCGGCGGGATCGGTAAACCGCTCGCGCTCAAGGCTCGCCAATCGCGACCGGGCCTGGGTGGCCTTGCCGAGAAGATCGGCGATCGCCAGATCGAGATCGATGCTGGAGAGCCGAGCGATCTCGGCGCCGGCCTCGACCAGCGCTCCCGGCTTCACCGCGATGCGCTCGAGGACGCCGGCGACCGACACGTAGACCGTCTCCTCCGCCCGGGGACGCAGTTCGGCGGCACACCACACCCGCTGGGGAAGGGGAATGAGTGCCACGGCAGCGGCGAGGGCGGCGACGACGGCTCCCGTCGTTAAGAGATTACGGAGCTTCACTTCCTCGCGCCTCCCGGGAACATTGAGGAACTTGATCATGTTTTGGATCGGCCTGACGACAAGCCCCCACAGGGCGCCCATCGCGAGCATCTGCCCCAGCACCTCGAGGCGGTAGGGTTTGAAGACACTCCACACAAAGAGGAAGATCGACGCCGTCACCATCCAGCCGTAGAGGCTCGAGGCGATGGCGAAGAGGGCGAACAGGCCACGGTTGCGCGTGGGGAGGAACGGGTCCTCCGGCTGCTCGATACCGAGGCACCCCAGCGACGCCAGCCTGCCGAGGATCGTCGTCGCCTTCTGCCGCAGATTGGGGATCTCGAGGAGGTCGGAGAGGATGTAATAGCCGTCGTAGCGCATGAGCGGATTGGCATTGAACATCAGCGTCGACACGCTCGATACGAACATCACGTCGAGGCACAGTTGGTTGAAGACCCCCGGATGGGAGTTCCACCACAGGAAGGTGGCGATCGAGGCGAGGATCAACTCGATGTACATCCCCGCCGCGCCGATCGCCGCCCGTTGCCACTTGCTCGGCAGCATCCAGCTGTCGGAGACATCGCAGTAGAGACACGGAGTGAAGACGAGCAGCATCACCCCCATCTCGTGGCATTCCCCACCGAAATGCTTGCACGACAG